>JBEQCK010000021.1:0-17063 GCA_041639335.1 Novosphingobium sp.
GGTCGAACCAGCCCGACACTGCCTCGCGCGTGCGAATGCCACCGCCGAGCTGGACGTGGCCGGTGAACGACTTGAGGATGCCTTCGACTGCCTCGCGGTTCTCGGCGCGACCGGCGAAGGAGCCATCGAGGTCGACGACGTGGAGGTACTGCGATCCGGCCTGCGCAAACAGGCTCGCCTGGTGGGCGGGGTTGTCGCCGTAGACCGTGGCGCGGTCCATGTCTCCTTCGGCGAGGCGAACGACCTGGCCAGCTTTCAGGTCAATGGCGGGAAAGACGATCATGGAGCGCGCGCCTAGCAGGCGATCACGCGGAACGGAAGGCTTCCTTGGGCACATGCGTGATCCGGCAAGCAAGATCGGCCTCGCCCGAGGCAACGACGTAGCGATCCTCAAGCTCGGCGATGCCCGTGGTGAACACAACGTCGCGCAAGTAGAGCAGGTCTTCCAAGGGGCGGGTCAGTTCGGCATTGGGTTCGAGAAGAGGGGTGTGACTGCCTCCGATCGTCTTCCACGGCTCGTCCGCATCCAGCAGGCTCCAATAGGTGCGGTAGATGCCGACGATCTCCTTCGGCTCCACGCCGTGCCACAGGGTAAGCCAGCCGCGCTCGCCGTCGACCTCGGTGAGGATCGGCGGCGTGCCTCCGCCCATGCGCGCGGTGGCGGCGGTGCCGGCATGAGGGCGGATGCCGGGTTCGATGCGCGGCTTCCAGTGGAGGGCGTCGGGCGAGGTGGCGAGGTTGATCGAGGGGCCGGAGCGCCACTCGCTGCCGGGGGGATAGGCGAAGTAGAGGTCGCCCAAAGGCCGCGTCTGCGCCCAGTATTCGCCATGGACGAGACCTTCGAAGATCAGCATGTCCTTGTTCTGGTGATCGAGCACGATGCCTTCGAAGTGCCAGTCGAGGCCGTTCTCCGAGGAATAGAGCGTGGTCGAATGACGTTCCGGGCTGACCGAGCAGGTTGTCATCAGATAGGCGCCCTCGCCCATGCGGGAAATGCGGGCGTCCTCGATGCCGTAACACTGATAGGAGCCTTGCGGCGCAATGGCCTTGTCGTAGTGGGTGGCGACGACGTCGAGGCCATCGGGTGACATTTCGACCGGGAGAAGCCACGACAGCGAGGTCAGCGCCATGATCTTCCAGCCGCCGCCATGGAGCAGAAACTTGCGGGGATCGGAAGTGTCGGCAAGCTCCAGCGGCCAGCCATCGAGAACATAGCTGCCCTCGTGCCAGCGAATGGCGTGGACCTTGCCATCGCGGATCGGTTGGCGCAGCGCTTCGGCGACGCGGACCATGAACAGCAGGTTGCCGTTCGGCAGCACCGTCATCCCGGGGTTGAAGGCTCCCAGTACATACGTCTCGGCATCGAAGTGACCGCGCAAGGGGGATTGCGCGAGGTCCACCATGAACGGCGTGAACACCAGACGATCGAACGGAAACGTGGTCATGCGGCAGAGCCTCCTTCAAAGGAAGGAAAGGCCCGGGCGCGCGTTACAGTTCCCTCAGGCTAACCGGTCAGGGCTTCCATTCAAGGAAGCGGGCGAGCAGCGAAAGGCCGTAGGACTGGCTCTTTTCCGGGTGGAACTGCACGCCGAGGATATTGTCGCGCGCAACGGCAGCAACGATGCCGCCGCCGTGATCGCTCATCGCTGCAATGTGCGAGCCTTCTTCGGGCACGAAGTGGTAGGAGTGGAGGAAATAGGCCTCGCCCGGCTCGAGCAGTTCGGCACCGCCCTGATGCGGCATCGGAGCGACGTCGTTCCAGCCCATGTGCGGCACCTTGATCGACGGGTCGGCCGGCTCGATCACGCGGACTTCGCCGCCGATCCAGCCAAGGCCGTCGGTCGTGCCGAACTCGATGCCGCGATCGGCGAGAAGCTGCATGCCGACGCAGATGCCGAGGAAAGGAGCGCCGCCGACAAGGACGCGCTCTTCCATCGCCTCGACAAGGCCGGGCACGGCAGACAGTGCCGAGATACAGGCACGGAAAGCACCGACGCCGGGAAGCACGATGCGGTCCGCAGCGCGGACGACGCTGGGATCTGCCGTTACGACGACGCCTTCGGCACCGGCTGCTTTCAAGGCGTTGGCAACCGAGCGCAGATTGCCCGCGCCATAATCAACCAGCGCGAGTGTATCAGCCACCGAGAATGCCCTTGGTCGAAGGGACAGCATCGGCCTTGCGCGGATCAATGGTGATCGCCTGACGCATGGCACGGGCAAAGCCCTTGTAGATGCCTTCGATGATGTGGTGGTTGTTCGAGCCGTAGAGACTTTCGATGTGCAGCGTGATGCCGGCGGCCTGGCTGATCGACTGGAACCAGTGCTCGAACAGCTCGGTATCCATCTCGCCCAAGCGAGGTTGTGTGAAGGCGGCCTTCCAGATCAGCACGGGACGGCCCGAAATGTCGAGCGCGACGCGGCTCAGCGCCTCATCCATGGGCGAATAGGTGTGGCCGTACCGGGTGATGCCCTTCTTGTCGCCCAAGGCCTGCGAGATGGCCTGACCAAGAGCAATGGCACTGTCCTCGGTGGTGTGGTGCTGGTCGACGTGGAGATCGCCCTTCACGCGGCATTCTATGTCGATCAGCGAGTGGCGGCTGAACTGCTCGATCATGTGATCGAGGAAGCCAATGCCCGTTTCCACCTTGTAGGTGCCGGTGCCATCGAGGTTCACCGACACGGCAATGTCGGTTTCCTCGGTCTTTCGCGTGATCGATCCGGTGCGCATGGGAAAGCGCCTATACGCCGCTCCGGTTTAGAATCAATGTCCGTCCCCACTTGACCCGAACGGCCGGGGAGGTCAGTTGTGGCGCCATGAGCGATGCACCTGACAGCCTGATCCCCTACGACGAAATCGTGCAGGAGGCGCTGCGCGCCGTGGTCGGGCGCGTGCTGGGCGAAGTGGCTGCTGGCGGCGGGATGCTGCCGGGCACCCATCACTTCTACATCACCTTCAAGACCGGCGCTCCCGGCGTGGACATACCGCAGCGCCTGCGCGAACGCTTCCCGGACGAGATGACGATCGTGCTGCAGAACAAGTTCTGGGACCTCAAGGTCGAAGCAGACCAATTCAGCGTTGGCCTTTCGTTCAACCAGATTCCTTCGAATCTTGTGATCCCATTCTCGGCGATCACCGCGTTCGTTGATCCGGCAGTCGATTTCGGCCTGCAGTTCCAGGCAGTTGTCGATGACGAGGCGGAGCCGGTCGAACCCGCCGAAAACGATTCGCCGGAACAAGCCGACACGCCTGCCGTTGAGCGGACCGAGGACGGATCGAACGTCGTCACGGTGGATTTCGGCAAGAAGAAGTAGGGGGCTCTGCCCCGCTGACAAAAGGCAAGGGCATGGCGAAGAAGGGCAAGAAGCTGGCGAATGCGGCAAAGGACGCCGCCGACAAGGTGCCTGCCCCTAGCCCAAATCCGATGACCAACCTGATCCTGGCCGATATCGCCTTGCGTGCTGGTGGTTCGCTACTGCGCCGTGGCGTTGAGAAGGGCCTGATCGGAACGAAGATGGGTTCGAAAAAAGCGGGCCGCGTTATTCAGGGACGCACGATGATGCAGACCCTGGTCGGCACCGCCATTGCCCGCGTTGCAACCCGCTCGGTGCCCGGCGCCATCGTTGTTGGCGGTGGTCTGCTGGCGAAGACTCTCTATGATCGCCGTCGTAGCAGAACCGCCGAGGCAGCCGGCGAAGCTGCAATCGAGGAACAGGCCGAGCGCGGCAAGAAGAACTGAGCGGAACCATCCCCACTTGACCACGCGGGAAGCGATGCGCCACTAGCGCACATGGTTCACGAGTCCCAAGACGACGACACCCTGCACCGCCGGGGCCTCATGCTCATCCTGTCCTCGCCCTCCGGCGCTGGAAAGACGACGATCGCGCGCAAGCTTCTGGCCGAGGACAACGAGATCGCTGCGTCCGTCTCGGTCACCACGCGGCCGATGCGTCCCGGGGAAGTCGAGGGCAAGGACTACTACTTCGTCGACAAGGCCGAATTCGACCGGATGGTCGAGGACAACGAGTTCTACGAATGGGCGGTGGTCTTCGGCAATTGCTACGGCACGCCCAAGGCCCACATTCGTGACCGGCTAAAAGCCGGTGGCGACGTGCTGTTCGATATCGATTGGCAAGGCACCCAGCAGCTCTACCAGAAGGCGCAGGCCGACGTTGTGCGCGTGTTCATCCTGCCGCCCAGCCTTGAAGAACTGCGCCGCCGGCTTACCGGTCGCGGCACGGACACGGCCGAAGTGATTGCGGCTCGCATGGACCGGGCCCAAGCCGAGATCAGCCACTGGGACGGTTACGATTACGTGGTGATCAACGACGATGTCGAAGGCTGCTTTGACAAGGTCCGCGAGATCCTGGCCGCCGAGCGCATGAAGCGGACGCGTCAGACCGGACTGATCGACTTTGTGCGCGGGCTGATGCGCGGCTGAATTGGCAATGGTGCCCCCGCATGTACGAGGACACCCAAGAGATTTGCCCGATCAGTGACCTGATGGATCGATTGCATTGTCCGGGATCCAGCCGTTGACGATGCCGCCATCGATCGGCAGCGGCGTACCAACGACATAGTCGCCCGCGCGGCTGGCGAGGAAGATTGCGCCGCCGGCCATGTCTTCGATCGTGCCGATCCGTTTGGAGGGAATGCCCTTGGCAGAGGCTTCGGGATTCTTGGCCGCAGCCTTGTTCATTTCGGACGGAAACGCGCCCGGACAAATGCAGCTGGCGACGATCTGGTCCTTGATCAGGCGGGCAGCCATGCGGCGAGTGAGATGGATCAGCGCGGACTTTGAAGCCTGGTAGCTGTAGGTTTCCCAAGGGTTGACGCGCAGGCCATCGACCGAGGCGATATTGATCACCTTGGCGGGCTGTTCCTTGCTCGCGGCGGCCTTAAGCAGTCCGTGCAGCTTCTGGGTAAGGAAGAACGGGGTCTTGACGTTCAAGTCCATGACCTTGTCCCAGCCGACTTCAGGAAAATCCTCAAAGTCCGCGCCCCAAGCAGCGCCGGCGTTGTTGACGAGAATGTCGAGCTTGCTTTCGCGCCCAGCAAGATCGGTGGCGAGTTGTTCGATGCCAGCGAGGTTGGAAATGTCGCCGGCAAGCGCGATGCACTTCTCGCCGAGGCGGGCGGCGGTTTCCTCGACGACCGCGGCCTTGCGGGCGGTGATGTAGACGCGCTCGCACCCGGCAGCGATGAAGCCTTCGGCGATCATCTCGCCAATCCCGCGCGAACCGCCGGTGACGACCGCAACGCGGCCTTCAAGGCTGAAGAGCTTGCTGAAATCCATGTATTGTTCCCTTCCGGCCTGTTCGGGGGGCCGTTCTGCCTGTGTCCTTCGACAGGCTCAGGACGAGCGGATCTGGAATTCTACCCGATTCCGCTCATGCTGAGCTTGTCGAAGCATCATGCACTACATCAGATCAATAGCCGCTGAGCTGGGCCACGCGTTCGGCATGGTAGTACTGGTCGCCCATGAACTCGGCGAGCGAACGGTCGCGCTTCATGTAAAGGCCGATGTCATACTCGTCGGTCATGCCAACGCCGCCGTGCATCTGCACGCCTTCGCGCACCGAAAGGTTGCAGGCCTTGGCTGCCTTGGCCTTGGCGACGGAAACCATGAGGTCGGCCTTTTCCGAATTGCCGTCGAGCAATTGCTGCGCCTTGATCACAGCGGCTTCGGCGATCTCCAGTTCGGAATAGAGGTGCGCGGCGCGGTGATGCAGCGCCTGGAACTCACCGATCAGCTGGCCGAACTGCTTGCGCGTCTTGAGGTAGGCGGTGGTGATGTCGAACGCGCCCTGCCCTACGCCGGTCAATTCGGCAGCGGCGCCGATGCGGCCAGCGCGGATGACCTTGTTCAGCAATTCGCGTCCACCATCGACTTCGCCGATCACGCAATCGCCGTCGAGCTCGACATTGTCGAAGGTGACGTTGCTGGCCATCGCACTGTCGACCAGACGCAGGTTCTCGTGAGTCACGCCTGCGGCATCCTTCGGCACCGCGAACAGCGTGATGCCGTCGTTGTCGGTATCGCTGCCCGAGGTGCGCGCAGCGACGATGATTGCGTCAGCCGAGGCGCCCTGCACCACGAACGCCTTGCGGCCCTGCAAGCGGAACCCATTGCCGGCCTTCTCCGCCTTGCAGGCAATGCGCTCGGGGCGGTGCTTGGGGCCTTCATCGACCGCCACAGCAAGCACGCTGTCACCTGCGATCACGCCGGGGAGCCAGCGGCCGCGCAGTTCGTCAGAGCCCCCCGAAAGCGCGGTCACGCCCATGACCGAGGTGGTCAGGAACGGCGATGGCGTAAGGTTGCGACCGATTTCGCGCAGGACGATGCCCGCCTCGACGTGGCCCATGGCAAGGCCGCCATCCGCCTCAGTGGCAAGCATGCCGGTGAGGCCCATTTCGGCAAACTGCTTCCAGAGGGCGTGGCCGAAGCCATCCTGACAATTCATGTCGCGATAGTGGCGCAGCTGCTTCTTGATACCGCCTTCATCAGCCATGAAGCCGGTGACGCTCTCGGCCAGCATGGCCTGATCTTCGGTGTGGTAAAGGGGCATCGATCAGGCTCCCGGCAGTTCGAGGATGCGTTTGGCGACGACGTTGAGCATGACTTCGCTGGTGCCGCCCTCGATCGAGTTGGCCTTAGTGCGCAGCCACGAGCGCGACGGCGAACCGCCGTTGGTACGCTCGCTCTCCCATTCAAGCGCGGTTGCACCGCCTGCCGACATCAGCAGTTCGTGGCGACGCTTGTTCAGTTCCGTGCCGGCATACTTCATCATGTTGGGCTGCGCCGGATGGGCGCGGCCGACCTTGGCCTCGTCGAGGAATTTCTCGCCCATGCAGGCATAGGCCAGCGCATCGACGTCGAACATGGCGAGGTCTGCGCGCAGGATCGGGTCTTCGAGACCGTTGCGGGCAACGACTGCGCCGATCGCGTTGAGGCGGTCACCGCCGCCGGCGCCCGAGATCATCTCGCGCTCATGCCCCAGAAGGTACTTTGCGACATCCCAGCCACGGTTCAACTCACCGACAATCTGGTTCTTGGGCACAACGACATTGTCGAAGAAGGTTTCGCAGAACGGCGAATTGCCGCTGATCAGCTTGATCGGTTTGGTCGTCACGCCGGGGGTGGTCATGTCGAACAGCAGGAAGCTGATGCCCTGGTACTTGTTGGTCTTGTCGGTCCGGACAAGGCAGAAGATCCAGTCGGCCTTGTCGGCGTAGGAGGTCCAGATCTTCTGGCCGTTGACGACCCAGTGATCGCCCTTGTCCTCGCCGAAAGTCTGCAAGCTAACGAGGTCCGAGCCAGAGCCGGGTTCGGAGTAGCCTTGGCACCAGCGGATTTCGCCGCGAGCGATCTGGTTGAGATAGTGAACCTTCTGCTCTTCCGTGCCGAACTTCAGCAGCGCGGGGCCGAGCATCCAGATGCCGAAGCTGGAAAGCGGCGGGCGAGCGCCGATCCGAGCCAGTTCCTCGCGCCAGATCTTGGCCTCGGCAGGAGACATGCCTGCGCCGCCATAGGGCTTGGGCCAGTCGGGCACGGTGTAACCCTTGGCTGCGCAGCGCTCCATCCAGGTCTTCTGCGCTTCGTTCTTGAACTTGAAGTTGCGTCCGCCCCAGCAGACGTCGCCCTCGTCACGGACGGGTTCACGCATTTCGGCAGGGCAGTTCTCTTCAAGCCATGCGCGGATTTCCGCGCGGAAAGCATCAAGGTCTGACATGGTTATGCTCCTCTCTTAATCGGAAGGTTAAGGCGAGTCGCGATGGTCTGGCAAGCGTGGATTTGCGGCACCTTTCCTGCGCTTTGGGGCAAATCGTGCATGCCGTAGCGTAAACCCCATCGCCATTGACGGACGGTCTTTCGCGCCTAAGCTGACGTAAACGTAAAACGACATAAAAACGCTGGAGAGAGGGATGCGATTCAACGGCAAGACGGTCGTCGTGACCGGCGCAGCTTCGGGAATCGGACGGGCGACCACCATCGCCTTCGCGGCCGAGGGGGCGACAGTCTACGCGGCGGACATCGACGAGGCCGGCCTCCTGGCGACGGCGAGCGCATCCAATGGCAAAGTCGTTACCGCACGCTGCGACGTCACGCGTTGCGAGGACATCAAGGCCCTGATGGACCGCGCTGCGGCAGAAACCGGCGGGATCGACTCGGTCTTCAACAATGCCGGCGCTGGCGGAGACCGCGCCCCGATCGACGAGATCGAGCCCGAAGGCTGGGACCGGACGATGGACCTGCTGCTTCGCTCCGTCGCGTTCGGCATCCGATACGCCGTACCACACATGATCGGACGCAAGGGCGCGTCGTTCGTCAACACGTCCAGCGTGGCCGCAGTCGGCCCGGGCTATTCGCCCACCGCCTATGCAGTTGCCAAGGCTGGCGTCCTGCACCTGACGAAGGTTGCCGCCGCCGACCTCGCCAAGCACCAGATCAGGGTGAACGCAGTCCAGCCGGGCTTCATCAACACCAATATCTTCACCGCTTCGCTGGAGATGCCGGCCGAAATGGAGGCGCAGGCCAAGGGCGCGATTGCCGCAATGTCGCAGCAGGCGCAGCCGGTGGCGCGCGGCGGGCAGCCTGACGACATCGCGCAGGCCGTGCTGTTCCTTGCCAGTGAGGCGGCGGGCTTTGTCACAGGCACATCGCTGATTGTCGACGGCGGAATCACCATCGGGCCGCGTCATAGCTGGGACCCGAACATGCCCGGCCTGTTCGACGCGCTGCAGCAGATGGTCGACAGCGGAAAGGCTGCATGATCCCGATCGAAGGCCGCGTGCCGACCCGGCTCGCCTTGGCGAACGGGTTGGGCAGTGTCGCCTATGGCGTTAAGGACAACGGCTTCGCCACGTTCCTCTTGCTGTTCTACAATCAGGTGCTCGGCATGGATGCGCGGCTGGTCAGCCTTGCCCTGCTGATAGCGCTGGTCTTCGACGGGTTGATCGACCCGATCGTCGGGCATTTCAGTGACCGCACGCGCACGGTCTGGGGGCGTCGCCTTCCGTTTCTCTACATCGCCCCGATCCCCCTCGGGTTCGCATGGATCTTCCTGTGGTCACCAATTGGCGAGCCGAGCTTCTTGATGCTGCTGCTCTCGGCAATCATGGTCCGGGCTCTGGTTGCCATGTGCGAAGTGCCTTCGGCAGCGCTGGTGGCGGAGATCAGCCGGGACTACGACGAGCGCACGCGCCTTACGCGCTTCCGCTTCCTGTTCTCGTGGGGCGGCGGGCTGCTGATGCTGCTGCTTGCCTATGGCGTGTTCCTGCCCGATGCTATGCTGGCGCGAGAGGGCTACCGCAATTACGGGCTGTTCGGCGCAGGACTGATGGTCACCTGCGTACTCGTCTCGGCAATCGGACAGCATCGCGCGGTGGCAGCGTGGCCGCCTGAGCGTGCCACCAGCGGCAAAAGCGCCTTCGCCTCGTTGGGGGAGATTCGGGAAAGCTTTTCCCACCCTGCGTGCCTGATCGTGATGGCCGGGATTGCCGCTGCACTTACAGCGCAAGGCATCACCTTTGCGCTGTCCAACTACCTCTATCTCTACGTCTGGAAATTCACCCCCACAGCGCTGCAGGCTTTCCCGTTCCTCCTTTTCGCCAGCGTCGTGGGCGCCTCGATGCTGGTCGGGCGGGCGCAGAAGCGCTGGGGCAAGGCCGGTACGGTGATGCGGATGGCTCCGATCGGCATGGTGTTCTGGGCCGGGCCACTGATGTTGCGCTGGCTGGGCCTGTGGGCTCCTGACGGAACGACCGCGTCGCTTGGCATGATGTTCGCTTGTACGCTGCTGTCCAACACCTTCACCGTGACCGGCACGATGACCTTATGGTCAATGGTCGCCGACGTGGTGGAGGCATCCGAGGAGCAGACCGGGCGGCGATCCGAAGGGACGCTTTCGGCTGGTGCCTTCCTCGCCTCGAAGTGCGCGGGCGGGCTGGGCGTGTTCATTACCGGGCTATTGCTCAGCTATGCCGGGCTTGAGGCGAACACTGCGCCGGATGCCGTCTTGCCGGAAGTCACCCACCGCCTGAGCCTGGCCTACGTGGCGAGCATCGCGGCTCTGGCGGGGCTCACAGCTTTCGTCGTGCGGCACTTCCCGATCGACCGCGCAGCGCACGAGGCGCGTCTGGCGCGGCTCGATCAGGTGGCAAAGGCCGATCCCGATGCGGCGGGCCTTCACCCCTGACGATGAAATGACCTTGATCAACGACATGACTTAATCGGTCACTTAATTTTCGCTTGAATTCGCACATGGCCCGATGGACACTGCCGGGCAAGCAAGGAGAGGCTCATGGATTTCGAACCGACCGACCGCCAGAAGTACTGGCGTGACCGCGTCCGCCAGTTCATCGAGGACAACGTCCGCCCACGCTACAAGGACTACAAGGCCGAACAGGCGACGGGTGACCGCTGGAAGGTGCTGCAGACGGTCGAGCAGGAGAAGGCCAAGGCCAAGGCTGCCGGAATCTGGAACCTGTTCATGCCGCCGCGCAACGGCGGGCACCATCACGTCGAGGATACGTTCGAGTTTGAGGGTCCGGGCCTGACCAACCTCGAATACGCGCTCTGCGCCGAGGAAATGGGTCGTATCGGCTGGGCCAGCGAGGTGTTCAACTGCTCGGCACCGGATACGGGGAACATGGAAGTGTTCCATCGCTACGGCACGCTGGAGCAGAAGGAGCAGTGGCTGCGCCCGCTGATGAACGGCGAAATTCGTTCCGCCTTCCTGATGACCGAGCCGGCAGTCGCCTCCTCCGACGCGACCAATATCGAAACCTCGATCCGGCGCGAAGGCGACGAGTACGTGATCAACGGGCGCAAGTGGTGGTCGTCGGGCGTCGGCGATCCGCGCTGCAAGATCGCCATCGTCATGGGCAAGACCGACTTCGAGGCGAAGCGTCACCAGCAGCAGTCGATGATACTCATGCCGCTCGATGCGCCCGGCGTGGAGATCGTCCGTCACCTGCCCGTCTTCGGCTATGACGACGCGCCGCACGGCCACATGGAAGTGGTGATGAGGGACGTGCGTGTGCCCGCGTCCAACATCCTCCTTGGCGAAGGGCGAGGCTTCGAAATTGCGCAGGGGCGCCTCGGGCCGGGCCGCATCCATCACTGCATGCGCACCATCGGCGTGGCCGAGGAGGCGATTGCCAAGATGGCCAAGCGCCTGCAATCGCGCGTGGCCTTCGGCAAGCGCGTGGCTGATCAGTCGATCTGGGAATGGCGCATCGCGCAGGCCCGCATCGATATCGAGATGACCCGCCTGCTCTGCCTCAAGGCAGCAGACATGATGGACAAGGTCGGCAACAAGTCGGCTGCGCTGGAAATCGCGATGATCAAGGTCCAGGCGCCGAACATGGCGCTGCGGATCATCGACGATGCGATCCAGGCCCACGGCGGCGGCGGCGTTTCGGAAGACTTCGGTCTTGCCGAAGCCTATGCCCACCAGCGCACGCTGCGTCTGGCTGATGGTCCGGACGAAGTGCACGCCCGCGCCATCGCCCGCATCGAGTTTGCCCGCCATTCGGAATTGCCTTCTGGCGACCGTGGCTTCAGCTCGGGTGATCTGGGCGTGGCTCGGTAAGGAGAGAGAAGATGAAAGCCGCCGTACTCGTCGAACCGGGCAAGCCGCTCGAAATCCAGGACCTGACCGTCTCCAAGCCGGGTCCGCATGAAGTGCTGATCCGCACAGCGGCCTGCGGGCTCTGTCATTCGGACCTGCATTTCATCGAGGGCGCCTATCCGCATCCCATCCCGGCCGTACCGGGACATGAGGCGGCGGGCATCGTCGAGGCGGTCGGTTCGGAAGTGCGGACCGTGAAGGTGGGTGACGCAGTCGTCACCTGCCTTTCGGCCTTCTGCGGCCATTGCGAGTTCTGCGTGACCGGGCGCATGTCGCTGTGCCTTGGTGCTGACACCCGGCGTGGGGCGGGCGCGCCCCCGCGCCTCACCCGGACCGACGATGGCAGCATTGTGAACCAGATGCTGAACCTCTCGGCCTTTGCCGAGCAGATGCTGGTGCATGAGCACGCCTGCGTTGCGATCAACCCGGAGATGCCGCTTGATCGGGCAGCGGTGATCGGTTGCGCGGTGACGACTGGGGCTGGCGCGGTGTTCAATGCCGCCAAGCTCACGCCGGGCGAGACGATTTGCGTGGTCGGCTGTGGCGGCGTGGGTCTGGCCACCATCAACGCGGCCAAGATCGCCGGCGCCGGCCGAATCATCGCGGTCGATCCGATGCCGGAGAAGCGCGAGCTGGCGAAAAAGCTCGGCGCGACGGACGCGCTCGATGCTGGACCCGACGCGGCCAAGGAAATCGTCGAGATGACCAAGGGCGGCGTTCACCATGCGATCGAGGCGGTTGGGCGCCCGGCCTCTGGCGACCTCGCGGTTGCGGCGTTGCGGCGCGGAGGAACGGCGACGATCCTCGGCATGATGCCCCTCAATCACAAGGTCGGCCTTTCGGCGATGGACCTGCTGTCGGACAAGAAGCTGCAGGGCGCGATCATGGGTGGCAACCACTTCCCGGTGGATCTGCCGCGCCTTGTCGACTTCTACTTGCGCGGTCTTCTCGATCTCGACACCATCATTGCCGAACGCATTCCGCTGGAAGGCATCAACGACGGATTCGAAAAGATGAAGCAGGGCCATTCCGCCCGCTCGGTCATCGTGTTCGATCAATGAGAGGGGCGGTGATGGACGCGCAGGCAGCGTTTACGGGGACGGTCGTTCCCGAGGGCGCAGACAAGCTGGACGAGGCGAGCCTGACCCGCTGGTTCGAGGAAAACGTGACAGGCTTTCAGGGCCCGCTTACGGTCTCGAAATTCAAGGGCGGGCAATCGAACCCGACGTACAAGATCGACAGCCCTTCCGGGCCTTACGTGCTTCGGCGCAAGCCCTTCGGCAAGCTGCTGCCTTCGGCCCATGCGGTGGACCGCGAATACAAGGTTCAGGCGGGACTTTCAGGAACCGGCTTCCCGGTCGCTCGCCAGTACGGGCTGTGCACTGACGACAGCGTCATCGGGTCGTGGTTCTATGTCATGGGCTGCGTTGACGGGCGGACGATCTGGGATGGCGCGATGCCCGGCGCCACGCCAGAATTCCGGCGCAAGACTTACGACGCCATGGTCGATACGCTCGCCGCACTGCATTCGGTCGATATCGAGAAGGCCGGGCTTTCCGATTTCGGCAAGCCGGGTAACTACTTCGGCCGGCAAGTCGATCGGTGGACCAAGCAGTATCGCCTCTCGGAAACCGAAACGATGCCCGAGATGGAGCGGCTGATCGAATGGCTGCCCGCAACCCTCCCCGAGCAGACGCGAACCAGCGTTGTCCATGGCGATTACCGCATCGACAACATGATCTTCCATCCCACACAAGCCAAGGTCGTCGCGGTGCTCGATTGGGAGCTGTCCACGCTGGGGGATCCTCTCGCAGACTTCACCTATTTCTGCACGGCCTGGGTGCAGGACAACGGCGGGCGATCGGGCGTGCAGGATCTTGACCGCAAGGCCCTCGGCATTCCCGAACTGGATGAGGTTGTCGCCCGCTATTGCGAGAAGACCGGCCGCGACGGATTGCCCGGGCTCGACTGGTATGTTGCCTACAACTTCTTCAGGCTGGCCGGCATCATTCAGGGGATCAAGAAGCGGGTGATCGACGGGACAGCCTCAAGCGCTCATGCCAAGGCGATGTCGGAAAGAGTGCGCCCGCTGGCCGAGTTGGCCTTGAGCTTTGCGGTGAAGGCCGGGGCCTGATACCGCTGCGGCCCATGGCTGTGCAGAAGCGTCTCAAGGTCTATTTCGATGGCGGATGCCGACCCAATCCCGGCCCTGTCGAGGTGGCTGCAGTGTTGCGCGGGACGGCCCACTTGCGGACTGACTTGGTCTGCGGGACGAATGGCGATGCCGAATGGCTGGCGCTGATCCATGCGCTTGAAGTGGCGCAGGCCAGCGGCGCCACAGCGTTCGATCTGGTGGGAGACAGCCGTTCGGTGATCGAACAGGCCAATGGCCGCGCGAAAGCGGCTTCGGCTAGCGACCGGGTGCATCTGGAGCGCTTCCGGCGATTGGCTGAAACGCGCGCCCCCACCCGTGTGCGGTGGATCAAGCGTGAGCAAAACCTCGCAGGCATAGCCTTGAACGCCAGACATCCGCGCTAGCCGAAGAAAAAGGTCCCGGAGGCAGAACCTCCGGGACCTTGATCTTGTAGTTTGGCTAGAACCTCAGGCGGCTTCGGCCTTCGCCCCTTCGCGCTCGGCGTTCAGCGCCTCGGCCAGCAGGAATGCGAGCTCGATCGACTGCGCAGCGTTGAGACGCGGGTCGCAGTGCGTGTGATAACGGTCGGCCAGCCCTTCCTGCGTGATCGCAACAGCACCGCCGGTGCACTCGGTCACGTCCTGCCCGGTCATCTCGATGTGGATGCCGCCAGCGTGTGTGCCTTCGGCGCGGTGGACGGCAAAGAAGCCCTTCACCTCGGTCAGGATGCGGTCGAACGGGCGGGTCTTGTAGCCGTTGTCGGCCTTGATGACATTGCCATGCATCGGATCGCACGACCACACCACCGGATGGCCTTCGCGCTTCACGGCTCGAACCAGCGGAGCGAGTCCTGCCTCCACCTTGTCGTGGCCGAAGCGGCTGATCAGCGTCATCCGGCCAGATTCGCGCGAGGGATTCAGCGTATCGAGCATGCGCAGCAGCGCATCGGCGCTGAGCGAAGGACCGCACTTCATCCCGATCGGGTTGTTGACACCGCGCAGGTACTCGACGTGAGCCGAGCCTTCGAACCGCGTACGATCGCCGATCCACAGCATGTGGGCGCTGGTGTCATACCACTCGCCGGTCAGCGAATCCTGCCGGGTCATAGCCTCTTCATAAGCCAGCAGCAGCGCTTCGTGGCTGGTGTAGAAGCTGGTGCCCTGAAGCTGCGGCACGGTGCGTGGATCAACGCCGCAGGCTTCCATGAAGTCCAGCGCTTCGCCGATCTTGTCGGCCGTTTCGCGGAACTTGGTGCCCCACGGGCTCTTGCCGATGTGGTCCAGTGTCCACTGGTGGACCTGGCGCAGGTTGGCGTAGCCCCCGCCGGCAAAGGCGCGCAGCAGGTTGAGCGTCGCCGCCGCCTGGCTGTAGGCCCGCAGCATGCGCTCAGGATCCGGAATGCGCGATTCCGGCGTGAAGTCGATTCCGTTGATGTTGTCGCCAAGGTAGCTCGGCAGTTCCACGTCACCGATTTTCTCGACCGGCGAGGAGCGCGGCTTGGCGAACTGTCCGGCCATGCGGCCGACCTTCACCACCGGCTGCTTGCTGGCGAAGGTCAGCACGACCGCCATCTGCAGCAGCACGCGGAACGTGTCGCGAATGTTGTTCGGATGGAACTCGGCAAAGCTCTCGGCGCAGTCCCCGCCCTGCAGCAGGAAACCCTTGCCTGCGGCCACTTGCGCGAGGTCAGCCTTCAGCGCGCGCGCTTCGCCAGCAAAGACCAGCGGCGGAAAGCTCGTCAGGGTCTTCTCGACCTCGTTCAGCTTTTCGGCATCGGGATAGACCGGCAGATGCCGACCTTCAAACCCGCGCCACGAATCCGCAGTCCAGTTCTGTGCCACTTTCCATTCCTTTCAAGAGGCGCGCCCATACGCCCCCTGCGCACGAAAAGCAAAGGAAGGCTTGCTGTCACAGCAATCGATCGTCGCGATCACGCCCAAGGCCATCGCCAGTTGCAGGACCATAGGGAATTTACCTTAGTCACCTCATCAGGATGTCTTGGTGGACGGACGGTTAACCGTGCAGATCCCACCATAGGTCGTTCGTTTTCGCATGCTTGCCCTTCGCCGCCTCCTGATTCTACTGGCCCGAAGCCGCGGAGGGAACATCCTGCCTCTCTCGGCCATGGCAATCTTTGCCGTGGCTGCGCTGATCGGCGGCGCCATCGACATAAGCCGCGCCTGGCGAACCCAGACCAGGCTGCAGGCGGCTTGCGACGCGGGAGTGCTGGCCGGTCGCCGCGCCGTCACGACCAACGGTTTCGATGCCACAGCAAAGGCGCAGGCGGACAATTATTTCTTCGCAAACTTCGATGAAACTCACCAGGGTTCGCGGGACACGACCTTTGAACCAACGTCAGCGGACAAGGGCGGCACCATCGACGCCGTGGCGACGACCCTGCTTCCGCCCCTGATGATGCAGATCTTCGGCTTTCAGGGTTTCGATCTGAACGTCAGTTGCTCGGCATCGATGGGCGTGGGCAACAGTGACATCATGATGGTCCTGGATACGACCGGGTCCATGAGTGCGCTTTTGGCGGGCAGCACGCAGACGCGGATCGAGGCGCTGCGCGCTGCCATGAAGAACTTCTACGCCACGGTCGAAAACGCCCTTTCGGGCACAAACGCGCGCGTGCGCTACGGATTTGTGCCGTACAGTTCTTCAGTCAATGTCGGAAGGCTGCTACTCGACCTGGACCCGTCATACCTCGTCGACAACAGGACAATCCAGTCTCGTAAGGCGATCTATCGAACCGTGCAGACATTGAGCGGCTACGGCACGCCGGTAAGCGGGAACCCGACAACCACAACGACCACGCCAACCTATTCCTTTTGGTCAAACTTCGGTTCAAACATCTACCTGTCGTCAACGTCGTGTAACAATGCAAAACCCGCCGATACGGCCTGGACCAATTCGGGCAGTGCCACCTCCACCTCGACGACGACCACGAACTCCTCCGGCCAACGGGTCGTGACGACAGTGGTGACCCAGCCACAGACGGCGACGTTCTATCAATGCGCCTGGCAGATCCTGAATTTCAGAATCCAGTCACGCACGGGCTCGCGCAACTCCGTGACAACGACGACCACGACGGCCGATCCCATCTATACAAGCTCGCAAGTCTTTGATCACTGGGAATATCGCCCGGTGAACTATGACACGAGCCGGTTCAAGTATTTCGAAGCAGTCTCCACACCAACTGGCGAGAACGGCGCGTCCGTTTCGTCAACGTGGAAAGGGTGCATCGAGGAACGCGCAACCGTATCCGAGCCAAGCTTCACGTGGTCATCGAGAT
>JBEQCK010000021.1:17073-28090 GCA_041639335.1 Novosphingobium sp.
GTGCTCTTCCGATCTCCTGGACCTCGAAATCGATACCGCCCCTGACAGTTCAGCTTCGACCAAGTGGGCGCCCATGTGGCCCGATGTCGCCTACATACGCACAGTGAACTACAATGGCGTCGACTACATGAACGGCTCGGTGCCATCTCCCACCGGTATGAAGGCATCATCCTTCTGCCCGACTACCGCCAAGCTTCTCTCCACGATGAGCAAGGCGGCGTTCGATCAATACGCCGATTCACTGGTGCCCGAAGGGGGGACCTATCACGACATCGGTCTTGTCTGGGGTGCGCGCCTTTCGTCCCCCGATGGTCTCTGGTCAAACATTGTCCGCGACGCCCCCACAAACGGCGGTGAGGTATCGCGCCATCTGATCTTCATGACCGATGGTGAAATGGCGCCGAGCTACTCCATCCAATCGGCCTGGGGCATCGAATACCATGATCGTCGCGTCACAGACGACGGCCACACCGAAGACGCAGCGCGCCATAACTCACGGTTTCTTGCCTTGTGCGAAGCCGTGAAGGCCAAAGGCATCCGCATTTGGGTTATCGCGTTTGCGCAGGCGATGACGACCGAACTCCAGACATGCGCCTCAAGTTCGAGTGCATTCACGGCAGCCAACGCAAACCAGTTGGACTCGGCATTTCAGTCGATCGCAAAGCAGGTCGGCGAATTGCGGGTGGTGCAATGACGGACGCGCGGCTTTGCACCAATGAAGAGGGCGCAACGGTCGTCGAATTTGCGATTGTCGTGCCCCTGTTCCTGTTGCTGCTCATCGGCATCATGGACATCGGGCAGATGGTCTATGGCAAGTCGGTCCTAAGCGGCGCGGTCCACCGTGCCGCACGCGATTCCTCGCTGGAAACGCGCAACACCAGCGAAGCCGACGCCTCGGTACTCGATGCCATCCGTCCAGTCCTCCCCGGCGTGACCATCAAGACGAGCCGGACCAGCTACTACGACTTCACCGACGTCGGCCGGGCTGAAAAATGGAACGACAACAATGCGAATGGTGTGTGCGACGCCGGCGAGACCTTCACCGACGAAAACCGCAATGGCCAGTGGGACCAGGATGTCGGGCAGAAGGAGAGCGCCGGGTCAGCCAATGACGTCGTCGTTTATAATGTGACAGCAACTTTCAAACCCGTGTTCCAGGTGCCTTTCATGCCCAAACTGTGGTCGGAACGAACCCTTTCGGCGACCGCAGTGACCAAGAACCAGCCGTTCGGCAACCAGACGGGCTATGGCGCCACGGCCGGGAGCTGCCCATGACGCTGCTGCGCAGGCTGCTCAACAGGCAGGACGGGGTATCGACCGTCGAATTTGCCCTGGTGGTGCCTCTGTTCATGATACTGGGCATGTACGGGGCCGAAATTGCGTGGCTTAACGCCGCTTCAATGGAGGCAAGCCAGGTTGCTCTGGCGCTTGCGGACAATGCTTCGCGTCTTGGCCAGACCGACAATAGCGGCGTGACCCCCACCATTACCAGCAACGATGTGCAGTCGGTCCTGACAGGCGCGCTGGAGGAAGGCTCTGACATCGGTCTCGCCGAGAACGGCCGGGTGATCCTGTCGAGCGTTGAAGTCCACCCGGTGACTGGCAAACAATTCATCCACTGGCAAAAGTGCCTGGGTCAGGGCAAGCAGGCCTCTGCCCACGGAAAGCCCGATCAGACCGGAAGCGCTTTGTCTGAAATAGCATCGGGCATCTCGCTGGGCGGCAGAAAGATCACCTCATCCAGCAATAGCGCAGTCATGGCAGCCGAAGTCTGGTACGAATACCATGGCCTGTTCGGAACAATGTTCGTCGAGCCGATCACGATACACGAACAGGCAGCAATCATCGTTCGTGACGACCGGAATGTCGGCCCTGGCCTCAGCGGTACGAACGACAAGATCGATTGCTGAGGCCGGTCCGGCCCCATTTCACTCAGCGCTTTTCCGGGACGACCTCCAGACGCCAGCTCTTGTCCGCTCGCAGGTACTTCTGCGCCAGAGCTTGCATTCGTTCGGGCGTTGTCTGGCTGTAGTCGTTGAGGATCGTGCGGATTGCAGCGATCTTGCGCGGATCGTAAGCCGCCCCTTCCAGCTGGAACATGTAAAAGCCATTGCCGGTACTGGCGCGCGTAATCAATTGCTTCAGCGGTTCGGTCACCCGGCTGATCTCGTCTGCTGAAGGCGGCGTGGCAGCAAGTTCGGCCGCGATCTTATCGACGGACGCAAAGAATGTGTCGAAATCTCCCGGTCGCAATTGGACCATCGCCGAGACGTACCCGCCCGATGGCAGGTCCAGAGGCCAGCTTGAACCGACCTGTGGCGCATAGCTCGCTCCCACCTTCTCGCGCATTGCGTCGAACAGGCGGTTGTTGAAGATCTGCGCCAGGATTTCGAGCTGGCGACTTTCCCGCACGCCGGCTTGCCCGCCCCCGGTTGGCCATGCCACCACAGCCGCAGCCTGCGAAGGATCGCCGCGATGGGTCAGCACCAGCGGCTCGGCGTTGTGTGCCGGGATGTTCGGGGCAAGTGTTGGCGCCGCTGTCGGAGTGCGGACAGGCAAAGCGCCGAAGGTCTTTTCCAGAGCCGCCAATGCTTGTTCGCGCGTGAAATCGCCGAACATGTCGATCTCGATCGGTCCTTCCGAAAGCAGCGGTTCCCACGTCTTGCGGAAGCCCTCCGGCGTTACTTTCTCCAGTTCGGCCGGGTTTGGCGTGGCGTAGCGCGGGTCTCCATCGCGCAACAGCCAGTTGAGATCGCGATTGAGCACCGCATTGGGAGCCGAATTGTAGCTTTCGTACTGGAGCTTTGCCGCAGCCTTGGCACGCAACACCGGATTGGCATCCCAACGCGGCATGCCCAGCTTGGCGGCCATGAGATAGAGCTGATCGGCAAGGTCCGCCGGGCGCGTATCGGCCGAGAGCACGAATGCCGTGTCGTCGATGTTGAAATCGAGGCTCAACTTGCGGCCTGTTGCAAGACGGTCCAGATCATCCCGCCCGAGCGCGCCAATGCCGCTGTCCATCAGCGCCACCTCGCCGATAGGGCCATAAACCGCATCCTGAGGCTGGATCGCAGAGTACCCGCCGCCAAATCGGGCCTTGATGATGATCCGGCCCGGCTCGGCATCATTGGGCCACAACAGAACGCGCACACCGTTGGAGAGTTCGACCTGCTCGATGCCGAGCAACCCGATCGGTCGCGCGCTGGCGACAGTACCCGGTGTCCCGACCGGTGGAAGGTCCGAAAACTTGAGGGCGTTTGCCGCCACCCGGCTTTCCGAGGCTGCCTTTACGGGTGCCGTCAATGCAGCGCGCAGGGAGGCCTCGTCAGCCTCCCCTGCCTTGGGCGTGATCATCATCGGGCGGACTACGGTGCCCCTGAACAGCGCACGGGTATGATCAAGCACGGCTTGCGGCTTGAACAAGGGGATGGAACGCCTGAAAATGTCGTAGACGGTATCCGGGTTGGCCACCGTCTCGCGGATATCGACGGCGTTGACGATATCATCAGCCGCCTTGGACCCGGCAATGGTCGACTGCGTTTCGACCGAGACCTTGAAGGCGACTTCAAATTCGGCAACTTCGCGGTCAATCTCTGCTTGGGACGGCGGCGTGGCCAAAGCATCGGCAATAACCGAGCGCACGTCAGTTACTGCACTTTTCCAGTCCTCGCTCAATGGCGTGACCGTCACGATCGTAGCGTCGGCCGATCGCGAAAGTTCCTGCTTCATCTCGTCCACGGAAGCCACCAGGTAGCTCCCGCCGCCCCGCGCGCGTGCCTCGAGCCGGCGATTGATCAAAGCCAGCGCAAGGCGATCAATCATCAGGCCCTGGTTGTAGACGATGGTGTCGTTGACCTTGGTCCACGGACGCAGGATCGCCCAGTTCACAAGGCGTGGCAGGTCCGGCTCGACCAGTACCTTCGCCTCGCCAACCGGGTTCTTGGGATCGATTCCGGTCGGCGCGATCGGCTTGCCGAAATCGGGCTGCAACGGCTTCTTGCCAGAGACCTGCCACCCGCCGAACCACTGCTCGATCCGCGCGACCAGTGCTGCCGGATCAGCGTCGCCCGCCACCACGATCACGGTATTGTCGGGGCGGTACCACTTGTCATGAAAGGCCTTTACCTTTGCAGCATCGGCCGCTTCGAGGGTCTCGACAGTGCCGATCGGGCTGCGCGAGGCCAGAAGCTGGCCCTTGAAGAAAAGCCCCCGCGTTGCGTCCAGCACCCGCGACTGCGCGCTGGTGCGTTCTCGCATTTCGGCGAGAACGATCGGAACCTCGGTCTTGACGCCGCGATCGGTAAAGATCGGCGCGGTGATCATGCCCGACAGCAGCTTGAATGTTTCATCCAACTTGGGTGCCGTGGCGTTGGGAATGTCCAGCTTGTAAACCGTCTGCGTCGGGCTGGTCTCCGCATTGGTATCGCTGCCGAAGGTGGCGCCCAACCGCTGCCACGTGGGGATCGTCTCGCCTTCCTTGAGATACTTGGATTCACGGAAGGTCAGATGTTCGATCAGGTGGGCATAACCGCGCTGCGGCTCGGTCTCGTACATCGAACCCGCGTCAACCAGGACGCGGATCGATACCTGCTCCGGCGGAACACCGCTGTGCCGGACCGCGTAACGGATGCCATTCGGCAAAATGCCGAAGGTCCAGGCCTTGTCCTGCGGAACATCCGAACCCTTGTAGAGCCACGGCACGTTGGACTTCGTCGCCGTGGCCGGAGCCTTGGCGGGGACCTCGGCGACCACGGGGGCCGCCGAAACCAGCAGGAGGGAAAGAAACAGGCCGAAGCGCCGGGCGCGCGTGTTACGGGATCGCATCACGCGACTATAGGAAGCCTTCTTATGAAGGACCAGTGAATAGACCCGTTACTGCGAGGGAGTTGTCGTACCCGACTGAGCAGGTTGGGCTGCCGATTGCGCCGCGCGCATGGCCTCCACTTCCGCAGCGGTCTTGAAGTCGACCAGTTCCACCTGGAACACGAGATCCGCATTTGCCCCGATCGGGCCTGAGCCTTCCGCACCGTAACCAAGCGCCGAGGGCACGCACAGACGCATCAGGCTGCCCTTCGACAGAAGTTGCAGGCCTTCAGAAAAGCCTGGAATGACGCCATCGACGGGAAATGCCGCCTGCGTGCCCTGGTCGAACACCTCGCCATTGGCAGCCAGATAGCCAACATAATTGACCAGCACGAAATCGCTCTTCGTCGGCTTTGCGCCTTCAGCCGGCTTGAGCAGCATCGTGCCAAGGCCGCTCGCAGTCTTGGCAGAGCATAGGCGCTGTGCTGGCGAGACCACCGGATTCAGCGGCATAGGAATGGCGACTGCCGATGGCGCGACCGGCTTGGCTGCAGGCGCAGCGGCATTCAGGGCCGAAGCGCCGAAGGCGCATGAGAGAACGGCGGGGGCGAGGCGGACGAGCGCATGGGAAAGCTTGATCATCTCGCTGCCTTAGCGGGCCTTGGAAGGTTCCGCCATGAGACCTTGCGCTGAAACTGCGCAAAACCCGGCCTTTCTGGCCCTTGACCACGGGACGGACCGGCCTACATGCGACTCATGTTCATCGAGACCGAAACCACGCCGAACCCCGCCACGCTCAAGTTCCTGCCCGGCGAGCAGGTCATGGCGACCGGAACGCGCGAGTTCACCTCGCCTGAAGCTGCCGAGGCATCGCCTTTGGCGCAGGCGCTCTTCGATCTCGGCGACGTGACCGGCGTGCTGTTCGGACGCGAATTCGTTTCGGTCACCGCCGCTCCAGGCGTCGAATGGGCCGGCCTCAAGCCGCAGGTGCTGTCGATCCTGCTCGATCACTTCGTCAGCCAAGCCCCGCTTTTCGTTGGCGGCACCGCAGCCGGCATCGCCGTTCCTGCCGAAACTGACGAAAACTTCGCCGATGATCCGGCCGACGCCGACATTATCGACCAGATCAAGGATCTGATCGAGACGCGGGTGCGACCTGCTGTCGCCAATGACGGCGGCGATATCATCTACAAGGGCTTCCGCGAAGGCGTGGTCTATCTTCAGATGCAGGGCGCCTGCTCGGGCTGCCCGTCGTCGACGGCCACGCTGAAGAACGGGATCGAAAGCCTGCTGAAGCACTACGTCCCCGAAGTCAGCGAAGTACGCGCGGCCTGATCCGCCCGGCATGCGCAAGCTCGTCATCGATTGCGCGACGGAAGCCTGCTCGGTCGCACTGATCGACGATGGCGAGCTGGTCGCTGGCGAATTCGCACTGCTTGGCCGCGGCCATGCCGAGCGGCTGGTCCCGATGATCGCCGCGCTGCCCGAAAAGGGCCGTGCGGACGAAATCGCCGTCGACATCGGTCCTGGCAGCTTCACCGGTATCCGCGTCGGACTTGCTGCAGCGCGTGCGCTCGGACTCGCCTGGAGCGCGAAGATAACGGGGTTTGAAAGCCTTTCCCTGGTCGCTGCCATGGCTCTGGCCGAGCAACCGGGACGCCCCGTCGATGTCTGCATGACCGGCGGCCATGGGGAGTGGTTCTTCCAGCCGTTTTCGGCAGATGGATCGCCGCTGGCCCCTTTGACCTCCCTCGTCCCCGACGCGGCGGCAAGTCGTACGACTGCAGGATTGATCGCCGGAAGCCAGGCTATCGCGCTCGCGTCGCGTTGTCCCGGTGCTGTGGCGCTCGATATCCGGCCAGATGCGCGCCAAGCTGCCTTGCTGGGCGACCGTGCCTTTTGCGACGACCCCCGCCCGAGCTATGGTCGCGCGCCCGACGCACGGCTGCCGTCCGCCGCCTGACCGCAAGGCACAGCAATCCATGAACGCGCCGCCTGACGACATTGACCGGATCATGGCGGTAATGGAGCAGGCCTTCCCGCCCGAGTTCGGCGAGGCGTGGAACCGCAGGCAGGTCAGCGATGCCTTGTGCTTGGGCAATTGCCGCTACGGTCTGATTGCGCCCGATGGCACCGAAAGCTTGCTCACCTCTGGTGGAACTGCCGGATTCTTCATGAGTCGAGCGGTATTGGACGAGGAAGAACTTCTTCTTTTTGCTATTGCACCACAGTACCGACGGATGGGCCTTGGCCACGTCTTGCTCAAGCGCTTTATACAGTCTGCCCGAGATGGCGGGATGAGCCGGGTTTTTCTAGAGATGCGCCGTGATAATCCGGCAGGCATCCTTTATGCTGCTCATGGATTCCGCCAAATTGGATTAAGACCCGGTTATTATCGCACTTCAACTGGCGCCCGGATTGATGCGATCAGCCAGGAACTGACTTTTCACAATTGATACGATACTTAGGATTTGTCCCGAGGTGATTGACAGGATGAGCATTCTGTCGTGAAATCGGTTGTGTCCTGTCAGGATAGGACTATAAATGTGATCTGGATCACCAAACCAAGTCGCGAGTCCAAAAATTGGCGCGCAGGAAAAACATAGAAAGTCGGATTTGCCATGACTGAAATTCAGAACGACATGCGGGAGACCTTGATCACCCTCACCTCGGATATCGTTGCCGCCCACGTGAGCAATAACAGCGTGTCGGTAAACGACCTTCCCGTCCTGATTTCAAACGTTTATTCCGCGCTTGCCGGTCTTGAAACGCCAGTCGTCACGGAAGAACCTGCTCCCGAGCCTGCCGTTTCGATCCGTGCTTCGGTCAAGAACGATCACATCGTCTGTCTGGAAGATGGCAAGAAGCTCAAGATGCTAAAGCGCCATCTCGCCACGCGTTACAACATGACGCCGGAACAGTATCGCGCCCGCTGGAATCTTCCCGCTGACTATCCGATGGTCGCTCCGGCCTATGCCGAGAAGCGCCGTGAACTTGCCAAGAAGATCGGCCTCGGCCGCAAGCCTGCGCCCAAGCGCGGCCGCAAGACGGCTGCCTGATCTGCGCGCAGATTCCTGGCGATGACTGTGCGCAATACGATTGCGCGCAGTTGAAGATTTGGCCCGCCGGTCTATAGATCGGCGGGCCGATCCTTTCTTGACGAGTACCCAGTGCAACAGCCGATCGACATCGAAGCTCTCTGCGCCGAACGCGGCCTGCGCATTACCGACCAGCGCAGGACGATCGCGCGCGTCCTTTCGGAGAGCGACGACCATCCCGACGTCGAAAAGCTGCATGAGCGCGCCTCGGCCATTGACTCGCGCATTTCGATCGCGACGGTTTACCGCACGGTGCGTTTGTTCGAAGAAGCCGGCATTCTTGACCGGCACGATTTCGGTGACGGCCGCGCCCGTTACGAAGCGACGCCCGAAGCGCATCACGATCACCTGATCGATGTAGAGACCGGGAAGGTCATCGAATTCGTCGATCCCGAACTCGAACAGCTCCAGCGCCAGATTGCGGAAAAGCTTGGCTACCGCCTGGTCGATCATCGCATGGAGCTTTACGGCGTGAAGCTTGAACGCGACGGCTAACGCCATCGCTCGTCCGGCCATTTCGCTTGTCGGACGCCTGCGCATCGCCGTGCGGCTCGCAGCCATGCTGCTTCTGCTTCTCGTATGCGTACCGCTTTACTATGTCTGGCGCATCCTGAGGCTGCACAATCCGTGGCCGCGGGTGTTCCTTGGCGGCATCGCCCGCATAGCCGGCGCACGAGTCACGATAACGGGCGCGCCATCGCGCAAGGGCGCGTTTCTCCTCTCCAACCATGTGAGCTGGCTGGACATCCCGGTCATCTCGGGCGCGAGCGGCAGCGCTTTCGTTGCCCACTCAGGACTGGCCGATGTCGGCCTGCTCAAATGGCTGTGCGAGATGAACGACACGGTCTTCGTCGCCCGGCATGAACGACGCTCGGTCCATGCCCAGGTCGAACAGGTGCGCGCCGCGCTGACGGATACGGGCGCCCTCACCGTGTTTCCGGAAGGCACCACCAGCGACGGGGCGAGCTTGCTGCCGTTCAAGTCCTCGCTGCTGTCCGCGCTCGATCCGCCGCCGCCGGGAATTGCGATACAGCCGGTCTGGCTAGACTATGGACCTGACGTCGCCGGGATGGCGTGGGTCGGTGAAGAGCACGGGCTGGACAATTTCCTCAAGATCCTTGCCCGGCGCAGGGCGATCCCGGTGACCGTGCATTTCCTCGCGCCTCTCGGGCCTGACGAAACGGCGAACCGCAAGGTCATGGCTACAGCAGCACGCGAACGCATCCTCGCGGTGATGAGCGGCGCGCGTTAGACAAACCCTGCCGAATCCACTATCGGCGCGGCCCATGTCTTCAACCGCGACTCCTTCTCCCAAGACCTTCCGCGTCAAGAGCTTCGGCTGTCAGATGAACGTCTATGACGGCGAGCGCATGGCCGAGCTGCTGGCGGCAGAAGGCATGTCTGCCGCTGGCGACGGGGACGATGCTGATCTCGTCGTGCTCAACACCTGCCATATCCGCGAGAAGGCGACCGAAAAGGTCTATTCCGACATCGGGCGCTTGCGCCGCGAAGATGGCTCGGCACCGCTGATTGCCGTCGCGGGTTGCGTCGCCCAGGCTGAAGGCGAAGAGATCATGACCCGCGCACCGAGCGTGAAGGTCGTGGTTGGCCCGCAATCCTACCATCGCCTGCCGGAAATGGTTGCCGAGGCCGCGTCCGGAAAGCGCGCCACTGAAACGGACATGCCGGCGGAGGCCAAGTTCGCAGCCCTGCCAAAGCGCCGCAAGTCGGCACCCACTGCCTTCCTTACCGTGCAGGAAGGCTGCGACAAGTTCTGCACCTATTGCGTTGTGCCATATACCCGCGGCGCGGAGATCAGTCGCCCATTCGCCGACCTGGTTGAAGAGGCGAAGCTGCTCGTTGCTGGCGGCGCGCGTGAGATCACGCTGCTGGGGCAGAATGTAAACGCTTGGGAAGGCGAGGACGACAAGGGCCGCAGGATCGGTCTTGATGGACTGGCGCGCGCCCTTGCTGCCGACCCGGACCTCAAGCGCATCCGTTACACCACCAGCCATCCCAACGACATGACCGATGGCCTGATCGCCGCGCATGGCGAACTTGAGAAGCTGATGCCCTTCCTCCACCTGCCGGTGCAGGCGGGCAGCGACCGCGTGCTCAAGGCGATGAACCGCAGCCACACCGCCGACAGCTACCTCAAGCTGCTCGACCGCATCCGCGCTGCGCGCCCCGACATCGCGCTGTCGGGTGATTTCATCGTCGGTTTCCCGGGGGAAACAGATTCAGAATTCGAAGAAACGCTGCGTCTGGTCGACACCGTCGGCTATGCGCAGGCGTTCAGCTTCAAATATTCCCCCCGCCCCGGCACCCCTGCAGCAACGATGCCTGACCATGTTCCGGCACCAGTGATGGACGAGCGCCTTCAGCGCCTGCAAGCGGCGCTCAACCGCGACCAAATGGCTTTCAACCAGGCCAGCGTTGGCAAGACCTGCCAGGTCCTCGTCGAGCGCCGAGGCAAGCATCCCGGTCAGTGGCTTGGCAAGTCGCCTTGGCTGCAATCGGTACACTTTGTGGGCGAATCCGAGATCGGCCAGATGGTTACGGTGAAGCTTGTCGAAGCAGGTCCGAACTCTCTGGCAGGTCAGCTCGTCTAATTGCCCTGTGCAAAGTCTGCGCGCGCGTCTTGTGTGTGCAACTTCCGTTCCTATGCTCTGAATCAGGCCCAAACCTGAAAGGAGCTCATGGCCCGTAAACCCCACCGCGCCGACGAGGCGCATCATCGCCCGGAAACACAGCATCGCCGTGCCCGGGTCGAAGTCGAGTTTGACGAGCAGACCGTGCTTGGCGCCCTGTTCGGCCAGTTCGACACCAATCTCGTGCAGATCGAGAATCGGCTGGGAGTTTACATTTCGGCGCGCGGCAACCGCGTGCTGATCGAGGGACCAGACGACGCTGTCGCCCGCGCGCGCGACGTGCTGAAGGGCATGCACCAACGGTTGCTATCGGGGCAGGAACTCGATTCTGGCGCGGTCGAATCACTTATCGCGATGAGCGTTGAGCCGACGCTCGAGGGCATCATCACCGGGGCTCCTGGTGGTGCGCCGCCCATCATGATCCGCACCCGCAAGAAGACGATCATCCCGCGCAGCCCGACCCAG
>JBEQCK010000022.1:0-27732 GCA_041639335.1 Novosphingobium sp.
GGCGGCGTGGCTGGTCATGCCGCCGCGCGCGGTGAGGATGCCCTTGGCGGCGTGCATGCCGTGGATGTCTTCAGGGGAGGTTTCGACGCGGACGAGGATGACGGCATCGCCACGCTCGGCGCGGGCCTGCGCGGTATCGGCATCGAACACCACCGCGCCCGAAGCTGCGCCCGGCGATGCGGGCAGCCCCTTGGTCAGGACATCGCGCGGCGCCTTGGGGTCGAGCGTGGGGTGCAGCAGCTGGTCGAGCGCCATCGGATCGATGCGCTTGATCGCAGTGGCCTCGTCGATCAGGCCTTCGCCGACCATGTCCACCGCCATCTTGAGCGCGGCCTTGGCGGTGCGCTTGCCCGAGCGGGTCTGCAGCATGAACAGCTTGCCCTGCTCGACGGTGAACTCGATGTCCTGCATGTCCTTGTAGTGCTTTTCGAGCAGTTCAAAGACGGCGGCGAGTTCGGCGTAGGCCGCAGGCATCGCCTCTTCCATCGACAGCGGCTTGGCCCCTGCCCGTTCGCGCGCGGCGAGCGTCAGGTACTGCGGGGTGCGGATGCCGGCGACGACGTCCTCGCCCTGGGCATTGACCAGCCACTCGCCATAGTAGGCCTTCTCGCCGGTCGCGGGATCGCGAGTGAAGGCGACGCCGGTGGCCGAAGTATCGCCCATGTTGCCGAAAACCATGGCCTGCACGTTGACGGCGGTGCCCCAGTCATGCGGGATGTCGTTTAGCTTGCGGTAGACCTTGGCGCGATCGCTCTCCCAGCTGTCGAACACGGCGCCGATGGCGCCCCAGAGCTGTTCGTGGACGTCCTGCGGGAACGGGCGGCCGAGCTGGTCTTCGACGATGGCCTTGTATTCGCCGACGAGCGCCTGCCAGTGTTCGGCACCAAGCTCGACATCGTTGAAGAAGCCGTTGTCTTCCTTGACGATTTCCAGCGCATCCTCGAACCGATGATGGTCGAGGCCGAGCACCACGTCGGAATACATCTGGATGAAGCGGCGGTAGCTGTCCCAGGCAAAGCGCGGGTCGCCCGAGCCTGCGGCAAGGCCCTCGACGGTCTGGTCGTTGAGGCCGAGGTTGAGGACGGTGTCCATCATGCCGGGCATCGAGACGCGTGCGCCCGAGCGGACCGAGACGAGCAGCGGGTTGGCGGCATCGCCGAACACGCGGCCGGTGGCCTTCTCGATGTGGGAGACGCCATTGGCGACGCCTGCGCGCAGGGCATCGTCGAAAGTCTTGCCGCTGGCGTTGTAGGCTGTGCAGACTTCGGTGGTGATGGTGAAACCCGGGGGCACCGGCAGGCCGATGCCCGCCATTTCGGCAAGGTTCGCGCCCTTGCCGCCGACGATGGTCTTGTCCTTGGCCCGCGCGTCCGAAGACGATGCGCCGCCGCCGAAATGGAATACGTATGCGCTCATGCCGCCAACGAGGCTCCCTGCGTATGCTTGTTCTTGCCGGAACGGGCCCGGAGTCGGCCCGCTCTTAGCCTTCTATTCGTGAAAAGTCCGCAACTTTGTGCACTGCAGCACGGAAGCGGTCAAGCAGCGCGAGACGGCTTGCCCGTTTGTTCGCGTCCGCATCATTGACTGTCACCTGATCAAAAAATGCATCGATCGGGCCGCGCAGGGTTGCCAGTGCGGCCATTGCTGCAGTGAAATCTTCTGCAACAATCGCACCAGTGGCCTGCGGTTCCGCCGAGTTCAGCGCATCGACCAGCGCCTGTTCGGCAGGCTCGCGGGCGTAGTTGCATTCCGGGTGAGAGAACTGCGCGGCGACGCCTTCGAGCGCGGGATCGTCGACCAGCACGAGCGGGTCTTCCTCGCCCGTTGGCGGGACGACGCCTTCGCCTTCCGACCCGGCGTTGGGGTTGGCGGCGAAGCCTTCCTTCTTGAGGATGTTGGCGGCGCGCTTGTAGCCTGCGAGCAGGTTGGTGCCGTCCTCGGTGCCAACGAAGGCCTGCAGCGCGTGGACGCGGGCAAGCAGGCGGACGAGATCGTCCTCGCCGCCGAGCGCGAACACGGCGTCGATCAGGTCATGGCGAACGCCTGCTTCGCGTTGCTGGACTTTGAGGCGGTCTGCGAAGAAGGCGACGATATCCTTCGCACAGGCGTAAATCGCAGCGTCCAAAAGACGGTCATATTCGCCAGATAGAACTATTTCAGGATCATGCTGACCTTTGCTGAGGTCCACACCGGTAAGCGATTGAGCAACGGCGGACGGTTCATAACCTTTATCATGCAACCCAATAGCAGTGACAAACGCTCTGCCGAGAGGAAGCTTTAAATCTGCCTCATCGATCTGAGAAACAACACCGATTGTTGCCCTACGCAAGGCGAACGGATCTTTCGATCCCGTAGGTCCCTGCTTCAGAGCGAAGAACCCGGCCAACGTATCCAGCTTATCCGCCAGCGCCACGGCCACCGTCACCGGCGCAGTCGGCACGTCATCGCCCTGCCCGACCGGCTTGTAGTGATCGCGGATGGCGTCGGCGACGGCATCGGGCAAACCTTCTGCGCGGGCGTAGTAGCCGCCCATCAGTCCCTGGAGTTCGGGGAATTCGCCGACCATTTCGGTGACGAGGTCGGCCTTGCACAGGCGGGCGGCGAGTTCGGCTTGGTCTGCCAAAATTTGCTGCGTCCCCGCGAAGGCGGGGACCTCGTGGGGTTGTGAGCCATTGCCTGAGGCCCCCGCCTTCGCGGGGGAACCGGTGCTTGTTTGCGGCTTTACGATGCCTTCCTCTACCAGCCAGCGGGCCAGCTTGGCGACGCGTTCGACCTTGTCGGCGACGGTGCCGAGCTTTTCGTGGAAGGTGATGCGGGAAAGCTTCTGTGCCTGCTCGGCGAGCGGCTTCTTCTTGTCCTGCTCCCAGAAGAAGCGGGCATCGGAAAGACGCGCCGCGAGGACCTTGCGGTTGCCGTCGACGATGGCGACGCCGCCGTCCTTCGCCTCGATGTTGGCGGTACAGACGAAGGCGTTGGCAAGCTTTCCGGCGCTGTCGCGGCAGATGAAGTACTTCTGGTTGACGCGTGCGGTGAGCTGGATGACCTCGGGCGGAACGTCGAGGAAGGCTTCGTCAAAGCGGCCGAGCAGCGGGACAGGCCATTCGGTGAGGCCGGCGTTCTCGATCACCAGACCTTCGTCTTCGACCAGCACGAGACCGGCGGCCTCAGCGGCAGCCTTGGCCTTCTCGCGCACCATGGCCTCGCGCTCGACATGGTCGACGATGACGTGGCAGGCGCGCAGCTTTTCGGCGTAGTCGCTCGCCCCGCCGATGGTGATCTCGCCCGCGTGATGGAAGCGATGGCCCAGCGTGGCGTAACCGGATTTGATGCCGCCGATCTCGCACTCGACCAGATCTTCGCCGAGGATGGCAACGATGCCCGAGAGCGGACGCACCCAGCGGAGGCTTTCCGTGGAGAGCGAGGCTGCGCCCCAGCGCTGGCTCTTGGGCCAGGGGAAGGCGCGGATGATGGCGGGGACTGCCTGGGCCAGCACGTCCTTCGTGGCGCGGCCGGGCTTTTCGGTGACGGCGAACCACACGCCGTCGCGCTCGGTCAATTGATCCTTGGTGAGGCCGGTCTTGCGCAGGAAGCCTTCGAGAGCCTGTTCGGGGGCGGAGGTCTTCGGACCCTTGGTTTCCTCGGACACGGCCTCGGTTGCCAGCGGCAGATCGCGGGCGATCAGCGCAAGGCGGCGCGGGGTAGACCAGACGGTAATCTCGCCAGCCTTCAGGCCAGCGGCGTCAAGCTGCTTGCGGAACAGCTTTTCGAGATCCGCGCGGGCGCCTGCCTGCATGCGGGCCGGGATTTCTTCCGAGCGCAGTTCGAGGAGGAAATCGCTCACTTGCTCCACTCCGGATACTGGGCCGCCCACTGGTCGGCGAACTTGGCCATGTAGGCTTCGCAAGAGCCGCGCGCCAAATCGCGGACGCGGCCCATGTAGCTGGCGCGTTCCTGCACCGAAATCACGCCGCGCGCCTGCAGCAGGTTGAACAGGTGGCTGGCCTCGATCGCCTGCTCGTACGCGGCGATGGGAACGCCGGCATCGAGGCTGCGCTTGCACTCTTCCTCGGCGCGGCGGAAGCCTTCGAAGAGGCTGTCTGTATCGGCGACCTCGAAGTTCCACTTCGACATCTGCTTCTCATTCTCGAGAAACACCTCGCCATAGCTGACGCCGTGGTTGTTGAACCGGAGGTCGTAGACGTTGTCGACGCCCTGGATGTACATCGCGAGGCGCTCAAGCCCGTAGGTCAGCTCGCCCGCGACCGGCTTGCAATCGAAGCCGCCCATCTGCTGGAAGTAGGTGAACTGGGTGACTTCCATGCCATCGCACCACACTTCCCAGCCGAGCCCCCATGCGCCGAGAGTGGGCGATTCCCAGTCGTCCTCGACGAAACGGACATCGTGAAGCAGCGGGTCGATGCCGATGGCCGCAAGGCTCTGCAGATAGAGCTCCTGCAGGTTGGCCGGGCTCGGCTTCATGATCACCTGGTACTGGTAGTAATGCTGCAGGCGATTGGGGTTTTCACCGTAGCGACCATCGGTTGGGCGGCGGCTGGGCTGCACGTAGGCTGCGTTCCAGGATTCCGGCCCGAGCGAGCGCAGCGTGGTTGCCGGATGGAACGTGCCCGCCCCGACGCGCATGTCGAGCGGCTGGAGGATCAGACAGCCCTGTTCGCTCCAGAAGCTGTGGAGGCGCAGGATCATGTCCTGAAAGCTCAAGGGCGTCTCGGGCGGCGTGTTTGCTGTGTCGGCCATGGTCGCGCGGCTTTGGCCGATGAGGGCCGCCAAATCAACCGGGAACCCTTCGCCAAACGCCATGTCAGGTCTTCTTGACATAGTCAGCGAATCGCGACATAATGTCAGCATAACCTGACATATGGACAGGTCATCATGACATGAACAACCGATTGAGAGTATTGCGCGCCGAGCGGCAGTGGAGCCAGGCCGACCTTGCCACGAAACTCGACGTGTCGCGCCAGGCGGTCAACGCGATCGAGACGGGCAAGCACGATCCCTCGCTCCCCCTTGCGTTCCGCATCGCGCGCTTGTTCCAACTTCGTATCGAGGAGATCTTCGATGATGGTTTCCAACATGACTGACGACCAGATCGACCCGCCGGCCATGAGCCTTGGCACGCTTGCCATGCGCATGTTCGGTGCGACGGTGGCGGCAGTGTTCTTCTCCGGCGCGGCAGCTGGCCTGATCGGCGCGCTTGGCAAGGAGGAGCAGGTAAAGCCGATCGGATGGGTGATCATGGGCGTGTTTGCCGCCCTGACCCTGGCCGCATTCTGGTTCGCCTGGGTCAGCGCGCGCCGGTATTATCGCGAGAATGGTCCGCTCACGCCTCGCGCCCGTCGCGCGACGATCAGTGCAATAGCGGCAAGCGGGATCGGCCTCGTCATGGGCATGTGGATGAGCGTGGCGGGCGATGTGCACAGCCAGCCATTCGACGTGGCCGCCGGGCCGCTGCAGCCGAGCGTTGCTGCCGCACTTATCGCCGTCATCGTGCTCGTCATCGCGCCGATCACGTGGTTCTGGCACCGCAACATCGACGAGCACGAGGAGCAATCCTATCGCACCGGGGCTTTGATCGCGCTCTATTTCTACAGTGCAGTGGCGCCGATCTGGTGGCTGGGCCATCGCGGCGGGTTTCTGCCCGCGGTGGATGGAATGGCGATCTACCTTGCCACCATGGCGGTGTGGGGCGTGGTCTGGTTCCGCCAGCGCCATCTCTGACGCCAACCCTTCAAACCTTCATTTCCCTGCAACCAGTTTACGGGCACAAGGAGCCTGATGATGAAACGCGCCTATCGTACATTCGCTGCCACGGTCGCCCTCGCCGCCTTCGCCTTCGCCGGAACGGTCCACGCCGAGGCGCCTGCTGCCAAGCCTGCAGCGGAGACACCTGCGCCAAGGCAGTTGAAGCCTGCGCTGTGGAAGGTGGCCGATGCCGACACCACGATCTACCTGTTCGGCACGATCCATGCTCTGCCGAAGGGCCTGGTCTGGCTGGACGGGCCGATCGGGCAAGCGCTGGATGGCTCGGAAGAACTCATCACCGAGATTCCGGAAATTCCGGCAGCGGAGCAGCAGAAGTCGGTCATGGCCATCGGACTGCTGAAGGGGGAAACCCTGCGTTCGTTGATGAACGATACCGACCGCGCGGCTTATGAAGCACTGCTGACGAAGCTGAAGATACCGGCGGAGGCTTTCGATCCGCTCGAGCCATGGCTTGCCGGGATCACGCTGGGCGTCATGCCCTATGCCATGGCGGGTTACGGCGCCGACAGCGGCGCGGAAGCTGTGCTGCGCAAGACCGCAGCGGCCAAGGGCAAGAAGCTCGGCGCGCTCGAGACGGTGGACTTCCAGCTTGGCCTGTTCGACCAGTTGCCGCGCGAGGCGCAGCTCAAGTTTCTTGGCGAAGCGGTACGCGATTTCGACAAGAGCTTTGCCATCATCAGCTCGATGACCGACGAGTGGGGCACGGGTGACCCTGAAGGCCTGGGCAAGCTGATGAACGAGAACATGGACGATCCGGAGCTGGCTGAAGCCCTGCTCTACCAGCGCAACCGCAACTGGGCCTCGTGGGTCCGCAAGCGGCTGGACCAGCCTGGGACCGTGTTCATAGCTGTGGGCGCAGGGCATCTGGCAGGAGTGAACAGCGTGCAGGATGTGCTGAAGCAGCAGGGCGTGGTCAGCACCCGCGTCCAATGAAGCAGCTGTTGCGCTACCTCCCGCGCCTGTTGTGGGCAGTGATCCCGGCGTTGCTGCTGGGCATGGCCGTGGCATGGATGGAGCGCGGCAAGCCTGCCCCTGCGCCGGACACTCGGGTGGCGCTGTGGCAGATCGAAGACAAGACCGGGGCGGTGCGCGGCTATTTGTTCGGCACCGTCCATACCCTGCCGCCCGAGGTGCCATGGCTGCGGCCTGCCATTGGCGAGGCCTTGGCGAAGGCGGATCGGCTGGTGCTGGAGATTGCCGAGCCGCTGAACCAGAAAGTGGCGGGCGACGCGCTGGCGGATCTGGCGGGGACGGAAGGGCTGCCGCCGCCGTCGCAGCGTCTTAGCCCCGCCTATCGCGCCAAGCTGGCCGAGGTCTATCGCAAGCTGGGCCTTTCTGATGCGGACTTTGCCGATACCGAAAGCTGGGCAGTGGCGCTGCAATTGGCGGCGATTGCCGGGCAGAAGGCCGGAGCCGATCCGGACAGCGGGGCAGAACCTGCCTTGCGCAAGCTGGCCGGAACCAAGCCGGTGGCGGGGTTCGAGACGATCCACAGCCAGTTCGGCGTGTTCGACGCGCTTCCCCCTCGCCAGCAGCAGGTGCTGTTGCAGGAAGTCACGGTTGAAGCCGCGAGTGACAAGGACGAAGAGGCCGACATGGTCGCGCTATGGCTCAAGGGCGATGACCTTGGCATTGCGCGCGAGGCGAACGAGGGGTTTCTGGCCGACGCGGGGCTGCATCAGGCGCTGCTGACCGATCGGAACCGGGCTTGGGCCGATCAGCTGGACGCGATGTTGAAGGGGGGCGCCAAGCCGTTCGTCGCGGTAGGCGCCGCGCATCTGGCGGGGTCTGACAGCTTGCAGCGCCTGATGATGGCGCGCGGATGGACGATCAGGCGGGTGCCTTGAGCCCCCATTGATTCCTTGCATTTCCCGGCAAACCCGCTAAGGGCCGCCGCTTCCCTGTCATGGTCATCCCTGGAGGCGTGGCGGAGGAAGTGTGATTCAACTTAGCTGAAGGTACTGACAATGAGCGAAACGCTGCAGCTGTCGGCCGAGACGCGCGAACGGGCTGGCAAGGGAGCCTCCCGTGTACTGCGTCGCGAAGGCCGCACCCCCGCCGTGATCTATGGCGGCAACGAAGAACCCATCGCGATCCACCTTGAAGAGAAGGCGCTGAACAAGGCGCTGGGCACCGGCCACTTCTTCAACTCGGTCGTCGAGCTCACTGTCGGTGGCAAGACCATCCGCACCCTGCCCAAGGACGTCGCCTTCCACCCGGTGACGGACCGTCCGCAGCACGCAGACTTCCTGCGCGTTTCGAAGGACTCGGTCGTGCACGTGGACGTGCCGGTGGCCTTCATCAACGAAGAGAAGTCGCCGGGCCTCAAGAAGGGCGGCATTCTCAACGTCGTCCGTCACGAGCTGGAAATGATCTGCGCTCCTGACGCGATCCCCGACGACATCATCGTCGACGTTGCCGGCTACGAAGTTGGCGATTCGATCCACATCAGCGCCGTCACCCTGCCCGCGGGCGTGAAGCCCGCGATCTCGGACCGCGATTTCACCATCGCGACGATCGTGGCCCCCTCCTCGCTGAAGAGCGAAGAAGGCGACACCACCAAGGAAGGCTGATAGCCCGACTTGGCCCTGCTCCGGCAGGCGCGCTGAAAAGATACCCCTTCCGCTGCGTGCGGGAGGGGTTCTTTTTTGGATGGTAGTGCGGAATGCTTAGACAAGCTCAGCATGAGCGGACTCAACACGCCACTTCCTGAGACCGCTCATCCTGAGCTTGTCGAAGGATGTTGGCACAGGCGCTGCATTCGCTATCAGGCGCTGCAAATGCTCCGCTAAGGAACCTCAAGCACATGCAACTCTGGGTCGGCCTCGGAAATCCCGGACCGCAATATGCGCTCCATCGCCACAATGTCGGTTTCATGGCGCTCGACACGATTGCCGAGGTCCACAACTTCGGGCCGGTGCAGAAAAAGTTCCAGGGCTGGCTGCAGGAAGGCCGGATTGGCAATCAGAAGGTCCTGCTGCTCAAGCCTGCGACCTTCATGAATGAGAGCGGGCGATCCGTGGGCGAAGCGATGCGCTTCTACAAGCTGGGCATGGACGCGCTGACGGTGTTCCATGACGAACTCGACCTGGCGCCATTCAAGGTAAAGGTGAAGCAGGGCGGCGGCACGGCGGGGCATAACGGGTTGCGCTCAATCGACCAGCATCTGGGGGCCGATTTCCGGCGCGTAAGGCTTGGCATCGGGCATCCCGGCCACAAGGATCGTGTCACGGGCCATGTCCTGGGCGCGTTCGCCAAGTCAGAGCAGGACGACCTGATCGAGATGCTGGGAGCCATCGCTTCTGAAGCGGGCTGGCTTGCGTCGAAAGATGACGTTCGTTTCATGAACGATGTTGCCTTGCGTCAGAACGATTGACTGTCGGGAAACGAACGGGAAACAGTTTTCGTCGCCCCTCTTTACAGCGTTCGCCAATCCAACGGCGGTTAACCACGTAACACCCTGTAAATTAGGAGTTGGCACCAGTTTTGCTTAGCAAGGTGCAGACTGCGATTAACCAACGGGGGTTAACATGAACATTCGCTCAATCGCCATCGCCATTGCAGCAACTGCAGGCCTGTCAGCCGCTTCGCCGGCAAACGCGACCTGGTGGCTTACGCACAAGCACTATTGCAATTGCGGGCACAGCGGCGGTTCGTCGCTCTGCGGGGGCACGACATCTTCCGGTGGTACGACCACCACGTCGGGTGGCACCACGACGACTTCGGGTGGCACCACCACTACGTCGGGCGGCACCACCACTACGTCGGGTGGCACCACGACGACCTCAGGCGGCACGACCACCACTTCGGGCGGCACGGCCGTGCCGGAGCCGGGCATGCTGGGCATGATGGCTCTCGGCCTGCTCGGCATCGGCTTTGCACGCTCGCGCAAGAACAAGCCCCGCGCCTGACGCTATCCCGCTATCAGGTGCCAGTCTGCGCCTGATAGCGGGCCAAAGTGCTGCGAAACACGGCGTTGCTCGGCTCGGCCAAACTTGCCTTGCGAAGCAGGGCGATTGCCTCCGGCAGGTCCCTTCCCGCCCGGGCGCGGACCAAGCCGGCCATGAACAACGTATCGGGATCTTCGGGGCGCATGGCGCGAGCCTTGTCGGCGGCCCCGATCGCCTCCTCGCTCTTGCCGGCATGGCTGAGAGCGAGCGCCAGACGCTTGAGGACTTCCGGGTCGTCTCCTGACTGCGCAAGTTGCGCATAGGCCTGCGCCGCGCCATTCCAGTCTTCGCGCGCCAAGGCTGCCTGGCCCTCGGCTGCGAGTGACTGTGCCTGCCCTGCCTGAGCGGCACGTAGCCGTGCGCGCAACGACGCTGCATCGGCGAGCCCCGCTGACTCGGCAGCCTTAACCGCCAGTTCGAGTTCACGCGGCCCAGCCAGCTGGCTGGCGGCAAGGGGGCGTACCGTGCCGAAAGCGGCAAGCGAATCCCCGGACGCCAGCTGCGCTTCGGCCAGCATGATGCGGGCAAAAGGATTGTTCGGCGACCGCGTGAGGGCCCTTTGAAACATCGCCCTCGCCTGTTCGGGATGTCCGGTCCGCAACATCGCCTCGGCATAGCTGAGCCCGTTGGCGGACAGGGGATCGAGATCCCGCTCCTGCTTTGCCAGCAGCGAACGAACGTTTTCCCATTCGCCCTTCATCGACGCAAACTGCACCTGCAGATCCCGCACGCGCGGATCATCTGGCGCAATCGCAGCGGCCCGCGAAGTCATGGCCAGCGCATCGTCGAGCTTGCCCTGCAGGTCGAAGGCATTCGCTCTTGCAATCCATGGGTCGGGCACGCGTGGATACTTCTCGGCCATCTGTTCGAGAATTGCGTGCGCTTCGGCAAATTTGCCGCGCCTTACCGCGATGTCAGCGCCGATCAGCGATGCGTCGAATGCTCCTGAATCCAGCCTCGATAGGGCTTCGACCTGCCGGGATGCCGCTTCGAGATCCTGAGCTGCGATCAGGAACCGCGCATAGTCGCGAAGGAGAAGCGCATCGCCTCCTGATGCTGCGCCCCGCTGCAAGGCAGCAAAGGCGCCCGCTGTGTCTCCCTTGACAGACAACGCGGCGGCCCTGATCCGCTCTGTGGCGGGGGACGCATCCTGCCCAAGAATTGCCAGCGCCTCGTCCACATTGCCACGCAGGACGGCCGCCTCGGCACGGATCAGCGACAATTCGGCCTGTGATCCGCCCGAGCGTTCCAAGCGTGAGGCCGTGGCGGAGGCTCCCTCGCCATCGCCCAACCGGAGCTGCACTGCTGCCAGCATGCGAAGAATTGCCGGATCGTCACCCGCTTCGGCCAGAGCCGCCGTGAGGTCGACCTTGGCCGCGCCCAGTTCCATTCCCGCAATCTCACGCTTTGCGCGAGCCAAACGATCAGTGGCATCATCACCGCAACCAGTGAGGGCAAGAAGGAGGGCAAGTGCCAGGCGGGACGTCATGAGCGTTAGATGCCACGCACCGCTGAATCTTTGGTGAAAGTGGAGGAGGTTCGATGGTCGCGCCTGTCGAGAAATCTTACGACCACGATATTGTTAATCATTACAAATGGCTGAAATCCGTAATTGGCACAGTGATTGCTTTCCTGACAATTAACCGAATTTCGGTTCAGGGGAGCAGTTTCGATGACCTTCAGAAAAGTTCTCGCGGGCCTCGCTGCCAGTGCAGCAATGATGGCAGCAGCACCTGCCTTTGCCGATTCCGTTACGCTCGGCTCGGGCGATATCGGCAACAGCTTCACGCTGAATTATGACGGATTCTCCGGCGGGACGACGATCAACGGCCTTACCGGCTCGACCACGTTCAAGCTGACCGGCATCTCCGGCAACGACTATACGTTCGACTACAGCGTTTCCAACACCAGCTCATCGCCAGTGACGGATTCGCGCATCTCGAGCTTTGCGTTCAACACCGACCCCACCATCTCGTCGGCCACCAGCACCGGTGCATTCTCGTACACCACGCTGAACTCGAACTATCCGAACGGCATCGGCACAGTCGACGTCTGCTTCAAGGATGCCCAGACCGGTAGCTGTGCGGGCGGTGGCAGCGGCGGCCTGACGCTTGGCGAAACCGGCACCGGTTCGTTCACGCTCAGCTTCTCGCAGCCGGTCAGCTCGCTGACCCTCAGCGACTTCTATGTTCGCTACCAGTCGATCAGCGGCGTACCGGGCATCAGCTCGGCCAGCGGCGCTGGCACGCTTAGCAGCACGGGTGGCTCGACGGGCGGTACACCGGTTCCCGAGCCGGGCATGCTGGGGCTGTTCGGCATTGGTCTTGTCGGCCTGGCCATGGCGCGCCGTCGCCATACTGCGCCGCGCCGTCTGGCTCTCGCAGCCTGACAGGATCGGTCATTCAAGAAAGGGAGCCTGCAGACGCGGGCTCCCTTTTCGTTTGCGTTCAGCCCTTTTCGGCGCTGCGCAGGTGCCCTGCAATGGTGGCGTTGTCGGGAGCCTTTGCGGCGGCTTCGCGCAGAAGGGTCAGCCCGCGAGAACGGTCCTTGCCGCTCTCGACCAGCAGCCAGCCCAGCGTATCGAGTACTGATGCACTCGCCGGCGCAGCCTTGTAGGCACGCTCGGCAAACTCTATCGCCTTGACCTTGTTGCCGACCATACCCTGGGCATAGGCCATGTTATTGAGAATCAGCGGGTTCTTCCCATCCGTCACGGCAAGCAAACGCTCGTAGGCGGCAATGGCATTGCCCCAGTTGGACTGTTTCATTGCCGTGTCGGCTTGAGCCAGCGTTGCCGCCAGCGCCTGTGCTGACGGGAACTTCGCCTTTTGGGCCAACTTGGCCGCCTCAGGATCACCCGAAGCCTCTGCCGCTTTCGCCAGAAGACGCAGATCTTCGGCATCGGCTGTCTGGACCTCGGCAAAGGGGCGCATCGTCTCGACTGCGCCACGGGCGTCGCCAGCGGCCATCTGCGCCTTGGCAAGTTCACGACGGAGTGTTGCACTGCCGGGATTGCGAGTGAGCAAAGGCTGCAACTTGGCCCGCGCCTGCTCGGGCTGCTTCAAGGCTACGAGTGCTTGTGCGTAAAGCACCGTCGCTTCTTCCTTGTCCGCCAATTGCCCTTCGTTTGCCTGAAGAATGCTTCGGACGGTGCCCCAATCACCGCGCGAGGCGGCAGCACGCGCCTGAAGGTATGCGACCTGGCCCCCGCCCTTCACTTCCGCCAGCGACTTCAGGACCTCGTCCATCTCCTTGGTCCGCCCGAGATCGCCGAGGACTGCGGCCTTGCCAGCAAGAGCGGCAAGATTGCCCGGGTAAGCCTTGGCTGCCGTGTCGTATGCTGCCAGCGCTTCAGCCAGCCTGCCTTCGGCCGTTGCCACCTCGGCCTGTGCCAGAAGAACATCGATCGTTGCGCTGTCTGCCGCCTTCGCGCGATCGGCCAATGAGCGGGCCTGCTTGATATCTCCGCCCATCAGGCTGAAGCGCGCATAGTCTGCCAGCAAGCGCGCATCGGCCTGCCCCGCAGCCCCTGCTGCAAAGGCTTTTGCAGCCCCTTCCCGGTCTTCCTTTCCCAGCAGGGCAAGAGCGCGAATGCGGTTAGCGGCAGCCGACGTGTCCGTACTCAAAGCCGCCATTGCCTCATCCGGAAGACCGCGCAGCAGCATCGCCTCGGCCGAAAGCAGCGCAAAATCAGCGGGGTGCCGGCTCTCGGGGAGTTTCCCCAACGAAGCGCCAGCGGCAATGCCATCGCCCATGGCAAGGGCATTGCGTGCATGAAGTTCAAGGAGCGCAGGATCCTGCGGATTTGCTTCCAGCGCAGCCGCCAGATCGACCTGCGCTGCGCGATAGTCATGGGCTTGGAAAGCCTTGCGCGCACGATCGGCTCGCTCCTGCGGACTGTCGGTGCAAGCTGCCAGCAGCAGCGGCAAGGTCAGGAACGCCAGCTTCTTCATCGCAAATCACTCCACGCTTGAAGCGCTTACTGCGCTCAATCCCTGAAATTTCCGTGAAGGTTTCCAAATCCGCCGCGCCCCGCTAAAGGCGCGGCCAGCCAAGGAGTTTGAAGATGGGTTTTCGTTGCGGGATCGTCGGCCTTCCCAACGTCGGCAAGTCGACGCTGTTCAACGCACTGACCGAAACGCAGGCGGCGCAGGCGGCAAACTATCCGTTCTGCACGATCGAGCCGAACGTCGGCAATGTCGGCGTCCCCGACCCGCGCCTCGATACTCTTGCCAAGATTGCGGGGAGCCAGAAGATCATCCCGACGCAACTGGGGTTCGTGGACATTGCCGGCCTCGTGCGTGGCGCGTCCAAGGGCGAAGGCCTTGGCAACCAGTTCCTCGGCAACATCCGCGAAGTGGACGCCATCGTCCACGTGCTGCGCTGCTTCGAGAACGATGACATCCAGCATGTCGACAACAAGGTCGATCCGATCTCGGACGCCGAAACGGTCGAGACCGAGCTGATGCTTTCGGATCTCGAGAGCCTCGAGAAGCGCGTACCGGCCGCCGAGAAGAAAGCCAAGGCGGGTGACAAGGAATCGAAAATCATTGCCTCGGTCCTGGGCCAAGCGCTCGAACTGCTGCGCGAAGGCAAGCCTGCCCGGTTGACCCAGCCGAAAGACGACGAGGAAGCCCGCGTGTTCAAGCAGGCCCAGCTGCTGACGGCCAAGCCCGTGCTTTATGTCTGTAACGTCGAGGAAGAAAGCGCAGCGGAGGGCAACACCTTCTCTGCCCGGGTGTTCGAGAAAGCAAAGGCCGAGGGCGCCAATGCCGTTATCGTCTCGGCTGCGATCGAGTCCGAACTGGTAGGCATGGATCCTGAAGAACGTTCGGTTTTCCTTGAGGAAATGGGTCTGCACGAGACCGGCCTCGCCCGCGTGATCCGCGCCGGTTACGAATTGCTGCACCTTATCACCTTCTTCACCGTCGGGCCCAAGGAGGCGCGCGCGTGGACGGTGCATCTTGGCGCAAAGGCCCCGGAAGCGGCGGGCGAAATTCACTCCGACATGCAGCGCGGCTTCATCCGCGCCGAAACCATCGCCTATGACGATTTCGTCAGCCTCGGAGGCGAAAGTGCGGCGCGCGATGCGGGCAAGCTGCGGCAGGAAGGCAAGGAATACGTGGTGAAGGACGGCGACGTCCTCCACTTCAAGTTCAACGTCTGAGCCTCAATTCTCGAAGGCGGCGATAATCGGACAGGGTCCAGCGTCGCCTTTCGCACATTCGCGGGCAAGCTTGCGCAGCGATTGTCGCGCTGTCTCGAGGCGCGCGATCTCCTGATCGATCGCCTCGAGACGAGCTTTTGCCATCTGTCGGGCTCGCGGTCGGTCGTGACCGGCATCGAGTGCCAGCAGTTCGGCGATTTCCGACAGCGTGAAGCCGGCACCTTGGGCGCTGCGTATAAAGCGGAGACGCCGCAGATCGTCCTGGCTGTAATGCCTGTGGCCTTCCCTGCCGCTGCGGGTTGGCCGGGGATCGTCCAGCAAGCCCTTGCGTTGATAGAAGCGCACCGTCTCGACGCCGACGGCGGCGCTTCTGGCGAGCTCGGAAATCGTCATCGCCATATCGCTTGACTCCGTACCATGGTACGCAGGTTATAGGTCCTTGCATGACAAACGCACAGACCCCGAATCGAACCGCCGTGCTCTATCGCATGGTCATGCCCAAACACATCTGCCCCTATGGCGTGAAGGTGAAGCACCTTCTCGAGCGTCAAGGCTATGAGGTGGAAGACCACTGGCTGCAGACACGAGAAGAAACCGATGCCTTCAAGCAGGCACATGACGTCAAGACTACTCCGCAAGTGTTCATCAACGGACAACGCATCGGCGGGCACGACGATACGCGGCGCTTCCTTGGCCTGAAGGTGGCCGATCCTGATGCGACGAGCTACGTTCCCGTCCTGGCCGTTTTCGCGATCGCCGGTGCGCTGGCTCTTGCCGTCAGTCATGCCACGTTCGGCACGCCCTTCACGCAAAGGGCAATTGAATGGTTCATTGCCTTCGCCATGGCCCTTCTCGCCATGCTCAAGCTACAGGACGTCGACCGGTTTGCGACGATGTTCCTTGGCTATGACTTGCTGGCCCGGCGATGGGTGCCCTACGCCTATCTATATCCATTTGGGGAAGCCCTCGCCGGCGTTCTGATGGCAGCGCGGGCGCTGCCCTGGCTGTCCATTCCTATTGCCCTGTTCATCGGCACCATCGGCGGCATCTCCGTCTTCTACGCAGTCTATGTCCAGCGGCGCGAACTCAAGTGTGCCTGCGTGGGCGGGTCGGGGCGCGTTCCGCTGGGATTTGTTTCGCTCACCGAAAACGTGGTGATGGTTGGCATGGCTTTGTGGATGCTGTTCATGCCGGCGATGAACTGACTGCCCGGCACCGGTTGGCTTCCGGCGCGTTCCATGCCCGAACAGGAAAAAGGAACGCGCTGGTGGTCGACAAGTCGGAGAAAGTGGTGTGGCTGGCGCGGGTGGGCTTTGCGGCACGCGGCCTTGTCTATGTCCTGCTGGGATACCTTGCGCTGACAGCGGGAAAGTCTGACATCGACGATGGCGCCGGGGACATTTTTCGGGTGTTGAACGCCATCCCGGGTGGCCCGGTTGTACTGTATGTCGCCGCCGCAGGCCTGGTCGGTTACGCGATTTATCGGCTTTCTGCAGCCCTGTTCGACATAGAGCGCAAGGGCACTTCCTGGAAAGGCCGAGCAGCCAGAGTCGGCTATCTCGCCAGCGCTGTGATCCATCTCGGTCTGGCCTGGACAGCCGCACGGATCGCCAGCGGCGCACGTGGTGCAGGTGAAGATTCGTCCGCACAGATGGCCAATGGCGTGCTTGATATCCCCTTCGGCAGCACACTTCTGGGCATTTTTGGCGTGGGTATCCTGATTGCAGCGATATTCCAGGCACGCAGCGCCATCACGGCGAGCTTTATGCATCACATTTCTTCGCAAGCACCCAGCTTCACATGTTGGATCGGCCGTGCCGGGCATGCTGCACGAGCCGTGGTGATGGGACTTATCGGATGGTCACTGCTGCGCACCGCGTGGTTCGGCGAGAGCCAAGAAGTCGCCTCGCTGGGGAAAGCGATCAACAATCTGCGAGACATGGAGACTGGCTTCCAGTTCGTGGCAGCAGGACTTCTGCTCTTCGGCATCTTCAGCATCATCACTGCGAGGTATCGGACCATTCCAGACCCTACCCCGCCAGCCAATGGCCTGCGATCGATCACGATTTAATCGTGCGATTGACTTTAGGCTTCCATGCAGCGAACCTCGCCGAATGATGTACTTCGAAGATATTGAGCCGGGCGCGATCCAGCGGTTCGGAAGCTATGCCGTCAACCGCGAGGAAGTGATCGACTTCGCATCGAAGTACGACCCGCAGCCTTTCCACTTGAGCGACGAGGCAGCAGCGCAGACCCATTTCGGTCGGCTGTCTGCCAGCGGCTGGCATACTTGCGCCATGACCATGGCGATGCTGGTGGAGAACCTGAAGGAGCGCAAGCAGGCGGGGCTTGGCTCGCCCGGCCTGGACGAGATCCGCTGGCTCAAGCCGGTCTATCCCGGCGACACGCTCAGCGTCGAAACCGAGATCGTCGACAAGAAGCGCAGCACGTCGCGTCCGGAAATGGGGAGCTTCCGCTCGAACGTGCGCGTCTATAACCAAGATGGCGTGGTTGTGATGACGATGAAATCCATCGGCCTCATCCGGGTACGGGACGAGAAGGCAGCTACCTGATCAGATCGCCTTGCATTGAACGTCGCCGCTCGCTTCGAAGACCGGGCGTTCGAATGCGTCGGTCACGATCATCTTGCCCTTGAACTGTTCGGTCGTGCCTACGGGTGTGACTGGGCCGTCAGCGGTTAGAGTGACCGCATTTTCCTTGCCGGTATACCGAGAGAAGCTGCCCTTCGGCATCTTTGCAGAACCTGCATCGGGCGCAAGAATCTGGATGTGATCGTCGTACTTGATAACTCCGCGCTTGTCCTGCGCCAGGAGGACAGCGCCAAGGCCGCCGCCTTCGGAAACGAAGGCACAGCCAGTGCCATGAAGCTTGTTCTGGCTGATATCCGGGTAGAGGATGGGCTGCAGTTCCAATGGCTTGACAGGGGGCTTGCCGTCTTGCGCGGCTTCCACTGCAGCAATCGCCTCAGCATCGGTGGGCGCCTCGTCCGCACAGGACGCGAGCACAAGAGCCATGGCGAACAACGCGACAATCCGTCCCCGAGCATGCAGCATCACTTTCTCCCGAACAGTTTTTCGATGTCAGCATGGGCCAGCTTGACCCAAGTGGGGCGGCCATGGTTGCACTGCCCCGAACGGGGTGTCACTTCCATTTCGCGCAACAGCGCATTCATCTCGGCAACTGACAGTGTCCGCCCTGCCCGCACCGATCCATGACAGGCCATCGTCGCCAGCACGAGATCGAGTTTTTCACCCAGGAGCAGTGCATCGCCATGATGCGCGAGATCGTCAGCCACGTCGGCAACAAGCTTGGCCGGATCGCCCTTTGCCAGAGCCGCCGGCACCGCGCGGACCAGCATGGCGTTCGGCCCGAAGCGCTCCAGCGCGAGACCGAACTCGGCAAGTTTCGGAGCAGCTTCTTCCAGCCGGTCACACGCGACTTCTTCGAGTTCCACAACTTCAGGGATCAGCAACGCCTGGGCAGGTGCGGTGCCCTGCCCTGCACCGGCCGCGCGCAGCCGTTCGAGCACAAGACGTTCGTGCGCCGCGTGCTGGTCGACAATGACGAGACCGTCTTCCGCCTCTGCGACGATGTAGGTGTTGGAGATCTGCCCCCGGGCAACGCCAAGGGGGTGCTGTGCGGATTCGGTGACCGGTTCGACGGCGACTTCGGCTCGCGCCTGAGGCGGTGCGAGAACGGATTGCTCGTAGCCACGCCACGCTTGTCCAGCCTCGCTGACGCGCGGCTCGGGGCGCCATTGCTGCGAAAACATGCTTGCCTGGGAGCCATGTGATGGTGACGGCACGATCGGCTCTGTCTGCCATGCGGCCATCGCGCTTGCCGCAGGGGCTTGCGCACTTCGCTGGTCTCCCGTCGACAAGGCATGACGCAGGCCTGAAACCACCATGCCACGAACCAGCGCCGGATCGCGGAAGCGGACTTCGGACTTGGCGGGATGGACATTGACGTCGACTTCGGTCGCCGGGACCTGCAGGAACAATGCGAGCACGGCATGGCGATCACGCGCGAGCATATCGGCATAGGCGCCGCGCACAGCCCCGATCAGCAGGCGATCCTTCACCGGGCGACCGTTAACGAACAGGTACTGGTGATCGGCAACGCCGCGATTGTAGGTCGGCAATCCGGCAATGCCGGTGAGGTGGTAGTCGCCCCGGTACAGGTCTACCTCGACGGAATTACCGGACAGCTCTCGGGCAACGAGCTGAGCAACGCGCGCCTCGAGCGTGTCTCCGGCCTGCACCTGCAGCGCGCGGCGCCCATCGTGTTCAAGCGTGAAGCCGAGATCGGGCCGGGCCATCGCGAGGCGGCGAACGACGTCGGACGCGGCCGCCCATTCCGAGCGCGGGCTGCGCAGGAACTTGCGCCGGGCCGGAATCTTCTCGAACAGTTGCTCCACCCGGACGCGGGTGCCTGGGGGAAGCGCCGCGGGTCCTTCTGCCACGAGCGTGCCATTGTCGACCACGCGCTTCCAGCCATCGGTGCTGCCCTGCGGCCGGGATTCGATGGTGACGCGGGCGACCGAGGCGATCGACGGCAAGGCTTCTCCTCGAAACCCGAGGGTTTCGACCATCTCGATCGCCTCATCCGGAAGCTTGGACGTGGCATGGCGTTCGAGTGCCAGTTCGATCTCGTCGGGGCGCATGCCGCACCCGTCGTCGGACACCTCGATCATGGCCAATCCGCCTTCGGACAGACGCACGTGGAGATGGGTTGCGCCTGCATCGATGGCGTTTTCAACCAGCTCCTTGAGCGCGCTTGCGGGGCGCTCTACCACCTCTCCGGCAGCGATGCGGTTGATGAGCGTTTCAGGAAGGCGGCGGATGACTCGCATGGTCCTGACACAACTAGCGCCGAAGCCGATTTATTTCGAGACAAGCGGTGAAGTTATCCGTCCAATCCCGCACAAACCCATGGGCTTTGCGACAACCGCCTGCTAGGAAGCCGCCTTCCCGGGCGCACTTTCTGGAGGGGTCTGGCGCGTGCCCGTGCGCCAAACCGCAGATTATCACGGATTCTTAGATGGCTTCGATCTTTTCCCGATTCTTCAAGTTCGGTACCCAGAACATCGCGATCGACCTCGGCACGGCCAACACCCTGGTTTACGTGCAGGATCGCGGCATCGTGCTGAACGAACCTTCCGTCGTCGCCATCGAAACGATCAACGGGATCAAGCGGGTCAAGGCCGTGGGTGACGACGCCAAGATGATGATGGGCAAGACACCCGACAACATCGAAGCCATCCGCCCGCTTCGGGACGGCGTGATCGCCGACATCGAAGTGGCCGAGGAAATGATCAAGCACTTCATCCGCAAGGTGCACGGATCGAAGAGCCTCCTGCGCTACCCTGAAATCGTGATCTGCGTGCCATCGGGTTCGACCAGCGTGGAACGCCGCGCCATTCGCGACGCGGCCAGCAATGCCGGTGCGAGCCAGGTCTACCTCATCCTTGAACCGATGGCCGCGGCAATCGGCGCGGACATGCCGGTGACCGAGCCAGTCGGCTCGATGGTTGTCGACATCGGCGGTGGAACCACCGAGGTTGCCGTACTTTCGTTGCGTGGCCTTGCCTATACGACGTCGGTACGCGTGGGCGGCGACAAGATGGACGAAGCGATCGTGTCCTACGTTCGCCGTCACCACAACTTGCTGATTGGTGAAGCCACGGCGGAGCGTATCAAGAAGGACTACGGCATCGCCACAGCCCCTGCTGACGGCATCGGCGAGACGATCCACATCAAGGGTCGCGACCTGGTGAATGGCGTGCCGAAGGAAATCACGATCACGCAGGCGAATATCGCCGAGGCGCTGTCCGAGCCGATCGGAGCTATAGTCGAAGGCGTTCGCATTGCGCTGGAAAACACGGCGCCTGAACTTGCTGCCGACATTGTCGACCAGGGCATCGTGCTGACAGGTGGCGGTGCGCTGATCCGCGGTCTCGACGAGCATCTGCGCGAGGAAACCGGCCTGCCTGTCAGCGTCGCCGAAGATCCGCTGTCGTGCGTGGCGCTCGGCACCGGCCGCGCCATGGAAGACCAGATCTACCGCGGTGTACTGATGACCGCTTGAGGCAATTCAGGTATTGCTGACACACACGGGTTGCATCGCGGCGCGGTTCCATGCGCCGGATTGAAGGGGTTGAACGGATGGCGCGGTCGCAGGACCGGCGCCCGGGCTATTCGCGCAGGGCGCAGTACGGAATTTTCACCGGCTACGTTGTCGCCATTCTTGGCGTCGTGGCTGGTGTTGCCGTGCTCATCACTTCGCTCGTAAATCCGGATGCATTCTCCTTTGCACGAAGCGCGGCTGCCGAAGTTGCCCGGCCAGTCGGTCGGGCCGGCGCAACTGGGCGCACAACCGGTCAGGGCGTGTTCGCTGCGATCGGAGCCTACTTCAATGCCGGCCGCCAGAATGCCGAGCTGCGCCGGGAGGTGGAAGAAGCTCGAGCGAACGCGGTGTCGATGCAATCGCTGCAGAATGAGAACCGCAGGCTCAAAGCCCTCCTCGGTATCGTCGATCCGCAGCGCAAACCGATCGCGACTGTGCGCCTGATCGGATCGACTGCGGCGAGCACCCGGCGCTATGCCATCATCGATGCCGGAACATCGAGTGGCGTGCGACCGGGACTTCCGGTGCGGGCGGCGTCAGGCCTGATCGGCCGTGTGGTGGAAGCAGGTCCCGGCACGGCACGCGTTCTGCTCGTCACCGATCCCGAAAACGTCGTCCCCGTAAAACGGGCCCGCGATGGGCTGACCGCCTTTGTCCAGGGGGCCTCCAACGGCCGAATAGACATCCGCCTTATCAATCAGGGCATCAATCCGGTTAAGGCTGGCGATATATTCGTGACGTCGGGATCCGGCGGCCTTTATCCGCCCGGCATCCCGGTGGCGGTGGCAACTGAGCCGCACCGCGACGGCGCGATTGGCCATCTTGCTGCTGATCCTGCGGACAACGAATTCGTTATTGTCGAGCCCGCCTACAGCGCGGCTGCTCGTGCGGAGATGGAGGCAATCGAGGAACGTGGCGCCAAGAGCGCTGCAGGGGAGCCATAGTGCTCGGCCCGCTGCGCGGAACGCCGGAGGAGATCGCGCGCAAGCGGATCAATCGCGAGCCTTGGCCGGTCCTCGCAATCGGCCTTCCCTGGGCCACGATCATGCTGGCTTCGATGGCGAGTTTTTCGCCAGTAATAGCCTCAGCCCCGGTAATGCCGCCATTCGCCTACATGATGCTTCTTGCCTGGCGCATGATGCGCCCCGGCATGCTGCCACTATGGGCCGGCCTGCCGCTTGGACTGTTCGATGATCTTTACTCAGGCATGCCGTTCGGATCGGGCATCGTTCTGTGGTCTGCGACGATGCTTGTCATGGAACTGATCGACGAAAAGTTCCTGTGGCGTGGATTCGTGCAAGACTGGCTGGCAGCAAGCACGCTGATCGCCGCCTATCTGGTCCTGACATCCACGTTGGCTGGACTTGCAGTCGCTTATCCTCTGCCGACCGTGATCGTGCCCCAGTTGCTGATTTCGGTGGTGCTGTATCCGGTTATTACGCGATTGGTGGCGCTGCTCGACCGCATCCGCCTGCTTCCGCTGAAGAGGATCTGACCATGCGGCAAAAGCTGCCGGTCACTTCGGCGATCTTGGCCAACCGGTTCGAGAGAAGAAGCTTCGTGCTGGGGGCGCTGCAAGGGGGCGTGGGCCTGCTGTTGGCGGCGCGGCTGGGCTATCTGGCCGTGGCGCAAAACGAGAAGTATCAGGCCGCATCCGAGAGCAACCGCGTGAACCTCACGCTCATCCCGCCACGCCGGGGTTGGGTGCTTGATCGGTTCGGCAAGGCCCTTGCCGCTAACCGCGCGGATTTTCGCGTCGATCTTATTCCTGACCGCGTGGACGATCCGGACAGGACAATGGCCACCTTGGCCGGCTTGCTGTCACTAACGCCTGACAAGGTGCGCGATATCCGCGACAAGCTCGACAAGGCGCGGGGGTTCCAGCCTGTCGAAGTCGCCTCCAGCCTTGACTGGGACAAGTTCGCAGCGGTTTCGGTCCGTCTACCCGAACTGCCCGGCGTCATCCCGCAGCGAGGCTACTCGCGGTATTATCCCGCCGGCGCTTCGGTAGGACATCTTGTAGGCTATGTGGGTGCCGCATCGGCAGAGGATTACGAAAAGGAGCGCAATCCTCTCCTGATCACCCCGGGCTTCAAAATCGGCAAGGACGGGTTGGAAAAGCACTTCGAGGCGAGGCTACGCGGTGTACCCGGAGCCCGCCGCGTTGAAGCGACCGCTTCAGGACGGATCGTGCGCGATCTCGGCACACGGGAAGATGTGCCCGGCAAGCCGATAGCCCTTACGATCAACGCAGGGCTTCAGGACTATGCTGCCCGGCGCATCGGCCTGGAGTCCGGATCGGTCGTGGTCATGGATTGCGAGACTGGCGACATTCTTGCCATGGCGTCTATGCCAAGCTTCGACCCCAACAGCTTTTCCGACGGCATCGGCCGTGTCGAATGGAAAATGCTGTCCGAGGATGACCACGTACCGCTGCGCAACAAGGTGCTCCGCGGGCTGTACCCACCGGGTTCGACCGTCAAGCCGATGGTGGCACTATCGTTCCTCGAAGCCGGGCTGGATCCCAATGCCAGCGTTGGGTGTGGTGGTGGCCTGCGCATCGGCAATCGCGTGTTCCACTGCTGGAACCGGCGCGGGCACGGCTCGGTCGACATGGCCAAGGGCATCTACCAGTCCTGCGATGTGTACTTTTACCACTTCGCGCAACAGATCGGGATGGACAAGATCGCCACGATGGCGCGCAGGCTGGGGCTTGGGCAGGAATTCCCGATGCCTTACCCCGGCCAATCCTATGGCACTGTTCCCGATCCTGCGTGGAAGCTCCGCAAATACAAGAAGGAATGGGCCCTCTACGATACCGTGAATGCGACGATCGGCCAGGGATATATGCTGGTCAACCCGCTTCAGCAGGCCGTCATGGCTTCGCGCATTGCATCAGGGCGTGAGGTCATGCCGCGGCTGTTGCTGGATCGTAATGCTCCCCCTGTGAAGTCGATGGGATTCTCGCAGGAGCACCTCGATTACATCCACGCCGCCATGAGCGAGGTCGTAAACGGCCGTGGCACGGCTGGCAGGGCGCGGTTGCCGGTGGACAATGTGCTCCTTGCCGGCAAGACCGGTACAGCGCAGGTCGTGGGTCTCAACATCGCCAATGGGAAAAGCGGGGCCTGGAAGTACCGCGACCACGGACACTTCATTTGCTTCGCACCTTTCGACAAGCCGAAATACGCCTGCGCGGTGGTGATCGAACACGGCGGCGGTTCGGCTGCTGCCTATCCCATCGCACGCGACGTGATGACCTACATCTTCGCCCCGGACAAGGCGATGGCCGCGCTCGAGGAATTCGAGAAGCAGTGGGGTGGCAACGTGCAGCAGCGCATGGCTTCGCGTTACAACGCATTTGCCGCCAAGTATGGTGAGACAGCGCCAAAGACAGTCCCGGACGACGAGGCCTTGACCGAACGGGTAGAGGATGGCCGCAAGACAGCGGAAGAGCCCGCAACGGCACAGACTGACGCTGCCGCACCCCGACCGGAACCTGAACAGCCGGCGCCCATGATTGTCCTGCAGCCGGCAGCGCCGAACACTGCGCCCCCTGTAACAACAGGGGGGCAGTGATGCCTCGCGCTTACGTACCAGCGGCGATTGCCAGGCAACCATGGGGCGTCCTGCTTCCCCTGATTGCTCTGGTCACCTTTGGTGCGGCGGTGCTCGACTCGGCAGCGGGTGGACGCTTTGAAATCTGGTCGATGTCGCACTTGCTGCGCTTTGCCGTCTTCCTCGTCATGGCGATGGTCATTGCCCGCCTGCCGCAAGAGTTGTTCAGACGCATGGCCATGCCTGTATATGTGTTTCTGTGTCTCCTGCTTGTCCTTGTCGAATTGATCGGCGGCGTCGGTGGTGGCAGCCAGCGCTGGCTGAACCTCGGCTTCATGACGTTGCAACCTTCGGAACTGATGAAGCCCGGCATCGTGCTGGTCCTGGCGTGGTTCTATTCCGTCCTGCCCATCGGCGAGACTCAAGGCTGGCGGGGACTCTTGCCCGCGGTGATCCTGCTTGCTGTGCCGGCGGGCCTGGTGATGCTGCAGCCCGACCTTGGCACTGGCCTGGCGATCAGTTTCGGCGCGGTGATCGTGATGTTTCTGGCTGGCCTGCCGTTGCGGTGGTTTCTTGGCGCAGGTGCGGCCGGTCTGATTGCCGCGCCAATTGCCTTCTTTTTCCTGCTTCACGATTATCAACGCAATCGCGTGCTGGTATTCCTTGATCCGGAAAGTGACCCGCTTGGAACGGGATACCACATCACTCAGTCGAAGATCGCGATCGGTTCGGGCGGGATCATCGGCAAGGGATTTGGCAACGGATCGCAGAGCCACCTGAACTATCTGCCGGAAGCGCATACAGATTTCGTGTTTGCGACGATGGCGGAAGAGTGGGGCATGCTGGGCGGCCTGTTCGTTCTCATCGTGTTTGGCCTGATTTTCCGATGGGGTTTGAAGGTTGCCAACCGGGCGCCGGATCGCTTCTCGCGCCTGCTGGCTGCCGGCATGACGATGACGATCTTCTTCTACATGTGCATCAACCTGATGATGGTCATGGGCCTGGCACCAGTGGTGGGCATTCCGCTGCCTTGGATGAGCCATGGCGGGTCATCCATGATGACAAACATGATCTGTATTGGATCAATCATGGCCGTTGAACGCTGGAGCCGGTCAGGTCCGCGAAGCCTGTCCTGAAAAACGCAAATTTGGGGCTTGGCAGGGCTGATAAAATCGTTATTGGGGCGGCTCCCGAACGGGAATGCCTGATGGCATGGACGCATAGCTCAGTTGGTAGAGCAGCTGACTCTTAATCAGCGGGTCCTAGGTTCGAGCCCTAGTGCGTCCACCATCATCGCCTTCCCCTCGCCGCCACCAAGCGGTTTCTTGCCGGGTACGGACGCATAGCTCAGTTGGTAGAGCAGCTGACTCTTAATCAGCGGGTCCTAGGTTCGAGCCCTAGTGCGTCCACCACCTCCCAACCAGCCAGACCTGATGGAAACGCCAATTCCGCCTTGGCGTGCGTACGCCTAACTTCTTGTCATCATGAACAAGGAGAGCGAGCGTGGAGAGAGTGACACTGTGGGGATGGATAGACTTTGAAGGCCAGGATGCGGCAGCGATTGTCCGTGGCGGCGCGCAGTTCATTCTGCCGACGTACGAAGAACGCGGATGCATCCACTATGTCTGGAACGCCGATCCGCTGAAGCCTGATCGGGTCTGGGTGTTTGAGGAATGGGACAGCGTTGATGCGCTGGCCGAGCACCTCGAGGGGCCGCTCTACCGCTCCATGGCGGGCTACCTTGCCGAGGCCGGGATGACCGGCGCTGAGGTCGACAAGTATCGCGTGATCCAGAAGCAGTCGGTGTACGACGGCAGCGGGGTCCCTCAGGCGACGTTCGACTGACTTTCAATAAAAAGCGCCGGAACCCGAAGGTCCCGGCGCAAGGTTTTCGCGTCTGGTTCGACGTCGAAGCTTAGAACCTGAAACCGGCAGCCACACCGTAGCGGCGCGGTTCCAGCGTAAAGATGTTGGTGAACAGACCGGACGACTGGTCGGTCACGTAGAGACCGGTAGTCGCGTTGTTGTTGGTGATGTTCTGGATGTAGCCACGCAGGTACCAGCGATCGTCACGGCCGTTCAGCTGGATCTGGGCGTTCATGACCTCGTAGCCCTTGATCCGGTTGATGTTGCCGTTGAAGATCGTGCCGTAGCTCTCACCGGTGTAGTTGATGTCGAAGCGAGGGACGATGGACATGTCGCCCATCTCGATCGTGTACTGGATACCGGCCGACCACTTGAACTCCGGCGCCTGCGGCAACTGATTGCCCCTGACGTTCTTTTCGATTCCCGAGCTGACGCGGATACCGCCAAAAGCAGCACCCGCCGGACCGGCTGCCGCACCCGCAAGAGCACCGCAGATCGAGAAAGCACCGGTGGTGTTGGTGCCCGGTATAGGTGTCGTAGGCCGTAGACCGACGCCAGCGTTGACCGCATTGACGAAGCCGTTTGCGGCAGCTGCACTAGCCCCGGTAACGGCACAGTTCGAACCAAGCGTGATGTCCTTGATAATCACCGTATCGGAACGGCCGGCCGAGACATCGCGGGTATCAACGAAGAACTGATCTCCAACGACCTTGGACTTGAGGTAGCTTGCCGACACGTTGACCAGCAAGTTGCGCGTTGGCGCCATGATGGCTTCGGCTTCAAGACCGTAAATGTTGGCGTCGATGTTGTCGTTCACCGATGTACGCGCTGTGATGCGGCTGAGCTGCAGATCCTTGTAGCGATAATAGAACGCCGAGAGGTTCAATTGCAGCGCGCCGAACCGGTTCTTCGAACCGATTTCGAAGGAGTCGACCGATTCCGGCTTGAACGAGTCATTTACCGAGCCGACCGAAAGCGGCGGGTTGATACCGCCTGACTTGTAGCCGCGAGAGTACGACAGGTAGATAAGGTTGTCCGGGCTGATCTGGTAATCGAGCACGGCACGGCCGGTGAAGCGTCCGAAGCTCACCGAGCGCTCCTGGAACGGCTGTACACCTGCCGTCCCCTTGTCGAAATCGGCCGTCGCAAAGTTAAGGGCTTTCTCAAGCGATTCTGCCCCGACAACGGCATAAATGGCATTGCCGCCAGCGAACTCACTGGACAGACCGTCGCTCAACAGCGTCGTCCGTGCCCGGGTGAACT
>JBEQCK010000023.1:0-27672 GCA_041639335.1 Novosphingobium sp.
CCCGCCGCGCACGCCCATGGTATCGACCACGGGCACGCCGCAGGCGGCGATGTTGTTGCCGTCGCAGACCCCGCCCGAGGCCTGCCAACGGATTGATTGGCCAAGCGATTCTCCGCACTCGCGGACCAGCCCGAACAGTGCCTCGGCTTGCTTCGTGAGCGGCTTCGGCGGGCGCGAAACCCCGCCGTGCAGGTGGATGCCAACCTCGTGCAACGCTTCGAGGCTCTGCACCAACTCTCGCAAACTCTCGGTGAACTCCACCGCAACTCCCGGCAGCCGAGGCCGGACGTTGAACCGCAGAATGGCATGGTCGGGCACGACGTTGTTGGCGCTGCCGCCATCGATGCTTGCGGGATTGATGGAGAGGCCGGGCCGCTCCAGACCTTTCAGCTTCAGCGCCATGTCCGCCGCCGCGATGATCGCGTTGCGCCCGTCCTGCGGATTGCGCCCGGCGTGGGCCGAACGTCCCTTGATCACCGCGCTGTAGTTCCCGCTCCCCGGCCGCTCACCGGCCAGTGTGCCATCGGGCAGGGCGGAAGGTTCATAGGTCAGCGCCGCCGCCTTGCCCTGCGCCAGCTGCGCGATCAGCGGCGCGGACGACAGGCTACCGGTCTCCTCGTCGGAGTTGATCATCACGTCATAGCCGACACCGGCCGCAGCAGGGCTTTGCTCGAAGGCCGTCAGCGCAGCGAGGATCACCGCGATGCCGCCCTTCATGTCGGCCACGCCCGGGCCGTTCAGTGTTTCGGCATCAAGCCAGCGCAGCGTCTGGAACGCATGAGTGGGCGGGAACACCGTGTCCATGTGGCCGGTGAGCAGGTAGCGCCGGGGTGCCTCGGGCCGCACCGACAGCACGAAGTGCGCGCCGTTGGCGGTCTCGACCTCGCGCCCGTCGGCGGCCATCGCGGTGACTGGAGCCGCATCGACCTTGCGGATGTCTCCGGGCAGCGCGGAGAAAGCGTCGGCCAGCAGGCCCCACTGCGCATCGAGGCCGGAAAGGTTGCCGGTGCCAGTGTTGAGCGCGCACCACGCCTCCACCTGCGCCAGCATGCCAGCGCCTTCGATCCCCTCGACGATTGCTTGTTCTGTAAGGCTAAGCTGTTTCATCTGATACGACCCTAGCGGTTCCCGAGGGCCGGGTGAACCCCCGGAAACCGCGCATGGTCGTATCAGTCGTCGGCAAGCATCTCGATCAGCGCCTTCGAGAACGCCGGGATGTCATCGGGCTTGCGGCTGGTGATCAGGTTGCCGTCCACGGCCACCTCCTCGTCGACAACATCGCCGCCGGCATTGGCAAGGTCGGTCATGATCGATGGCCAACCTGTGACGGTTCTCCCGTCGACGATGTCGGCTTCCACCAGCAACCACGGGGCGTGGCAGATCGCCGCGATAGGCTTGTCGAGATCGTCGAACTCGTTGACGATGTCCACGGCGCGATCGTTCATGCGCAGGATGTCGGGGTTCATCTGGCCGCCGGGAAGCAGCAGGGCGTCGTATTCGTTGGCGTCCACTTCATCGAGCGTGATGTTCACGGCCACCGCGTCGCCCCAGTTCTTGTCCTTCCAGCCGGTGATGGACCCTTTCTCCAGGCTGGCGACCACGGTTTCGATTCCGGCGTCTTCCAGTGCCTTCTTGGGGCCTTCAAGTTCCGACTGTTCGAATCCGTCGGTCGCGACGATCAGCACGCGCTTGCTCATAGGGTTCTCCTTCGGGGAATATCGGGGGCGGCATTTGCCCGCTCCCCCCAAGAATAGCCGGGGACTGTGGTTGTTCCGTGACTTTCGTTCCACTCCCCGTGTTGCTAAGGCGTTCCAACCATGGCGACAGACACGACCGAGCCCGATCCCTTCGACGCAATCGTCGATGCCCCGTTCGATTCCGCGCTGTCGGAGCGCTACCTCGTCTATGCGCTGAGCACGATCACCGCGCGTTCGCTGCCCGACCTGCGCGATGGCCTGAAGCCGGTCCATCGCCGCCTGCTCTGGGCGATGCGGCAATTGAAGCTTAACCCTACCGACGCGTTCAAGAAATCGGCCCGCGTCGTGGGCGACGTGATCGGCAAGTATCACCCGCACGGCGATGCCTCGGTCTATGACGCGATGGTCCGCCTCGCGCAGGACTGGTCGCTGCGCTACCCGCTGGTCGAGGGGCAGGGCAACTTCGGCAACGTCGATGGCGACAACGCCGCTGCCTACCGCTATACCGAAGCGCGGCTGACGCGCACCGCGATGCAGCTGATGGCCGGGCTTGACGAAGGCACCGTCAACTTCGTGCCGACCTACAACGGCGAGGACGAGGAGCCGGAGATCTTCCCCGGCCTGTTCCCGAACCTGCTCGCCAACGGCTCCAGCGGCATCGCCGTGGGCATGGCGACCAACATCCCCAGCCACAACGTCGCCGAAATCATCGACGCCGCGCTGCTGCTGATCGATAACCCGCACGCCGAACACAGCGCACTGATGGAAGTGTTCCACGGCCCCGACCTGCCCACCGGCGGCATCGTGGTCGACAGTCCTGCAGTCATCTCCCACGCCTATGAAACCGGGCGCGGTGCGATCCGCGTTCGTGGGCGCTTCTCCACGGGGCGTGACGAGGCGGGCAACTGGGAAGAGACCGGCGTCGAAAAGCTCGGCGGCGGGCAGTGGCAGCTGGTCGTCTCCGAAATCCCCTACATGGTGCAGAAGAGCAAGCTGATCGAACAGATCGCGCAGCTCATTGCCGACAAGAAGCTGCCGATCCTCGAGGACATCCGCGACGAATCCGACGAGCAGATCCGTCTCGTGCTGATCCCCAAGAGCCGCAACGTCGATCCCGAACTGCTCAAGGAATCGCTCTACAAGCTGACCGATCTCGAAAACCGCTTCGGCCTCAACCTCAACGTGCTGGATTCGCACCGCACGCCGGGGGTGCTGGGCCTGAAGCTGGTGCTGCAGGAATGGGTGATCAGCCAGATCGACATCCTGCTGCGCCGCTCGCAGCACCGGCTCGACAAGATTGCGGGTCGCCTGGAGCTGCTCGGCGGCTATATCATCGCCTACCTCAACCTTGACCGGATCATCGAGATCATCCGCACCGAGGACGAGCCCAAGCCGGTGATGATGGCCGAGTTCGAACTGACCGACCGCCAGGCCGAAGCGATCCTCAACATGCGCCTGCGCTCCCTGCGCAAGCTCGAGGAAATGGAACTGCGCAAGGAGCGTGACGCGCTGCTGGCCGAGCAGGACGAACTGCAGAAGCTGCTCGACAGCCCGGCCCGCCAGCGCACCCGCCTCAAGCGCGACTTGGGCGCCCTGCGCAAGGACTACGCCGAGGATACCCCGCTCGGCCGCCGCCGCACCACCATTGCCGAAGCCGCGCCGACGCGCGAGTTCAGCATGGACGCGATGATCGAGAAGGAGCCGGTCACGGTGATCCTCTCCGCCAAAGGCTGGATCAGGGCGGCCAAGGGCCACGTGGCACTGGATGGCGACTTCAAGTTCAAGGAAGGCGATGGCCCGGCCTTCGCCTTCCACTGCCAGACCACCGACAAGCTGCTCGTCGCGGTCGACAATGGCCGCTTCTACACCGTCGGCGCCGACAAGCTGCCCGGTGCACGCGGCTTCGGCGAACCGATCCGCACGATGGTCGATATCGATCCCGATGCGCAGATCGTCAGCGTGACGGTCTACAAGCCCAAGGGCCAGTTGCTGCTGGCCGCCAACTCCGGGCGTGGCTTTGCCGCCGAGATGGACGAACTGCTCGCCGAAACGCGAAAGGGGCGCGGCGTTGTTTCCACCAAGCCCGGCGTGAAGCTCGCCGTGGTGCGCGAGATCGCGCCCGAGCACGACCACGTCGCGGTGATGGGCGAAAACCGCAAGCTGGTGATCTTCGCCCTGTCCGAAGTGCCGCTCCTCGCCAAGGGGCAGGGCGTGACCTTGCAGCGCTACAAGGACGGCGAGATGTCGGACGTCGTCACGCTGAAGCTGGAAGACGGCCTGTCATGGACAATGGGCGGCGAATCCGGCCGCACCCGCGTCGAGAAGGACCTCCTGCCATGGAAGGTCGCCCGCGGCGCCGCAGGCCGCCTGCCCCCCAACGGCTTCCCTCGCGACAACAAGTTCTGACCCAATCCTCCCCGTTTTCACCGCAGGTGCAAATGGGGAGGGGGACCGCCCGCAAAGCGGGTGGTGGAGGGGTAGTCTCCTTTACCCCTCCTTCAGCGCTGCGCGCTGCCACTTAAAAGCTCCAACGGCGCACTGGATCAAAACACCATTGCATGGGTTCTGGCGGGGTGATCGCCGTGGAGTTGCCTGACCTTGATCCGCTACTTTCTCGTCCTTGCCACTGTCACCCTGCTCGCCACACCTGCTCGCGCCGAGTGGATGAGCGGCGCGCAGTTGCACGAGGCGTGCTCGGCCAAGGCGCCGGTCGACAGGGCCATGTGCCTGTCCTACGTGATCGGCGTGCTCGACGGGTTCCGCAGCATGGAGCGCCCGCCAAAGGTGCCGGACGACGTGAGTGCGGGGCAGGTGCGCGACGTGGTGGCAGCCTATCTCGCCAGCCATGACGAGGCGCAGACGCTGCAGGGGCGAACGGTGGTGAAGGCGGCGATCGTCGATGCCTGGCCCGACATCCAGCCAAAGGTCGCGCCTCCGCCGAAGCGCAAGGCTCCGGCGAAGACGGTGCGCAAGACCCGGCGCCGGAGCTAGGCCCCCGACCCTAAGCCGGCTCCAGCAGCAGGCTCGCGGCAGCGGTATTGCTGATCGGGATGTGGTAGTTGCGGCTGACTTCGGTCATCCCCTGATCGCCCATGGCGCCGCGCGCGGCGATCCAGTTGAGGATCTCGACCCCTTGCGTGCCGGCAAGCTCGGCCACTTCCTCGGCAGTATGGCCGGTCAGTGCGTCCGGGTTGCATGCCAGATTATCCAGGCAGAACAGGTCGTAGTCCGGATTCATGAAGCCGGCGCGCGGGCCGTCCAGCTGGTGTGAAAGCCCGCCGGTGCCACAGATCAGCACGCGCTCGTCCCCGCCCCACGATTGCAGGGCGCGGTGGACCGCACGGCCCAGCGCAAGGCAGCGCTTCGGGCTGGGCAGCGGGTACTGCACGGTGTTGATCGAAATCGGCACGAGCTTGATCGGCCAGCTTTCGACATCGGGCCAGGCCAGCTCGAACGGGATCGACACGGCGTGATCGACCAGCATCTTCTGGCAGGTGGTGATGTCGAACTCGTCGCGCACCAGACTGTCGATCAGGTGCCACGACAGCGCGGGATGGCCCTCGAAGCTCTTGTAGACCGGCAGGCCCCAGCCTTCGTCGGCATTGTCATACGAAGCCGCAGCGCCCACCGCGAAGGTCGGCATCTTGTCGAGGAAGAAGTTGAGGCCATGGTCGTTGGAGAAGACCACGGCGACGTCGGGCTTCGCCTCAGCCAGCCATTCGCGGATCGGGGGGAAGCCCTGGAAGAACGGCTTCCAGTAGGGGGTGTCCTGATCGCCGCGCATGATCGCGCCGCCGATGCCGGGGACGTGGCTGGTGAAATAGCCGCCGATGATCTGCGCCATCATGCACACTCCTTGGTGGGGATCTTGCCCCTTGGAATCTTTTTGGCCCACTCGACGAGCATGGCCTTGAACTGATCGACCGACATGCCGGTCTGAAGGGCGCCGAGGTCCTGCACGCCAAGGCCGAAGATCCCGGCAAGCTTGGCGAGGTAATAGACGTTGCCGCCCGCCTCGAGCATGGCCAGCACATCGCGGTCTGCCACGGCCTTGCGTTGCTGCGGCGTCAGGTCGAAGCGGGCGCAATAGCCTTCCTCATCGGCAAGGAAGGCATCGCGGTTGGCTTTCTCGTTGAACGAAAAGCACATGGCGTTGAGTTCGTAGCCGCGCGAGGCCGGGGCGCCGTCGAACAGCGGAATGGCGCGGCGCAAGGCCTGTTCGCGGGTGGCGGCGGACGGGGTCTGATGGTGTTCCATGCATCTGGTCTCCCAAGCGATCTTGTCGCCGAATCGAACAGGCCTTCGATGCGGCGCGTATCCAAGATCATATGCAACACATACAATCTCGGCCTTGATTCAGGTCAAACTTGGCGTTGTGGAATCTGTCCCCGCCGCCTGGCGCGATAAGTAACGTAACGGAGTTTGATCGGCGCGAGTTACCGTGTAGATTCAAGCCCATGCCACTTTCGAACGCCGAACGTCAGCGCCGCTACCGCCAAAGGCTCAAGGCTCGCGCCTCGGGTGCCCTGGTGGTCGAACAGGCGCAACTTGCGGTTGAGCGCGCGATCCACGCGCTCTGGGCCTATCACGAACGCCCGTCGCCCAGCGGCATCGCATGGAGCGAAATCGATGGCTGCCGGACGCTCGAAGCCTACCGTTCCGAGCTGGAGCGTTCGCCCGCCAATCTCCTGCAGACCTGCCGGGCGTTCCTGCCCGATTTCTCCGGCCTGACGGTGGAGGAGGCGACCGCGATCGCAGAGGTCATCGCATTGGCCGACGTCTTGCGGCTTTCAGCACCCACTAAGGTGGACTTTGCCATCCCGGCTGACGTCGATTGATGTGATCGGCGGCACAGAAAAAAGCTCGAATAATCTTGCAGTTATAGTCTTTGCGACGCTAATATGGTCCGAATAGGACCAAACCGCCGAACAAGAGCAGGTCCTGGCGAACATGGGGGTGCGAACTTGGCAATTGGCGAGACACGTCAGGCGCGTGTCGTGCGCGCGTTGGTCGATCCTGACCGCACCCCGGCGGAATCGCTGGCGTGGATGGCGGTGTTGCTTGTCATCCCCACGATATTGCGGGCCTCGCTCGACATGGGGGCGCTCGGGCGGCCATTCGTCACCTATTGGCCCACTTTGCTGATTGCATCGCTCGCACTCGAATTGCGCTACGCGCTGGCCTATCTGGTGGTCGCGTCGCTCCTGGCCCAGCGGTTGTTCGGTGGGGACCCCTGGTTCTCGCAGCTCGGCATCGTGCGCAGCCTGATCTTCGTGCTCTTCGTGTTCTCGGGCGGGCTGACGGTCCTGATCGGCGGCATGTTGCGCGGCGCGATGCGGCGGATCGCTGTCGTCAATGCCGAGCAGGAGCGCTACAACCGCGAGCTGCGCCACCGCGTGCGCAACATGCTGACGCTGATCCAGGCACTCGCCTCGCGCGGGCCCAAGGCGGCATCGCCGATGGACTTCTACAAGGAATTCAGCCTGCGCATCGAAGGGCTGGCAGCAGCGAGCGACCTGTTGCAGATCGGCGCAGAGGCGGAAGGCCAGCTGCCCCAACTCGTGCGCGACACGGTTGCCCCGTTCGAGCACGACGACCGCATCCGCATGACCGGGGAACCCTGCGTGCTGCCAGCCGGAAGCTGCATTCCGCTGATCATGGCATTGCACGAACTATGCACCAACGCGGTCAAGTATGGCGCGCTATCGGGCGAGCGGGGCCATGTGGAACTGACCTGGTTCATCGGCCCCTCGGGTTCCACGCTGTACATGCTGTGGGCGGAGAAAGGCGGCCCGTATGTGACCAGCCCCGCGCGTCCGGGCATCGGCTCGCGGCTGCTGGTCCCGCAGCCGGGGATCGAGGGACTGGAGCTGAACTTCGATCCGGCAGGCGTGTGGTGCGAACTGCGGATCGAGGGCGTCAGACCCCTGAACCGCTGACGAAATTCAGAAGCCGGCTTCGATCGCCACCCGGATGGCATCGGCGCTGGTCTTGACGTCCAGCCCCTTGAGCACGGCGGAGCGGTGCATCTTGACGGTGCGCTCGCTGAGGCCAAGTTCATAGGCGATCTGCTTGTTCAGCTTGCCCGCGGCCATCAGCACCAGGATTTCCTTCTGGCGGCGGCTGAGGCGTTCGACGCGTTCGGCGGCGCCATTGCGGCGCACGTCATTGGCCGCGCCCTGCTCCTCGGGCAGTTCGACCTGCGAGCCGAGGAAGTATTCGACCTCACCTTCGGCATCGAAGATCGGCGCAACCATCACGGCGTTGCGGAAGCGGGTGCCGTTCTTCTTGTAGTTGATGATCTCGACCATTACCGGCTGCTTGCGGTGAATGCCGTCGCGCAGGACGCGGGCCTTGTCATCCTCGGTGGTGGGGCCGCGCAGGAACCGGCAGTTCCGGCCGATGATCTCTTCCCGACTGTATCCGGTCAGTTCGACGAACGCGTCATTGCAGGCAATGATCGGGTTGTCCGGCAAACGCGGATTGCTGATGACGGCGGCCGTCGGGCTGGAGGCGATCATCTCGGCTATGGACATGGGTGCACATATACGCCCTTTTCCGCCGGTTTCCAGCCCGTGCCCTTTGGTCCGTGTTGTTCCCGATGGGGCTGCGGCGCATCCGGACATCATTCCGCAACCTTTTTTAGCGCCGGATCGGAGCCTTTACCGATGAACGTCCTGTCACCCTCCCTCGCCGCCTCTTCGGGCATGGCAGACGTGATCGGCGAGGACGGCAAGATCGTCGTCCCCGCCGATGTCGAAGAGGCGATCCGCACGCTGATCCGCTGGTCGGGCGACGAGCCCGAGCGCGAAGGCCTGCTCGACACGCCCAAGCGCGTGGCGCGGGCCTGGCGCGAATACTGCCGCGGCTATGCCGAGGACCCGGGCCTGCACCTTTCGCGCACGTTCGAGGAAGTGGGCGGCTATGACGAAGTCGTGCTCCTGCGCGACATCCCGTTCCAGAGCCACTGCGAACATCACATGGCGCCGATCATCGGCACCGCCTCGATTGCCTATCTGCCCAAGGACCGCGTCGTCGGCATCTCCAAGCTGGCGCGCGTGCTGCACGGCTATGCCAGCCGTCTGCAGGTGCAGGAGCGACTGACGGCGGAAGTCGCCAAGTGCATCTGGGACAATCTCCAGCCGCAAGGGGTCGCGGTGGTGATCGAGGCGCAGCATGGCTGCATGACCGGACGGGGGGTCAGGACTCATGGCGTGGGGATGGTGACGAGCCGGATGCTCGGTTGCTTCCTCGACGATGCCAGCAGCCGCAAGGAAGTCCTGGCGTTGATGGGACGTGGTTGAGCCCGCGAAAACACCGATGAAAATGCATGTTGCCATTGTTGGCGCAGGGATGTCCGGTCTTTCCTGCGCTTCCCAGCTCGTTCGCTCGGGCCATACCGTAGCGCTTTACGACAAGGGGCGCGGGCCAGGCGGACGCATGTCGACGCGCCGCATGACCACGCCACTGGGCGATGCCCATTTCGACCACGGTGCGCAGTACTTCACGGTGCGCGATCCGGCATTCATGGCGCAAGTCGCGCGCTGGTCGGCTAGTGGCGTGGCTGCGCCCTGGCCCGCTGCCGGAACCGGCGCCTGGGTCGGCGTGCCGACGATGAACGCCGTCATCAAGGAGATGTCCGACCAGCACGATGTCACCTTCGGCTGGCACGTGCGCGGCCTTGTCCGGCGCGAGGACCGATGGTTCCTGACCGGCGAGACCGGGGCGGGAGAGCGCATGCAGGCCGGGCCGTTCGATGCCGTGGTCGTGTCGATCCCCCCTGAACAGGCCTCGGCCATCGTTGCACTGCATGACCTGTCGCTGGCGGCAACCGCCCTCGCGGCCCGGTCGCAGCCGTGCTGGACAGGCATGTTCGCCTTTGCCGAACGCCTGCCGAGCAGGCACGATACCGTGCGTGAGGCGGGCCTCATAAGCTGGGCCGCGCGCAATGGCGCCAAGCCCGGCCGCAAGGGCCCGGAAACCTGGGTGGTGCAGGCCAGCCCGCACTGGTCGACCCAGCATATCGACGACACCGTCGAGACAGTCTCGGCCGCCCTGCTTGCCGCGCTGGGCGAGGCACTGGAGCAAACCCTTCCGGAACCGGTCACGGCCTCGGCCCATCGCTGGCGCTATGCGATGTCCACCGGCAGCAACCTTGGCGCGCTATGGAGCGCACAGTCGAAAATCGGCGTATGCGGTGATTGGCTGCTGGGGCCACGCGTGGAAAATGCGTGGATTTCGGGAAGGACGCTGGCCACGCGCATGATGGAGCGCGAACGCGAAGAAGTCGCCTGATCGCTATCGACAGGCGTTCAGACGTCCGCTTAAGAAGGCGGCCATGAATGCGCCGGAAACCTCACCCATCAAGGGCAATTTCGAACAGGTCAACGACGGTCCCTGGGCCGGCTGGTGGAAATGGTCGGGCAAGGACCCGTTCGAGGACGGCACCGGCCCGTTCTTCGTCAAGCGGGATGCGCGCGGGATCGTCACGGGCTTCATTCCCGAGGCAAAGAACTTGAATGGCCACGGCATCGTCCACGGCGGCTCGCTGATGACCTTTGCCGACTTCTCGCTGTTCATGGTCGCCGCCTCGAATGGCGATGAAGTCAGCGGCGTGACCGTGACGATGAACTGCGAATTCGTCAGCGGCGCGCAGGCGGGCGAGATGTTGACTGCGCGCGGCGAATGCGTCCGCGCCGGAGGCAGCCTCGTCTTCGCCCGCGGCACGATCCTGCGCACCGGCGCGGATGGGCAGGAGGAAGCCGTTCTGAGCTTTTCCGGCACGATCAAGCGATCGCGGCGGAATTCACACTAGGGCATTTTGATTAGGCGCCGAGCCTTGCCAATTCGGCTCGCGTCATCGCCTTGATCGGCTCGAGGCTGATGGCGGCCTGCCAGACAAGTTGAGCATCGACGCCAAAATAGTCGTGGCTGGCGAAATTGCGGAACGTGGCCATTTCGCGCCATGGCAGATGCGGATAGCGCTCCTTCAGCTCTTCCGGCAGCTTCTTGCTCGTCTCGCCAATCATTGCCAAGCGGTAGGTCAAAGCATCATAGGCTTCGTCATTGGCAACAAGATCTTCGTAAGACCTGCCTTCGACAGATTTCTCCGCCTTGGCAATCAGCAGTTCCAGATCGTCCAGCGTATCACGCAAACTCGCCATCAGAACACTCGGACCATTTCATTCTCGATCCGCGCCCGCACACGTGGTCGCAGGCCTTTGCGTGAAACGAGGTCAATCGATGTGCCCAGCTCATCAGACAATTCAAGCATCACACTCGCCTGATCAAACAGGCTGAATCTGGTGGACGGGTCATATTCGTAAAGCAGATCAAGGTCAGAAGACTTGCCGGCATCGCCACGCGCGGTCGATCCGAAGACATAAAGCGCGTTGATGCCGCGCGCACGAAGACGGCGTTCGAGAGGCTTCAATCTGGCAATCGCTTCTGTCTTGTCCATGATGCCAATATGCTCTTCACAACTTCGCGGTGCAATCGGGCAGTCCTGCACCGGGTTTCAAGCCGCCTCCGCCGCAACTTCGCGCATTTGCTGGCGCAACCAGTTGAGCCCGGCGTCGTCGGCGCGCGATTCGTGGAATTGCATCATCTCGTGCATCTTCGGGAACGCGAAAGGCATTGGCGCCCAGGCCAGATTGAAGCGCCTCGCGATCTGGCGCACGAGGCGTTCGTGCAGGACGGCAAGCCGCGCCGTGCCCTCGATGAACCACGGCGCGGAGGCAAAGCTGGATACGGTAACTTCGACCAGCCGTTCGCGCCCCATGCGCGATAGCGTGGAATCGGCAAAGGCGGCGGTGCGATTGGCGCCGAAGGCCACGGTGACGTGACCGGCAGCATAAAAGTCTTCCTCGGTCAGGCCCCGCTGCAGCACCGGGTTCTCCGCCCAGCCGACTACCACCTGCTCCTCCTCGAACAGGACTTCATGGGGATGCCAGGCGGCAAGGAACGGTTCGGGGGTGACAAGGAGGTCGGCCTTGCCCGATTCCAGTTCGGACACGGCCTGTTCGGTCGGCTGGATGATCTCCACCCGCACGCCCGGCGCCGTCACGGCAAAGCGCTCGATCAGGGGGACCAGCACGGCGACCATGATATAGTCGGAACTGACGATGCGAAAGCGGCGGGTCGAGGTCGTCGGATCGAACGCGGTGGGCGTGGTGATCGCACGCTCTACCCCGCGCAGGGCCAGCTGGATCTGCGGGTGGAGTCCTTCCGCAAACGGCGTGGGGTGCATGCGCTTGCCCACGGCAACGACGATCTCGTCATTGAAGTAGTCGCGCAAGCGGCGCAGCGCGGCGCTGGTCGCGGGCTGGGTCAGGCCGATCCGCTCTGCCGCGCGCGTCACGCTGCGGGTTTCCATCAGCGCGTCGAACACGACGAGCAGGTTGAGATCGAGGCCCTTGAAGCGCATCGGCAGCCACCCTTGGTTCAATCACAAGGTGATTGGTTGAACTCCCACACCACAATTGCGGGTGATTGTGAAGACCTGTTCCAAAGGCGTCGATGCTAGCAGTTGAAATGGTTTAACCGGTCGCTTAACAAGAGTGTCAATAAGACACCGTTGGGAGATTCGGATGGCCGGCGTGCTGGATGGAAAGGTCGTTGCGGTAACCGGCGCCGGGCGCGGGATCGGGCGCGAAATCGCGCTGCTCTGCGCTCGCGAAGGTGCGGCGGTGATCGTCAACGATCCGGGCGTGGCGCAGGGTGGCGACGGCGGGGATGCAGGCCCGGCCCAGACCACGGTCAACGATATCGTTGCAACAGGCGGAAAGGCTTGGGCCAATCTCGCCAGCGTCGCCGATCCGGTGGGCGCGGCAAGCATCGTCGACGATGCGGTGCAGCGCTTCGGGCGGATCGACGCGGTGGTGAACAACGCCGGCATCCTGCGCGACACGATCTGGCACAAGATGTCCTACGAGGACTGGACGAGCGTCATCGACGTCAATCTGACGGGCGCGTTCAATGTCTCGAAGGCGGCAACGCCCTACTTCCGCGAACAGTTCTCGGGCAGCTTCATCCACTTCACCTCCACCTCGGGCCTGATCGGCAACGTCGGCCAGGCCAACTATTCGGCGGCGAAGCTGGGGCTGGTGGCGATGTCGCAGTCGATCGCGCTCGACATGGCGCGCTGGGGCGTGCGCTCGAACTGCATCGCGCCGTTTGCGTGGAGCCGCATGACCGCCTCGATCCCGGCGGAAACGCCTGAGCAGAAGCTGCGGGTGGAGCGGATGCAGACGATGAGCGCCGACAAGATCGCGCCGCTTGTCGCCTACCTCGCTTCGGACCTTTCAAGGGACGTGACCAACCAGATCTTCTCGGTGCGCAAGAACGAGATTCTGCTGTTCGACAAGCCGCGCCCGGTGCGCTCCATGGTCAAGCTCGATGGCTGGACGCCCGTGGCCATCGCCGAGGAACTGATCCCGGCGTTCCGCCCCTCGTTCGCACGTGCCGACGAAGTTTCGGCGCACGTCTTCCCCTACGATCCTGTTTGAGGAATTTTCGACATGGCTAATCCCGGAATGGACCCGGACATCTTCGAGCAGTTCCTCGAACAACTGCGCCGTTATGTGCGCGAACGCCTGATCCCGGCGGAAGACGATGTCATCGCCAATGACCGCATTCCCGACGACATCCTCGACGAAATGCGCGAGATGGGCCTGTTCGGCATCACCATCCCAGAGGAGTTCGGCGGGGCCGGCATGAACATCAGCCAGTACATCACGACCGTGATGCACATGGCCTATGCCTCGCCGGCGTATCGCTCCACCGTGTCGATCAACATCGGCATGACCGGCAGCGCGATCAAGAACTACGGCACGGCAGAGCAGAAGGCCGAATGGCTGCCGCGCATCGCCAGCGGCGAGATTGCCTGCTTCGGCCTGACCGAGCCGGGTTCGGGATCGGACAGCGCCGCCATGCAGACAACGGCGGTGCGTGACGGCAACGGCTATCGCCTCAACGGCACCAAGCGCTACATCACAAACAGCCCTTCGGCGAAGATCGGGCTGATCATGGCGCGCACCTCGAAGGAGGCGCTGCCCAAGAACGCCCACGTCTCGGCTTTCATCGTCGATATGTCGACGCCGGGAATCACCGTGGGCAAGCCCGACAAGAAGATGGGCCAATCGGGCGCCCACATCGCCGACGTGATCATGGAGGATGTCTACATTCCGGGTTCGGCACTGGTCGGTGGCGAGGAAGGGCGGGGCTTCCAGATCGCAATGCAGAGCCTTGATAACGGGCGGCTTTCGGTGGCCGGCATGGGCGTGGGCATGGGGCGCCGCGCGCTCGATACTGCGATCCGCTATGCCAATGAGCGCAAGGCCTTTGGCGAGCCGATTGCCAATTTCCAGTTGATCCAGGCGATGCTGGCCGACAGCGAGGCCGACCTCTACGCCGCCGAATGCATGGTCGCCGATGCCTGCGCCCGCGCCGACCGTGGCGAGAACATCCAGCGCAAGGCGGCAGCGGCCAAGCTGTTCTCGTCCGAGGCCTGCGGGCGCGTGGTCGATCGCTGCGTGCAGGTGTTCGGCGGCGCCGGCTATCTTGCCGAATATCCGGCCGAGCGCTTCTTCCGCGATGCGCGCATCCTGCGCATCTACGAAGGCACCAGCCAGATCATGCAGTTGCAGATCGCCAAGCACCTGCTGCGTGAATTCGCCAGCGAAGGGACCGTCTGGTAGGCCATGTACCAGCTGCTCTCAGGGCTTTCGATCGTCGAGGTTTCGTCCTTCGTCGCCTCGCCGACCGCAGGCCTCTACTGCGCGCAGATGGGCGCGGAGGTCATCCGCATCGACGATCGGCGCGGCGGGCTGGACTACAAGCGCTACATGATGACCCGCGAGGGCCGCTCGCTGTCGTGGGAGAACCTCAACCGCGCGAAGAAGAGCGTTGCGCTCGACCTGCAGACGCCTGAGGGACGCGAACTGGCCGTGGAGCTGGCACGCAAGGTGGGGCAGGTGATCACCAACCTGCCGGGGACAAGCTTCATGGCGCATGAGCGGATTGCGGCGGGCAGGCCTGATCTCGTCTCGGTGCGGATCATGGGCTGGCATGACGGGCGGCAGGCAATGGACTTCACTGTCAACGCCGCATCGGGCTATCCCCTGATGACCGGGCCGGAGGACTGGGACGCAAGCACCGCGCCGCCGGTCAACCAGATCCTGCCGGCCTGGGATTTCATCACCGGTGCCTATTGCGCCTTTGCGCTGCTGGCGGGCCTCAGGCATCGCGATGCCACAGGCGAGGGCAGCGAGCTGCGCGTGCCGCTGGGCGATGTTGCCATCGGCACGGCGTTCAACGCCGGAGCGGCAGCGGAAATGCTCTATCGCGGGGGTGATCGCGAGCGCATCGGCAATGCCATCTGGGGCGCGTTCGGGCGCGATTTCCAAAGCGCCGACGGCAAGCGCTTCATGGTTGCCGCGCTGACGCCGAAGCAATGGAAGGCCACTGTCGAGGCCTTCGGGCTGACCGACGATCTGGCCGCGGTCGAAGCGGAACTGGGCGTCAGTTTCGGGCTGAGCGACCATCACCGCTTCGTCCACCGCCACCGCCTGTTCTCGATGTTCCAGGAAGCGGCCGAGCAGTTCACCTATGCCGCGCTTGCCGAACGCCTGACCAATGCCGGAGCAACCTTCGAACGCTATCGCACGATGCACGAAATGGCGCGCGATCCCGACCTCGTCACCAACAACCCGCTGTTCGGACCATCGCCCGCCAATCCGAGCGGTTTCGAATATCCCGCGCCGCGCAGCTTCGCCAACATTCCCGGCCGCGAGGCAGGCGACCCGCTACCCGCGCCATACCTCGGCCAGAACAGCGAGGAAGTGCTCAGTCAGCGGCTGGGCCTGTCCTCGGGCGAGATCGCCGCCCTGATCGACAAGGGCGTCGTCGCCACTTCAGACAAGGAATGACCATGACCCTTCGCAGAGCCGCCATCGTCGCCCCGATCCGCACCGCCGTCGGCAAGTTCGGGGGCAGCCTCTCCGCGCTCACTGCCGGACAACTCGGCGCGACCATACTCACCGCGCTGATGGAGCGGACGAAGATAGACCCCACCCGCGTCGACGACGTGATCTTCGCGCAAGGCTACGGCAACGGCGAAGCGCCGTGCATCTCGCACTGGTCCTGGCTGCTGGCCGGATTGCCCGAGGAAGTGCCCGGCTATCAGCTTGACCGGCGCTGCGGTTCCGGCCTGCAGGCGATCGTCAATGCCGCGATGATGGTGCAGACCGGCGTTTCGGACGTGGTCGTGGCGGGCGGCGTCGAATCCATGTCCAACGTCGAGCACTATACCACCGACGTGCGCAAGGGCGTGCGCGCAGGTTCGCTGACGCTGCATGACCGGCTGACGCGCGGGCGCGTGATGAGCCAGCCGATCGAGCGCTATGGCGTCATCTCCGGGATGATCGAGACGGCGGAGAACCTCGCCCGCGACTTCGCCATCAGCCGCGAGGCCTGCGACGCCTACGCCGTGCGGAGCCACCAGCGCGCCGCCGCCGCCTGGGCCAAGGGCCTGTTCGACGACGAACTGGTCCCGGTCAGCATCCCGCAGAAAAAAGGCGATCCGGTGACCTTCGCGCACGACGAAGGCTATCGCGCCGATGCGACGATGGAGTCGCTCGGCAAGCTCAAGCCGCTTGAAAAGGGCGTCGTCACCGCAGGCAACGCCAGCCAGCAGAACGATGCCGCGGCCGCCTGCCTCGTCGTGGCCGAGGACAAGCTCGACGAACTGGGGCTGGAGCCGATCGCCTGGTTCCATTCATGGGCCGCGGCCGGCTGCGATCCCTCGCGCATGGGCTATGGCCCGGTGCCCGCCACCGATCGCCTGTTTGCGCGCAACGGCCTGTCGTGGAGCGACATCGACCTGATCGAACTGAACGAGGCCTTCGCGCCGCAGATCCTCGCCTGTCTCAAGGGCTGGGGCTGGTCGGACGATGACAGCCGCCACGACATGCTCAACGTCAACGGCTCGGGCATTTCGCTCGGCCACCCCATCGGCGCCACCGGCGGCCGCATCCTCGCCAACCTGACCCGCGAATTGCAGCGTCGCGGGGGACGCTACGGGCTGGAGACGATGTGCATCGGCGGTGGCCAGGGGATCGCCGCGGTGTTCGAGGCCGCGCGATGATCCTTTCGCCCTACGATGCCGAGGACCACGGCGAAATCCGCGAAGGCGTGCGCAAGCTCTGCGCGCAATTCCCGGGTGAATACTGGCGCAAGCTCGACGAGAAGCGCGAATATCCCACCGAGTTTGTCAACGCGCTGACTCAGGCTGGCTGGCTTTCGGTGCTGATCCCCGAGGAATACGGCGGATCGGGCCTTGGCCTGTCCGCCGCCGCCGCGATCCTCGAGACGATCCAGTCCGAGGGCGGCAATGGCGGGGCCTGCCACGCGCAGATGTACATCATGGGCACGATCCTGCGCCACGGTTCGGAAGAGCAGAAGCGCCAGTATCTGCCGAAGATCGCCAGCGGCGAGTTGCGCCTGCAGGCCTTTGGCGTGACCGAGCCGACCAGCGGCACCGACACCACATCCTTGCGCACCTTCGCCCGTCGCGATGGCGACGCATACGTGGTCAACGGCCAGAAGATCTGGACCAGCCGCGCCGAGCATTCCGACCTCATGCTGCTGCTCGCCCGCACCACCCCGCGCGAGGAGGTGGCCAGGAAGACCGACGGGCTTTCGGTGTTCATCGTCGACATGCGCGAGGTGGTGGGCAAATCGCTCACCATCCGCCCGATCCGCACGATGATGAACCACGCGACGACCGAGGTGTTTTTCGACAACATGCGCATCCCCGCCGCAAACCTGCTCGGCGAAGAGGGCAAGGGCTTCCGCTATATCCTCTCGGGCATGAATGCCGAACGCGTGCTGATCGCGGCGGAATGCGTCGGCGATGCCAAGTGGTTCACGCGCCGCTCGGTCGAGTACGCCAAGGAGCGGCAGGTGTTCGGCCGCGCCATCGGCGCCAACCAGGGCGTCGCCTTCCCCATCGCCAAGGCCTATGCGAACATGCGCGCGGCCGAACTGATGGTGCGCGAGGCGGCACGGATGTACGAGGCCGGGCTGCCGATGGGCGCGGAGGCCAACATGGCCAAGATGCTCGCCGCCGATGCCTCATGGGAAGCCGGCAACGCCTGCGTCCAGACCCACGGCGGTTTCGGCTTTGCCGAGGAATACGACGTGGAACGCAAGCTGCGCGAAACGCGGCTCTATCAAGTCGCGCCGATCAGCACGAACCTCATCCTGTCGTTCCTGTCCGAACACGTTCTCGGCCTGCCCCGCAGCTACTGACCTTCGCGGTGTTGTTGAGGAGGCAAAAGCAGCCAGTCAGGACCCTAAAGCAGACCCTTGCCGGTGGGGCGGCTTACGCCCACTTGCGGACGCTACTTAAAGCTTAATGTCCAGCCAAAAACCTAGAGCGATGATTGCCAAGCATACCAGAAGGCTCGCAGCGGCAGCGACCCGGCGCCATCCTGGCAGGTTTTGGTCGAGGAGAGTTGGTTGGAACTCTGGGGGAGCGCCTTGCATGAGTTCTTTAGTTGGCGTGAGCGCGACATATCCGCACACCAGCGCTGAGGCGGCACCGACAAGGACAAAAAAGAGTGCGTATGCGTTCATGGCTCTTCACATTCTGAGTTTGCGCAGGCGTCGATCCAAACCATAACAATCTCACGAATGTAGACTCGCCGCAATCACCCCATTCCAGCCGTTCAGACCAACTGCCCGCAGCCTCAAAACCTGTCGTCACCCCGGGCCTGACCCGGGGTCCCGCTGTTCTTCCGAGCCCGCCGGAGTGCTCAGTTGTCCTGCTCGTTCACAGCCAGCAGCGCGAGCTCGGTGCGATTGTCGATGCCCAGCTTTTGGTACATCGTGTGCAGGTAGACTTTCACTGTGCCTTCGCCGATGCCCAGTTCCGCACCGATGTCCCGGTTGCGCAGGCCACGGGCGACAAGCCCGGCGATCTTGCGCTCGCGCGGGTTGAGCTTGGCCAGTGGCCCTTGCGCATCGGGGCGCAACGACAGATCGATGGCCCGCTGCAGGAAGATCGGTTCGATGGCCTTCTGGCCACCATGGACCTTCTCCAGCACGTCGACCAGACCGTCTTCCGCCCCGTCCTTCGAAACGATACCCTCTACACCGGCGCGCATCACCGAGATCAGCTGACGATCATTGATCTCCGCGGTCAGCAGCACGACGGGGCGCTTGTCGCCACGGTCGCGCAAGACTTCCAGCGTCTGGACCCCGTTCATGCCGGGCATGTTGATATCAAGCAGGACGATGGCCGGATCGTGGGTCTTGATCGCATCCAGCGTCTCCTCGCCACTTGCGGTGGCAGCCACCACCGAGAACCGGGTGCCGCGCAACACCGCTTCCACGCCGGCGCGGATGAAGCCGTGGTCATCGGCCACTAGGACTGGAATCATGCAAGTTCTCCGGATCTTAAGGCAATTTCGAGACGAGCGCCGCCTCTGCTGGAATCAAGTCTGAAGCTTCCGCCCAGTGCTTCGACACGTTCCGAAATCGAGCGTGGTCGCGCGGCATTGCCGAAGGTTGGGAAGCCGACACCATCGTCGGTGATGCTCAGGCGCAGCTCGCTGTCACATTCGGTCAGGGTGACCAGCACCTTGCTGCACTTGCCATGGCGCGCCGCGTTGGCAATTGCTTCGCGCACGAGCTGGCGGATCTCGTGCGAAAGCTGCACCGATACCGGTTGGGGGGCACCTGTCAGTGCCAGCTCGGTCGAGATGTGCCAATGCGCACCTGCCTCGGCCAGGAGATCGCGCAGCTCCTCGGTGATATCGGTCCGCCGGTCGCTTTCCTGTCCCCGCCTCAGCCGTTCGATCAGCAGGCGCAGCTGCCCCTGTTCGCGGCGCAGCGCATTCTTGATCGAATCGATTTCGCCTTCGGGATCGTTGCCTTCGCGGATCCAGCGGCGTAGCGCTTCGAGACGGAACAGCGTGCCCGCCAGGAACTGGGCCACGCTGTCGTGCAGATCGCGCGCAACAGCGTGCCGGACGCCCGTTTCTGCGGCGGTGCGGGCAAGCAGGGCCATTTCCTCCCGGTCCAGCGCCTGCCCGAACTCGCGGGCGATGGCCGACATCAGGCCGACATCGTCAAAGCTAAGGGCGTGGGCGTTCCACACCACGAGGTGGCCTGATCCCATCACGCTGCGCACCGAGGCAATCATTCCGTTCTCGACGCCGAGGAGGGTCGCCAAACGTGAATCCAGTTGTTCTGCACGGGCTTCGAACGTGTCGTCGCCGGGGACCTCGACCAATTGCCTGCCCCGCTTCATGTCGATGAGCGAGGCGGACAGGGGTGTGAGAAGTTCCTCGGCGAAGGTTTCGGGTGAAAGGCGCTGTCTGTCCGGTTGCCCGTCGTCGATCCGGCGCAGGTCGATCCACGGTTCCTCGCTGCTGGCGAAGGCGAAGGCCGCATTGCGCGCACCGAATGACTGGATGAGCAGATTGAGAGCGCCATCGAACACGAGGTCGCGCCTCTCGCCCGGTATGCCCGCCGGCTCGGGCAGCACGGCCATGCGGCCAGTCGATCGGGACATGCTCAGCCAGATCAGCATCGAGGCGAGCAGGATCATGTAGACCGTGCGCCGCACGAAGCGATAGGGGTCGATATCGACGCCCCAGTAATACAGGATCATCCCGAACAACAGGTTCGTCATCAGCAGGACGATGGCGGTGACGACAGTGGCCCGCCAGTTCCATCTGACCATGGCGACAACCAGCAGAAATGCGGCCAGTGCCAGGAACGGGCTCTGGAACTCGGTATAGCGGCTTTCGGTGAAATAGACCGACGCTATGAAGATCGTGACGTCAATCGCCTGCGCGGCAGGGGCAAGCCGGAAATCGAACCACCAGCTTCGCCAGGCCAGCACCATGAGTGCCGCCGTCCACAGCGTGTAGGCGGAAAGCAGGCTGTAGCCGAAGAACGCGCCACGCACCGGCACGGTCGGGTCCAGCACCAGGGCGAGCAGGAATGCAAGCGCAAGGATGGCTCGTCCGGTCGCCACGACTCGCCCCGTGTTACGCCTGCGCATTCCCGACCTGTCCTGTCCTGATTCGGACTCCCCATGCCATTTTTGCACGCCGTAAGCGCCCTGAACAGCAGTTTGGCTGTGCCAGTCCGGCACGGCCGGATGTTAAGCGGGTTTTAACCGGTCGATCACGTTTATATTACGGTTAATGAAAGAATATTTGGCAAATCCCGGGCGTTCGTGCAGAATTGACAGCGCCGGGCGTTTACCTTTTTCGCAGGCTGGGAATAGTCGGGATTCATCACTGCAATGATTGTGACGGGCGAACTTTGCGACAATCCGCTGGTCGAGCTGACGGCAAAGCAGAGAGAGGTTCTCGATCTGTTGATTCAGCATATGACCTCGAAGGAGATCTCGCGGCAGTTGGGGATTTCGCCCCATACCGTCGATCAGCGCATCATGCTGGCCAGGGCCAAGCTCGGCGTGGCCACCCGGGGCGAGGTCGCCCAAGCCTATCGCCGCTTGGTGGAGACATACGAACAACCCGTATATGAAGATTCCCATATAGGTTTTCCGCCACTTCCCGTCGAAAACAGCTCTCGGGATGACATGGATGTCGGACCGTCAGGAGCAGAGGCCAGGCTTCCGGTGCATGATGCACCCGGGATCGAGGGTCGGGCCGATGCTCCGGTCGAACGCAGGCGCCAGGCGCCGGCCGAGGCTGACGGGATGGCCTATCATCATGTCCTCCCGGAGATGTTCGACGGGCCGAACGGCACCCTTCTGCGGCTGGGGTATATTGGCGGCATAACGGTGTTCCTGATCCTGATCGTGCTGGGTGGGCTGAGCATGTTCGTGCAGCTGTCCACCATGCTCGACCAGTAGGGCAAGGTCCTTCACCGACCATCTCCTTCCATGAACCGGATTTCCGGCGCGGGGGCGTCGGCGTCCACATGAAGGGGTCCGTTCTGGCAACAGGGCGGGACAGGGTGTGAAGATGAAAGCTACTGACAACACGATCGCGATGACTTTCGGGAAAGCCAATGGTGCACAGGCCAAGGGCCGCGCCGCCGCTGCTGCTGCCGGCAATGCCACGGCTGTCCACGGCCTGCGCATCACCCGCGATCTCCACGATGCCGAGGCTGCACTCGATGAGGCGCTGATCCGCCAAGCCAACCTGCTCGCCACCATGGTCCGCGCCCGCCGCGAGACGCCGGTCGGTCCGTTCACAGGTCAGGATGCGCTGCTCCGCCTCGCCGCCAGCCAGAAGGCGGTGCTCGATGCCAGCGGCGAACTCGCCCGCGTCCACGGCAAGCTGCTCGACGTCGGCCGCGAAATGGGCTCGGGCCTGGTCGACGATTGCCCGCCCACGGGCTCCCTCGGCGATGCCGCCCACCCGGTCGCTCTGGTCGATGCGGCCTGAGCTCAGGACGCTGGTGGTTTCGGCAGCGGGCAGGGGTTGAAGCAATGCTCATGATCTGGGCCGCTCGCATCGCCTTTGTCGGTATCCTCGTCTTTGCCTTGCGCAAGGGCGAGGAGCCGGAGCGCATGGTCGCGACCATCCTGATCGCGACCATCCTGCTCGATCTCGCCAACCACGCGCTGTTCGGCAGCCCCGCCTTCTTCGCGATCGACCCGGGGCACCTGATCATCGACAGCTGGGCGCTCGCCGGGCTGCTGTGGGTGGCCTTGCGCGCCAACCGCGGCTGGCCGCTCTGGGCCTGCTCGGGACAGGTCATCCTGATCCTCGCCCATCTCGCCAAGATGGTTGACCTCTCGCTCGTCCGCTACGGCTACTTCGCGATGAGCCAGCTGCCCATCGCCATACAGAGCGCCGCGCTCCTCCTCGGCACCACCGCCCATCTCCAGCGGACCGACCGCATCGGCCGCTACCACGCCTGGCGCCTCACCTGACGCCCTAGGCACCCCGGCCCGCAGCCGGTCACCGCAAGACATCGCCGCCTTACCATTCATCCCATGTCACGGGAGCCACAGACATGACCGTACGTTCCATGCGCAGTGCGCCACCCCGGCGCGATTCCGTCGGCCGCCGGGCCAGCCTCACCATCGTCGGCGCCCCGTCCGCTCCGGCAGCGCCCGCCTTCGCCGCGCCCGCCGCCCCGGCGCTCGACGAGGCGACCATCGCCCGCCACACCGTCGCCGCGCGCGAGTTCTACGCCGCCCGCCGCCGCCGCCACAAGCACCTGCCCGCCGATCTCTTCGGCGAGCCCACCTGGGACATCCTGCTCGATCTCTACGTCGCCGGGCGCGAGAACCGCCGCGTGCCCACCACCAGCGCCTGCATCGGCGCCCATGTCCCGCCGACCACGGCGCTGCGCTGGCTGCGCATCCTCGAGGCGCGCGGCCTGGTCGAGCGTGAGGACGATGGCCGTGATGGCCGCCGCACGTTCGTCCACCTCAGCCCCGCCGGCCTTGCCGCCATGGACGCCACGCTCGCCCTGATGTGCCAGCGCATGGAAGACATCGCCGACAAGATCCTCACGCCCACCGCCGCCGAAGACTGAACGCTCATCCCTCCCCGTCTGGGGAGGGAGCGCAAACGCCAGCAGGGGAGGGGCCAGCAGGGGAGAAGCCGGCGCCGCCCGGCACCTCCTCCTGCAACGCCCCCTCCCGCAACACCGCCTCCCGCATCCCCAGCAACTTCGCCCGCAGCGAAGCCCGCGCCCCATCGGCCCGCGCCGCATCCGCCGCCGCACGCTCGGCTTCCCAGCGCACCTTCAGCGCCTCATAGACCGGATGCCCCTCGCGCAAGTCGCCGACCCTGACCGCGCCATACTTCTCCGGCCGCCGCGCGCGCAGCAGGAACATCAGCAGCCCGGTATTGTGATGCGTCCACGTGGCGACAACCTTCCCGCGAGAGACCACCGGCCGCTCCTCCCCGGCAATCGCCCGCTCGAGCGCACAGTCCTCCAGCCGCGAATAGCCCCGCTCCACCGCCGCATCCCACGCCCGCGCAAAGTCCTCCGCGCCCGCCCGATGCCGCAACTTGTAAAGCGCCTCTACCGAAGCCCCGATGCGCAGCGCGGCTTGGCTGACGATCCCCGTCGCCGCCAGAGTCTCGATAAACCGCCGCTGCTTCTCCGGCGTGATCGAATTCCGCCGCGGCGCCACATGCACAAACGGCACAAACGCCAGCGCCGAGTCATCGACCAAATCCACCCGCCGCACCCGAGAAGTCCGCCGCCGAGCAGTCGCCACCCGTTCCTCCCCGCCCCGGGGAGGGGGACCACCGGAGGTGGTGGAGGGGCACCCTCGCAACGGCGCACCCTCAAGAACCTCCCCGCCCCGGGGAGGGGGACCACCAAAGGTGGTGGAGGGGCACCCGCAACAAAGCGCCCCCAAAAATTCCTCCCCGGAACGGGGAGGGGGACCATCGCAGATGGTGGAGGGGCCGAAGCCCCATCCAGCCCCTCCCGCAAGCGAAAGCGTCCGGGAATGGCCATCGCACCCACAACCCAACCCGAACACCCCACACCCCCACACGTTGCGAGGGCACCATGACCCAGCTCCACACCCTGATCGAGCACCTCGCCAAACTCCTCGATCTGGCCGGCGTATTCATCATCCTCGCCGGAGTCCTGCTCGCCAGCCAGATCTTCCTCCGCAAGGGCACGAAAGACGGCAACTGGCGCCCCAGCTACGACCGCCCTGCCTGACTCCCCTCCCGCAGGCGGGAGGGGCTGGAGGGTGGGCATCACGCAAGAGACGAGCACCCAGCAAACCCACATCATCAGCTCATCGCGCAAGCCGCAAGGAACGGCTAACTTGACTCATGCCGCTACATCTACCCGGATGAGCGCTGTAGGAGGTCCAGGTTGCAATTCGCGAGGGAAGTTTGAGGATTCAGTAACGTGTCATCGCGAAGCTCACCATAATGAAAATCAGACATAACGCCGAAGCTCGTTAGTAACGACTGATAAACTCTTTGAAACCTGTAGGTAATGTGCTTCGAAATGCGAGAGATCCAATGCTAAATTCTTCGTGCTTAATCTTCCCATCACTCTCCTTATCACCGGGAAAAATTCCGTCTCGACCGTTCCGGTATTCACTGCACAATTGCTCAATCCATTTTCTAAAAAAGCTCATGTTGAACTTACCACGGTAACGCTCAAGAGGCGACAATTTGGCAAACTCCTCCTCAAGCGCCGTCAGTTCGTCCTCCAACAAAGAGCAGTCGAACGGCAATAAATCGATGATCGAAACATCTAGTGAGATCACCTTGCCTACCGCTATGTGAGCAAAGTGACTTACGGAACGAGGCATGTTATCGTCAATATCCGCTCCACATTTTCGAGCAAGGAACACGCGGAAGTTTATTTCGGCGCTGACTTTGAGAAAATCCTCGAAATCCGATGAGAATGCCGAAGCAACGCTTTCGCGAATATTTTTTTCAAGATTTCCCGGAAATGCCACGGCTAAGGTAGGTAGAATGCATCCGTGGTCCACGAGATAGTTCTCAACCGAATAGCGGTCCAACATAAAGACGTGCTCATGACATGCAAAACCGGCCAGATCGTCAAAATCACGGTCAACAAAGAAAAGAACGTCTTTCTGAGCACCTGATTTATCCTCAAAAAGCACGTTCTTTAACTTCTTAACATTTGATTTTCCTTTACAGACGAAAAACTCGTATGCCAAATCCTCTCGGCAACGGCTGATCCAGTAAGAATAGACGATTTTATCATCATCACCCTCGACAACGATGACTGGACCATTGGGATGTTTCGATCGAAAATTTAAGAAACGCAATTTGGCGACAGATGAGCTTTTGCGTGCTGCAACAAGCGCGTGAATATAGGGGTCGGACATCTTAGCGTAAGTCACCTTCTTGCCCATTCTCGTCCTGATTCCAGGAAAAAGCCTCCTCGCCTGCTTGGTCTTGATGGTTTAAAGACAGTCCAAGAGTCTTGGCATAGGGTTCAAGCGAATTATCAAAAACGAACGGGGAATGGGTAATCGCGATTACCTGCTCGCAGCTAGGTGAGAGGAGCACATCAATTAAGATTCCTCTTTGCCAGTCTATAGAAAGTGAGAGCTCCGGTTCATCGATAAGAACGATCTTTTTTTTGGGATAGAGGTGCATACGTGCAAAAAGTGACACCATCTGCTTTTCACCGGACGATAGTGCGTCCAAAGAAATAGGTTCACGCGCTGGCAGGCTCTCCACATGCACGCTAAGGTTTCTGGGATTTAATTTAAGCGCCTTAGCGTCTATCTCTAAAAGACCTCTATGATCTGCTTCATTTGGAGAGCGAGTGCTTGGCTCTGCTGCCGACAAATATTTGTTACAGCTCTTGATAAAATCTCCGACTGGTTGCTCTATTTCTTTAGTTATATTCAGAATTCCGTAGAGCTTATTTAGAAAATACCGAAGAAATTTTGCTGACTCTGGCGGGACCCCGTCGCTGCTGTAAATTTTTGCAAAATCTGGCGCGCTTATGCGGGAATACTGAGGTCCGATTACCATTCTGCTAGATTCAAGCCGGGAAAAGAACAATTTCAGTTCCTCCGGGTCCGGAATTGCGGCGTCATCCGGAACTTCATATCCTCCAATAAGCTCATTTATTATATTTTCGCTAATGGCGCGATATTCCCGATTGGATCTCGTGATAACGCTTGTGTTGAGCTGGGACAGGCGATCTGAAATGTCGCCAAGCCCAAACTGAATCTCGGCGGTATGAAGGCCGCTTGAGGTTAAATTTAACTTTGGCTTTGTTCTGCCATGGCGTTTTCTGTCCTCAGAATCGTCTGTTAAGGCTAATTCAACACGCCGATATGTAGGCAGATAGACAACCTCATATGCGCGAAGTGCGCCGTCTAACGCATCCTTTAGCGCCTTAAGGTTCGCGCTACGTGCGAACAATGAGCCATAGGCGCTGTCGCAAGCCTTTAAGACATTAGCGTGATCATGGCTGAAGGAGCGAAACAGGGCATTAGTGATGCTGTTCGTGTCATAATCGTTATGCCAGTTGGACAATGCTACCCTATAGTCGCTGAGTAGGAACTCAAGCACGCGTGCGGCATCTATTCCAGTCCGGCCGGCCAGTCGATTTATTTCACCATCGTTTGACGGCTGTAAGAAGGTAATTAAGTCATCATGGGTTAATATAAGTCGTCCACTTATTCCCCTTATGGAGCAGTAGATCGTATCGAACTGTAACTCGCGAAGTCTGTTAAGCTGCATCTTTAGGAACGCGTCAAGTGCTCCAAGCAGTGTCGTTTTTCCTGTGCCATTCCTAGCAATGAGTATTGTAGCTGCATACTCAGAAGACAGTGAGATGTTTCGGTAACCATATAGGCCTGTGATGCCAAATTCCTGATCAGCGCGGGCCGACCGCCGGCTATCGCCGCGCGTTCTTGTTCGTCACTGTCGATCTTCATCTGTTCAACCGCTCGCATGGCCACTTCCTTGTGCTATAACTTTCGTCTTAAGTGGGCCTCGATGTCGTGGCAAGCCCGGCAATTGTTGCTGCCCATTAGTTACTGGGATCCATTGGAGGGCCTTGACCCCGCCCCCAAAGCCGCGTAGGGGCGCGCACTACCACAGGTGCGGCCTCGCTGCGTCCGTGGCTTGAGCTGAACATTGCCGGTGCGTCTGGGGTTTCCCAGGTAATCCGTCAAAGTAACCCGGTGACGAAAGTTGCGGGTGGAGCGTTTCGGTTCGTGATTGCGATTGGCCCTGCGGGACTTTCTCGTTGGGCTGGGTTCCGGCCTTCGCCGGGATGACGGTTGGCTGATATGGCGACCGGATTGCACTTCGCGGGTCCCGCATCCTTCACCTTCTGCCGAAGCGCCAGAACTACAGGTGAAGTTTTCACATGCCCACTATCAATCAGCTGGTCCGCAAGGGCCGCGAACCGCAGAAGGCCAAGTCCAAGGTCCCTGCGATGGAGCAGAACCCGCAGAAGCGCGGCGTCTGCACCCGCGTCTACACGACCACCC
>JBEQCK010000024.1:0-27271 GCA_041639335.1 Novosphingobium sp.
GATCTTGCGGCCAAGGAAGACCGAGCCGGCATGGCGGATCTTGTCGAACAAAGTTTGGGGGGCGTCAGTGGCGATCTCGACGTGTTCGGCGGCAAGGGCATTGGCCAGCGCAGGCGCTTCATCGAGCGAGTCCACGACGATGATCACGCCGTAATCGTCCCAGCTGGCCTTGGCGACCTTGGCCGTGGGCAGCATGGCGATCTCGACGCCGACCATGTCGGCGACCTGATCGGCAAAGGCGGCATCGTCGGTGATCAGGATCGACTGGGCGACCGGATCGTGCTCGGCCTGGCTGAGCAGGTCGGCGGCGATCCACTGCGGATCGTTCTTGGCATCCGCAATCACGAGGATTTCGGAAGGCCCGGCGACCATGTCGATGCCGACCACGCCGAACAGCTGGCGCTTGGCTTCGGCAACCCACGCATTGCCCGGCCCGGTGATCACGTCGACCGGCTTGATTCGTGCCGTGCCATAGGCGAGCGCGGCCACCGCCTGCGCCCCACCGACGCGCCACACTTCGTCAGCGCCCGCAAGGTGGGCCGCGGCCAGAACCAGCGGATTGGCTTCGCCCTTGGGCGTCGGGGTGACGACGACGAGGCGCTCGACGCCAGCGACCTTGGCGGGAATCGCGTTCATCAGCAGCGATGACGGATAGGCCGCGCGGCCGCCGGGGACGTAGAGTCCGGCGCCATCGACGGCGCTCCACCGCGCGCCGAGGCGCATGCCGCTGGCATCTGTATAGTCGCGATTTTCCGGCAATTGGGCGCGGTGATAATCGCGGATGCGCTGGGCGGCGAGTTCGAGCGCGGCGCGAAGGTCGGGCTTCAGCGCGTCGAAGGCTTCGCGGCAGGCTTCGGGCGAAATGCGCCAGTCGTTCTCGCCGGGCGTGTGCCCGTCGAACTTGGCGGTGTATTCGGCGAGGGCCTCATCGCCGCGCAGGCGCACGTCGTCGATGATCGTCTGGACATCGCGGGCAACGTTCTCGTCACTCTCGCGGCGATCCTTGACGAGGCGGGCGAAGGCCTTGGCGAAGCCGGGATCGCTGGACTTGAGACGCAGCATCAGGCGGCCTTCCTTGCGGCGACCATCTCGCGGAAAGCATCGACCAGCGCGCCGAGGCGGGCGCTGTCGGTCTTCAAGGCGGCGCGGTTGACGATCAGGCGCGCGGAGACGGGCAGGATCTGGCTGGTTTCGACCAGGCCGTTCTCCTTGAGCGTGCGGCCCGTGGAAACCAGATCGACGATGCGGCTGGCAAGGCCAAGCGAAGGGGCAAGTTCCATCGCGCCGTTGAGCTTCACGACTTCGGCCTGAACGCCGAGCTTTTCGAAGTGGCGGCGCGTCAGGTTGGGGTACTTGGTTGCCACGCGGGCGTGGCTTTCGCGCGCGTTTGCGCCGCTTTCGACCATGCTCACCGGCTCGGCCACCGAAAGGCGGCAGTGCCCGATATCGAGATCGACCGGGGCATAGAGATCGGCATAGTCGAACTCGTCAATCACGTCCGAACCCACGACGCCGGCATGGGCCGCGCCATGCGCCACGAAGGTCGCCACGTCGAAAGCGCGGACGCGAATGATCTTCACGTCGTCGCGGTTGGTGGCGAAGGAGAGTGCGCGCGAGGCCTTGTTAAAGAAATCGGCCTCGGGCACGATCCCGGCCTTCTCGAGCAGAGGCAGGGCCTCGTCGAGGATGCGGCCCTTGGGCAGGGCGAAAACGAGCGGTGCGGCGGTGGACATAACCCGCCGCCCTTATGGCAGCACGGCGCAAAGGGCAACTGAATGAACCCGATCATGGAGATCGAAGAGGTCGCAAAAGCCATAGAATGGCAGGCAGACCACGCCACGAACAATGGTGCACCCTGCACCGGACGGGTGGTGCGGGCGCAATTGCGGCTGCTGGATGGCGATACCGAGGTCGGCAAGCGAATCGCTGCCTGGCCGGGAAAGCCGCTGGAGGACGCGCTGCCGCTGCGGCTGGCGGGCGCGCATCACAACCTTGTGCTGACGGGCAAGGACTTGGCGCTTGCCCCGGTCTATCGCGGCGAGGTGACCGATCAGGCACAGGTCGATGCGCTGGTGGTTGCGGCAACGCGCGAGCATGATGCCGAGTTGCTGCCGTGGCTCGACGGGCCGCCGCAGACCAACGAGGCGGGGCGGTCGGCTTCGATCATGGCGGCGCTGCTGTGGCTTTCCGAGCGGCTGGGGCCAGGGTTTGAACTGAACGAACTGGGCGCGAGCGCCGGCGTCAACACGATGATGGAGCGGTTTTTCTTCGACCTTGGCGGGACGACGGCTGGACCCGTGGATTCGCCAATGCGGATCGTGCCGGAGTGGCGCGGCCCCCCGCCGCCGCAGGCTCCGGTCGAGATCATCGGCATCAAGGGCTGCGATCGTGCGCCTATGAATCTGGCTGATCCGGAACAGGCGTTGCGGCTGAAGTCCTATGTCTGGGCCGAGGTGACGGAGCGCATCGGACGGATCGATGCGGCGATTGCGCTTGCGGCGCAGCGGGCTCCAGATGTGGTGCAGAGGGATGCGGGTGACTTCGTGGCCGAGCGGCTGGCGGCACCGCAGGACGCCGATACCACGCGCGTGATTTTTCATTCCATCGTCTGGCAATACCTGCCGGGTGAGACCCGCGCGCGGATCGAGGCGCTGATGGCCGAGGAGGGCGCGAAGGCCGATGAATCTCGGCGTTTGGCGTGGGTCATGCTTGAGACCAATCGCCAGACCTTCAGGCACGAATTGACCGTGCGTCATTGGCCCGGCGATAGGCAGCCTGTATTGCTCGGCACTGCCCATGCCCACGGCGCCTGGGTGGAGTGGCTGCCCTAAGGTCTGCCTCGCTTGCAGAAACGAACGTCTCGCCTTCGGGTTGAGAGTGGATGCGTCTCTCTTTTCTCCGCACTGTCGTCGTCCTGCTGGTGATCGCCTCGGCGGGGCTGGCGGGGCGTGAATGGCTGCAGCGGCATCCCGAGCATAACCCATGGGCGCCGCTGGCCTTGGCCGATCCGCCGGGCTGGGCGACGGCGATGAAGCTGCAGACGTTGCGGGGTGACCGAGCGGTGTGCAGCAGGTTTCTGGAAGGCAGCGGAATCATGGCGAAGGCCCTGCCGCCTGCCGGCGACGGGCAATGCCTGCGGGATGACCGGCAGGTTCTGCAAGGGCTGGCGCAGGCGAAGGTGAGGCTGGCACCGGGCGGAGCGCAGGCGACCTGCGCAATCGATGCGGGGCTGGCCCTGTGGCTGCAGCATGGCATCCAGCCTGCGGCGCAGCGGCTGATTGGCAGCGCTGTTGCATCGGTCGAGCATTTCGGCACCAACAATTGCCGCAGGATCGGCGGCGGGCAGCAAGGGACGTGGAGCGAGCACGCGACCGGCAACGCCATCGACGTGAGCGCGTTCGTGCTGGAGGACGGACGCCGCGTTTCGGTGCTCAAGGACTGGGGGGCGGGCGACGAGAAAGCGGCGTTCCTGCGGGCGGTGCGCGACGCTGCGTGCCAGAGTTTCTCGACCGTGCTGTCACCGGACTACAATGCCGCCCATGCCGATCACCTGCACCTCGATCAGGCGCAGCGCACCGGCGGCTGGGCGGCTTGCCGATAATTCTCAGCCAAGAAACCGGTCGAGCGCGGCGTTCACCGTGTCCGGTGCCTCCCACGGCACGAAGTGCCCGCAATCGTGCACCGGTTCGACCGTGAGAGTGGTGACGAGTTTGTCCATGCCATCGAGGTTGCACGGGGGCAGAGCCATGTCGTCCATTGCCCAGATCACCAGAGTGGGGATCTTGAGCGGCGGGACGGCGGCGTCCTGATAGCCCGCCGGCAGCTCGAACGGCGCGTCCATCGGCGGGACAGCCATCGGACTGGCGCGATACCAGTTGAGCATGGCGATGGCGGCATCGGGGTTCGACCAGTCCTTGAACAGGGCGGCGCGCTCTTCCTCTTCCATGACCGGCGAGCGGTTCCAGTTGAGGGCTTTCATCAGCAGCGCCCCGAGGCCGTGTTCGCGCACCATGGCGTCGTTGGCGGTATCGCGGAAGGCGCGCATGTACTGGCTGGCCTCGCGCTGCTGCCGGTCGGTCCAGAGAAGGCGCGGGAAGATCACCGGGTGCGGGGCATTGGCGATGACGGCGCGGGTAACGCGCGTACCCTGGCCGAGCAGGGCGACGCCCCAGGCAATCGCACCGCCCCAATCATGGCCGAGGATCGTGAACTGCTGCACGCCCAAGGCATCGGCAAGCTGGAAGATATCGCCGATCAGCTTGTCGGGCGTGTAGTTCTCCACCCCCTCAGGCTTGGACGAGCCGCGATAGCCGCGCTGATCGGGCGCGATGCAGCGGAAGCGGGCGGAAAGATGCGCAATCTGGTGGCGCCAGGTGCGGTGGCTTTCGGGGAAGCCGTGGAGGAAGATCAGCGCCGGCGCATCCCGGGGGCCGACGTCCAGCACATCGAGTTCGATTCCGCTGGCAAGTTTCACGCGCGCAAGTGCAGTCATTCCGGAGCTCCCTCGTCCATCTTTTGCGCATAGCCTGCTGCGACGACTGCGGCCATGCGGTCGTGCAGGGCATCGGGCGTGCGGCGCAATTCGCCAATTTCCTTCTCCATGCCCTCGCCCATGATGATCTCGCGCTCGCCCGCAGCGATGGCATCAAGCATCATTCCCGCGGCAATGTCCGGGTCCAGCCCGTTTTCGATGACCGCATCGCTGACCCCGCGCCGCGATCCATCGGCCGTAATGGCATTGCGCGAAACGTCGGTGCGGATCGAACCGGGCGCGATCACGTGGACCTTGATGCCGAGCCCGGCGACTTCGGCGCGCAAGGCGTCTGAATACCCGAACAGCCCGAACTTGGCCGCGCTGTAGCCGGTCCGCATCGGCGAGCCGACCTTGCCGGCAATGCTGGAAACCATGACGATGCAGCCGGACTTGCGCTCTGCCATGCGCGGCAGCAGCGCCTGTGTGAGGGCTATGGGAGCGAGCAGATCGACCGCGACGATGCGTTCATAGACGGGGAAGGCGGTGTCCAGCGCAAGCGAGCGCTGCGAGATGCCGGCGTTGTTGACCAGAATGTCGACATGGCCTTGCCAGGCCCATGCCTGATCGGCCGCCTGGGCGGCGGCGGTGTAGTCTGTCGCCTCGAAGGGCAGGACGAGGGCTTGGCCGCATTGGCTGGCGATCCGGGCAAGCGCGGCTTCGTTCCGTCCCGAAAGGATCAGTTGCGCGCCCTGTGCGGCCAAGGTTCGCGCCAGCGCGGCGCCGATGCCGGAGGAAGCCCCTGTAATCCAAACGACCTGTCCAGCAAACGCCATCCGCACGTTCTCCCTTTTGGACCGACTCTTAATCGATCCATTAAGGGCATGGTGTCAGGGATTTGCCGGAGAGGGAAGAGCGGGAATTGCAGGAGCGGTCAGGCGACTCTCAGCACCGGGGGTGAACGCTCCGCGCGCGCATGGTGGTCCGACGTGCGGAACCTGCTGACGAGGTGGCGCAACTCCTCGGCCGCGCGGGCCAGTTCGTGGGCGGCGGCGTTGCTTTCCTCGACCATCGCCGCGTTCTGCTGGGTGAGCGTGTCGAGGTTGGCGAATGAGCCGCTTACGCGAGCGAGTTCTGCCGATTGCCGTACCGCCGAGTCTGCGATTTCCGATACCGAGCCGCTGACCTGCGAAACCCTGGTGACGATGTCATCGAGCACCGTGCCGGTCCTGCCGACCAGGCTGACGCCCTGGGCGACCTGTTCGCTCGAAGTCTGGATGAGGTGGCGGATGCTGCTGGCCGCGTCGGCTGACCTCTGCGCAAGCGCGCGCACTTCATTGGCGACAACGGCAAAGCCCTTGCCCGCATCGCCGGCGCGGGCTGCCTCGACCCCGGCGTTCAGGGCCAGCAGGTTGGTCTGGAAGGCAATTCCGTCGATCAGGGAGATGATCTGGCCGATTTCGTTCGAGGAGCGCTCGATCTCGTTCATGGCAGCGACTGCGCTGGACACAACCGTGCCGCCTGCTTGCGCAAACTGTTGTGCTTCCCCGATGGCTTCGCGGGTCTGGCCGGCATTCCGCGCGGTCTGGTTTATTTCCGCAGAGATTTCCTGCGTGACCGAGGTGTTCTGTTCGAGAGTGCTGGCCTGCTGTTCGGTGCGGCGTGCCAGATCGTCCGATGCGCTGCGGATTTCCGAAGAACCGCGCGTGATGTGATAGGTGGTCGTCGAGACTGCACCGACAAGCCGGTCGAGATCGGTAGTCGCGGCGTTGAAACTGTCTTTGAGCTTCGCATAGGCCGGGGGAAAGTCGACGTCGATCTTGGTGCGAAGATCGCCTGCGGCCAGCTCCTCCAGCCGCTGTTCCACGGCCGAGATCACCAGTCTCTGCTCGTCGGCAGCGCGTTGCCGTTCTGCAGCGGCGGCCTCTTCCATGGCGCGCTTGTTCGCTTCTGCCTCTGCCTGGGCGATGATCAGGCGCTGCAACTGGACGCTGAGGAAAACGAGCGCTGCGGTTTCCGCAATCACGACGACGGCGTGCAGGACTACGCGGAGAAAATCGGCGCCATTGGTGTAGACCAGTTCGGGCGCGACGAAGTTGCCGAGCAGGTGATGCAGGGCGGTCAAGGCGGCTGCGGTGATGATCGCGCGCCAGTCTGCCAGAACGACGATAATCGCCAGGCAGGCGAAGAAGACCATGTGCAGGTCGATCATCCAGCTCGATCCGGCCCACTGATAGAGCAGGATCATCGGGAAGGTCATGATGCCAGCCGCGACGGCGCAGCGCTGTGTAGCGTCACCCTGGCCGTTGAGGGCGACATATGCGGTGAGCGCGGCCGCAATCGTCGCTGCGATCGGCGGCATGAATCCGGATCCTGCCCAGATTGCGCCGAGCCAGACGATCAGGGCGCCCGTGATCGATGCGAACGCCAGGGCACGAAGACCGTTTGCGCGAAGGGCCTGCAACTGATCCATTACTTTTCAATCCCGGGAGAACTGGTGCACAGCCCAAGCGGGACCGCAATCGCGATCGCGCCGTGGCTTAGGGCAGAATACAAGGCGCCATCGGGCGCATGGTCGAGGACTATTCCGCCAAGCGGCGTCGTCCCGATGATCCGGGCTCCGCGCCCGGTTGCCCAGCCTGCGTAGGAGGCAGAGCCTGTTGGCGAAAGGGAAAGCACGGCGAGCGCCGCGCCGTGCTTGGGGGCAAGTGCCGTTGCCGGAACGAGCGCGCAGGCAAGCAGCAGCAGGCTGATGCTGCCACGCTTGCTTTGCCTCATCTCGTTTCCTGCGACCCACATGGGATAAGGATAACACACGAGTCTTGCCGGTAAGATATTGGCCTATCAGGATTTATACGTGCAGCGGGAGCCGCCCGTGCGGTTCCGAGCAGCTCGGACCTTGGTGGACGGCGCCTGCCAGCCTATGAGCGGGCGCGCCTGTCAGCAGGTTCGGAACAAAGCGTCGGGATATCCAAGCACCGTGAACTATCGTCATTCCTTTCATGCAGGCAACAGTGCCGATGTCGTCAAGCACAGCCTGCTGATTGCCATCGTGCGGGCTTTGCAGCTCAAGGACGGCGCATTGACGCTGATCGACACCCATGCCGGTTGCGGGCTTTACGACCTTCATGGCGATCAGGCGCAGCGGACCGGGGAGGCCATGCAGGGCGTTATGCGGGCATTTGCCGATGCGGACCCGCTGCTCGATGACTATCGCGCTGCGGTGCGGGCCGTGAACGGGGCGGGAAATGATGGGGGCGGGAATGCAGGTGCCGGGAATGAAGGTGCCGTGCCGCTCCTCTACCCCGGTTCGCCGCGCATTCTGGCGCAACTGCTGCGCCCGCAGGATGCCCTGATCATCAACGAAAAGCATCCCGAGGATGCCTATGCCCTGCGCGGGGCAATGCGCGGCACGCCTGCTGCTGTGCATGAGCGCGACGCCTACGAATTCTGGCTGGCGATGCTGCCGACGCGCACGTCGCGAGGGTTGGTGGTGGTCGACCCGCCCTACGAACAGACCGACGAACGCGCGCGGATCACGAAGACCCTTGCTGCCGCGCATCGCAAGTGGGCGCATGGCGTGACGGTAATCTGGTATCCGCTGAAGAACCGCTCTGCGCATGTGCACTGGAAGGACAAGCTGCGCAGGCTGGGCATCCCGAAGCTGCTGAACGTGGAGCATTGGCTCTACGACGCCGACCAGCCCGGCATCTACAACGGCGCAGGGCTGTTCATCGTGAACCCGCCTTATGCGTTTACGCAGGCGTTGCCGCCAATGCTGGAAGCATTGCGTGCCGCGCTGGCGCCTGAGGGGCATCGGGGTGAGATTGGGGCGGAGTGGTTGTGTGATTGAGCTGCAGCTTCAAGGGTAGCTCACTGTCGTAGCTCCCGTGGGGACCGGGATGAGCTTCATTCGATCTCCGGGCACTATGGGAAAGTGGCCTGCCGGCCAGTCGGCCTAGCGCCAAGCTCCAGCGTCAAACGCTCCGTGGTGCGCTTGGCTACTCTAACGTCGCCCGGAATATTGTTCCGGCTCCATTCCCAGGTGCGTTGTAAGCGGTGAGGCCGTAGAACGTGCCGTCACTGGCCTGAACCAGACCGCCGACCGGATTATGCGGGGCTGTGTCGTAGGGGCCGAAGGAATATAGCGTGGTCTTGCTGCCGCTCAATGTTACCCGGAAAATCGTGCCCAACAGGTCGCTCGCGTAGGTGCCGCCGGAACCTGTCACTCCGTATAGGCTACCATCTTTGCCCTGCAGCAAGAATGGGCCGGGACCATAGCCGTCGACCCGCCCTGTGAGCGCAAATGCGTGAAGCAAAACGACATCGCCAGATGAATTCATGCGATAGACAGTTCCACAACCATAGCTGTGGCCGCATATACCTGCGCCGCCAGAGGCGGTAGTGCCATAGAATTGGCCATCAGTTCCTTGGATCAACGGCCCTTGCGGCGCAATTCCGTCACCAGCAAGGCTTGTCCCGAAGCGATGCATGACCCGATAGGTGCCACTGCGCGATATCCGGAATACAGTGCCGCAGTAATTTGCCTGTGTCTCGGTGAAGCAAGAGCCACCATTCGTGGTCGTTCCGTAGAGATTTCCGTCGCGCGCAATTAACAATGGACCGGTCGGCTGAGAGCCATCGTCGCTTGTTTGACCAAACGAATGCAAGGTCGTCACCTCACCCGACTGGCTCATTCGGAATATCGTCCCACAGTTTGTGCCAACTGTGGGGATGTAATCGCATCTATTGCTGCCGCCGCTGTCGGTAACTCCGTAAAAATGTCCGTCCGAGGCTTGGACGAGGCCACCGACTGGCGTGTAGCCTTCATCACCTTCGGCGGTGAATGAATGCAAGACCTGGTAAGTTCCGTCGAGTGTGAGGCGCCATGCAGTGCCGCCATTCTTTGTTCCGCCAGTTGCTGTGAGGCCATAGATTGCCCCATCGGCGCCTTGCATCAACGCGCCGAGTGGCGTCTTGCCGTCCGAAGGCCCATCTCCGAAGGAATGAAGTACAGTCACTTGTCCTGTTGGCGTCATGCGGAAGACAACGCCGCAGAAGTTTTCAAACTCACTACAGCGATTGGCGCCACCTGCGCGCGTTGTTCCGTATAAATTTCCATCGGATGCGACGAGAAGCGGACCGTTTGGCTGTCCACCGTCAATCGCGCTCGGCATGAAGACGTGGAGCTTTGTTACGGTCGCTGTAGTGGGCGTGGGCGAAGGAGAAGGAGTCGGCGAGGGCGTTGGCGTAGGAAGCGTAACGCCATTACCCCCTGACCCACTGTCCCCTCCGCCACATGAAGCCAAAGCTGAAAAAGCCAGGCTATAAAAGATGCCGGTGCACAATTTACGGAGCAAAGAGTCATCCTTTTTTGCGTGAGACGTAAACGGTTTAAATGTAAAGATCACAAAATTGGGCAAAAATACAGGATAATTATTATTCTCGGATAAATCAGCACTTCAATAAGCGTTTGTAATGGTAAAAGCTGGAGTGCCAGCATTCTTTCATGGATAACTCACAGTCGTCGCCACCTTGGGCAGGGGGATGAATTCTTCCTCGTCACCCGGAACTTTGGGGAAGCGGCCCTCCTGCCAGTCGGCTTTGGCCTGGTTGATGCGCTCGCGGCTGGAGCTGACGAAGTTCCACCAGACGTGGCGCTTGGTCGAGAAAGCCTCGCCTCCCATCAGCATGACGCGGCCGCCGGTTTCGGATTGCAGCTTGAGGACTGCGCCGGGGGCGAGGACGACGAGGTCGTAGAGGGCAAGCGGGTGGCCGTCGACCTGCGCCTCGCCGCCGACGAGCATGACGGCGCGTTCCTCAGCCTCGGCGTCAATCGGCAGGGTGCCGCCCGGCGCCAGCAGGATCTCGGCATAGATCGTGGCAGCGTGCTGGGTGGTCGGCGCGGTCTGGCCCCAGAGCGTGCCCATGATCACGCGGGCGCTGACGCAGACGTCCTCGACCAGTGGCAGGGCGGTGACCTGTTCGAAGGCGGGGGCGATCTCTTCCTTGCCATCGGGCAGGGCAAGCCAGGTCTGCATGCCGTAGAGGTGGGGGCCGCCGGGGCGTTCAGTTTCGGGTGAGCGTTCGGAATGGACGATGCCGGTGCCGGCGGTCATCAGGTTGACCTGCCCCGGGCGGATCGTGGCGAAGGAGCCGAGGCTGTCGCGGTGGTCGATCGCGCCTTCGAACAACCAGGTTACGGTGGCGAGGTTGATGTGCGGGTGGGGGCGCACGTCCATCGCAGTGCCGGCGGGCAAGTGGGCGGGGCCGAACTGGTCGACGAAGATGAACGGGCCAACCATCGTGCGCTGGCGCGAAGGGATGGCGCGGCGGACCTCGAACGCGCCGAGATCGTGGGCGACGGGGGTGATGGTCTGCGTGAAGGGATCGGTCATGTTGCATCCTCCGCGTCAAGCAGTTCGAGCAGGTTCACCGGGAACACCGGTTCGTGCCAGTGTGCCAGTTCTTCGCGGGTAAACCAGCGAAATTCCTTGATAAGTTCGCGTTCGATGGCGGTGTGGCCGGAGGTGTCCGGCGTGAAGCTCGTGGTGCGGACGCGGAAGAAGCGTTCGTCCGAGGTGATCGGTTCGCCTTCGAGGGTGAGGTAATCGTCGGCGCGGCGCGCAACTTCGGGGCCGCAGTGTTCCACCATGAGGCCGGTTTCCTCATAGAGTTCGCGCACCGCGGCAATGGCGAAGTCCTCGCCGGGATCGCATTCGCCGCCGACGCCGCACCAGAATGGGCGGCGGTCCTTCGGCGCGAAACGGATGAGGAGCAGGCGGTCGTGCTCGTCGAGCAGGAGGATGCGGGCGGCGCGCCTTATGCGCCTTGGCTTATTCACCGGGGGCTTTTGCCTTGATGGCGAGCGCGTGGACGCGCTGGCCGGGGAGGTCGCCAAGGGCCTTGTTGACCATGCGCTGACGGTTGAGGCGCGACTGGCCGGTGAAGGCCGCGCTTTCGATCTCGACGGTGAAGTGGGATTCGCCGGTGCCGTCGTCGCCCATGTGGCCCGAGTGCGAGGCGCTGTCGTTGATCACGGCAAGGCGCGTGGGCGCCAGGGCTTCGGTCAGGAGTCGTTCGATTTCCTGTGCAACTGGTCCCGTCATGTCTTCCCTTCCTGACTTCACGTCGCCATGTGGGGCGCAAATGCGTAATGACAAGTTCCACGGTCGTGTCCAGGGCACAGGGTGCGTGTGCAATGCCCCCGGCTGCGACGAGCCGGGCGAATTCCGCGCGCCGGGCGTGCGCTCGTCGGGCTTTGACGGGCCGGGCGATTATCGCTGGTTCTGCCTTGAACACGTGCGGCAGTTCAATTCGGGATACGATTTCTTCGCCGGGATGACGCCGGAGGAGATCCTCAAGGCGCAGTCGCCACTGGCCGGGTGGGAGCGCGAGACGCGGGCGTTCCGGCCCGACGCCGGGATCGACCAGGCGCCGCGCTGGGCAGACTTTGCCGATCCGCTCGAGGCCATTGCCCAGCGTGCCAAGGCGCGACGGGCGGACCATCAGAAGGCGGCCGATGCGGCGCGGCGCGGGATCAGTCCGGACGAGCGCAAGGCCTATGATGCGCTGCATCTGGCCTATGATGCCGATCGCCGGCAGTTGCGGCAGAGCTATTCCGAACTGGTGCGCAAGTACCACCCCGATCGTAACGGCGGCGACCGCACCTTCGAAGGGCGGTTGCAGGAAGTGGTCGAGGCCTACAACCTGCTCAAGGGCAGCGCCCTGTTCGCCTGATTTTCCGGCGTTGCATTACATTTGTCGCGCCAGTCTGGTGATGTCTCGCACAGACTTTTCATAGGAAATTTCCTATGCCCTTCGTGCCAACAGCGCATGGAGGCACGGACATGGCCTACGTCATCAAGAACGGAATCCTCAACGACAACTCCAATCCCGTACGACAGATCAAATCGCGCAACACCGGGGGCGCCTTTCCGGCCCCGCCGAAGATCGTGGTCATCCACTTCACCGCAGGAGGATCTGCGGCCTCGTCGGCCAACTGGTTCGCCTCGCGCGACAACACCAATTCATCGGCACATGTGGTTGTCGACCGGGACGGTTCGATCATCCAGTGCGTCAACTTCAACGAGGTGGCGTGGCATGCAGGCAAATCGACCTGGCGCGATCTCGTCGGGCTGAACAGGCATTCCATCGGCATCGAGATTGCCAACTGGGGCGCGCTGCGGGGCGGCGCCAATGGCTGGTACAACGCGGCCGGGCAGAAGGTCGACAACGTGGTGATGGCGGTTCACCGCAACGGCAACCCCGATGGATCGCGCACGCCGATCGGCTGGGAGGCCTATCCCGCAGCGCAGTTCGAGGCCGTGGTTGCCCTGGTGCGGGCGCTGCGCGAAGTCTATCCGATTGGCGAGATCGTCGGGCATGACGACATCGCCCCGGTGCGCAAGTCCGATCCCGGCCCGGCGTTCGACATGGTCCGCTTCCGCCAGCGCGCGCTGGGCGGCCGCGATCAGGATGGGCCCAACGTGGGCGTGGTCCGTTCGCCCGGCGGGCTCAATCTGCGCAGCGGCCCCGGCACCAACTTCGCCGTGGTCCAGTTGCTGGCTGACGGCAGCAAGGTCATGCCGATGGGCGTGAATGGGTCATGGATCGAGGTTACCACGCTTGATGCGGCGGGCAAGCCGAGCAAGACCGGCTGGGTGCACAGTCACTATCTCGACCTCGATTGAAGCCTGAAACGAAACGGGGCTCCCGAAGGAGCCCCGCAGCGTTTTCAGCAGTGCAGCCTGGGATCAGGCGGCGACAGGAGCCGCATCGCGGACCGACTGGTCAACGTGCTCGGCGAACTGCTGGAAGTTGTCGACGAACTTGCGCACGAGTTCCTGCGCGGTCTTGTCGTATTCCTCGGCATCGGCCCAGGCGCCGCGCGGATCGAGCAGGCGGGTTTCGACGCCCGGAACCTCGACCGGCACTTCGAAGCCGAAGTTCGGGTCCTTCTTGAAGGTGGCGTTGTTGAGGCTGCCATCCAATGCGGCGTTGAGCAGGGCGCGGGTTGCCTTGATCGGCATGCGCTTGATGCCTTCCTGCGTGGCCTTGCCGCCCGACCAGCCGGTGTTGACCAGCCAGCACTTCACGCCGCCCTTGGCGATGCGCTCCTTGAGCAGGTTGCCATAGACCGACGGGTGGCGCGGCATGAACGGCGCGCCAAAGCAGGTGCTGAAGGTGGCTTCCGGCTCGGTCACGCCGATTTCGGTGCCGGCGACGCGGGCGGTGTAGCCCGAGAGGAAGTGGTACATCGCCTGATCGGGCGTGAGGCGTGCGATCGGGGGCAGGACACCATAGGCATCGGCGGTGAGGAAGATCAGGTTTGCCGGAACCGGGCCGAGGTTCTTCTCCGAGCAGTTCGGGATGAAGTCGATCGGGTAGGAACCGCGGCTGTTTTCGGCCAGGCGATTGTCATCGAGGTCGATGGTGCGGGTTTCCGGATCGATCACGACGTTTTCGAGAACAGTGCCGAAGCGCTTGGTGGTGGCGAAGATTTCCGGTTCGGCTTCGGCCGAAAGGCGGATCATCTTGGCGTAGCAGCCACCTTCGAAGTTGAACACGGCGGTGTCCGACCAGCCATGCTCGTCATCGCCGATCAGCGTGCGCGAGGCATCGGCCGAAAGCGTAGTCTTGCCGGTGCCCGAAAGGCCGAAGAACACGGCCGTCTTGCCATCGGGGCCGACGTTGGCCGAGCAGTGCATCGGCATGACGCCCTTGGTCGGCAGCAGGTAGTTGAGGATGCCGAACACCGACTTCTTCATTTCACCCGCATAGGCGGTGCCGCCGATCAGGATCAGCTTCTCAGTGAAGTTGACCGCGATCACGGTTTCGCTGCGGCTGCCGTGGCGTTCCGGGTCAGCACGGAAGCTCGGCAGATCGATGATAGTGTATTCCGGCACGAACGAGGACAGTTCGTCAGTCGTCGGACGCACCAGCAAGGTGCGGATGAACAGGTTGTGCCAGGCGAATTCGTTGATGACGCGGACGTTGACGCGGTGTTCGGGCTGCGAGCCGCCGAACAGGTCGGCCACGTAGAGGCGGTCCTTGTCGCCCAGCGCCTTGATGAAATCGGCCTTGAGCGCGGCGAAGTGCTCGGGCGTCATCGCGACGTTGGTCTTGCCCCACCACACGGTGTTCTCGGTTTCGGCGTCGCGGACGATGAACTTGTCCTTGGCCGAGCGGCCGGTGTGCTTGCCGGTCTCGACCACGAGCGGACCATCGACGCAGAGCAGGCCTTCACCGTTGCGCACGGCATGTTCGACCAGAGGCGCGGTGCCGAGGTTGGCGAACAGCTCTGCCGGTTCGGGATAGCCCTGGCTGGCGAGGGACACGTTCAGGCTGGTATCGGACACTTGGGGCCTCCCGTTGGTGGCGCTTCGGACAGAGATTTGCCCGCTTGCGCACGGATTGCGAATACGAATGCGCTGATTCTCGACCTGCGCATAGTCACCTGCGTTTGCTGCGTCAAATGACACGCGGCAACGAAGTTTTTTTGCGCATTGGGTTGCGTTCCATGCAACTGGAAATGCTGCAGTGCAGCGGTATTTGCGCTTGAAGTTGCAAGCTTTGCTTCCGCCCGGTATCGCTCGAAACCATGGCCACGCCGCAACCGCCTCGCGCCGAAAGCGCAGACATCCCGCGCACGATCGCGCTCGTGGACGACGACCGCAACATCCTGACAACGGTTTCGATCGCGCTGCAGACCGAGGGCTTTGCCACGCGGCTTTATAATGATGGCGACGCGGCCCTGAAGGCACTGCTCGACAATCCGCCGGATCTGGCGGTGTGCGACATCAAGATGCCGCGCATGGATGGGCTGGAACTGCTGCGCCGCCTTCGCGAGAAAAGCGATCTGCCGGTCATCTTCCTGACCAGCAAGGACGACGAGGCCGACGAAGCGCTCGGCCTGTCGATGGGGGCCGACGACTACATCGCCAAACCGTTCAGCCAGCGACTGCTCGTGGCGCGGATAAAGGCGATTTTGCGGCGCAGCGAAATCGTGCGGCGCGAGGCCGCCGAACAGGAGGTGGACAGCGAACCTTTGCCCGAGCCGATCCGTCGCGGGCGGCTGGTCATGGATCCCGCACGCCATGCGGTGACATGGGAAGGCGAGCCGGTTTCGCTGACGGTGACCGAGTTCCTCATCCTTGAAGCGCTGGCGATAAGGCCGGGCGTGGTGAAGACGCGCAACCAGCTGATGGATGCGGCCTATCACGACGACGTGTTCGTCGATGACCGTACGATCGACAGCCACATCAAGCGTCTGAGGCGCAAGTTCCGCGCGGTGGATGGCGAGTTCGGGGCGATCGAGACGCTCTACGGCGCCGGGTACAGTTTTGCCGAAGACTGACGGCAGGATTCAGCCGGATTTGCGTCGGCGGCGCCTGCGGGCGCTGTGGCGTATCCGCGGCGTCTCGCTGACCACGCGCATCCTTTTCGTCAACGTCATTGCCCTGGCGCTGCTGGCGGGCGGGTTCTTCTATCTCGACAGCTATCGGACCCAGCTGATCGAGGAGCGGTTCAAGCTGGCCCGGGCCGAGGCCGAGATCGCCGCGGATGCTCTGGACGGGGCGAAAATGGCGCAGCGCAAGGAACTGCTGGCGCGGATCGGCACCGATCAGGTGCTGCGCCTGCGGCTCTACGATCCTGAAAGCCAGTTGCTGGCCGACAGCTTCGCCCTGGCCCCCCCGTCGTTCGCGCTGATCAATCCCGAGACCGAGCCGTGGTACCAGAAGGCGGCGCGCCTGCTGGACCGGGGGGTGGACTTCATCGTCAACGCGCCGACAGTGGAGCGTTACAGCGATACCTCCGAGCGGCCGGCCGGCAGCTGGCCCGAGATCAAGGCGGCGCGTCAATCGGGGCGGACGGAAGTGTACCTGCGCTATGCGCCCGACCGCACTCCGGTGATCACGGCGGCGACTCCGGTGGGCGACAAGGGCGAAGTGCTGCTGACCTTGCGCAACGCGCTCGACGTGACACAATCGGTGCGTGATGCCCGCCAGACGCTGGTGATCATCATCGGCATTGCGCTGCTGCTGTCGGTGCAGCTCTCGCTGTTCCTGGCGCGGACCATCGTGCAGCCGCTGCGGGCGCTGGTGCGCGCGGCGGTGCGCGTGCGGCTGGGGCGAGAGCGCGAGGTGGTGGTGCCGCGCCTGCCCGATCGTGGCGACGAGATCGGCTTGCTGGCGCGGGCGGTTTCGGACATGACGACGGCTTTGCGCCAGCGGATCGACGCGGTGGAAAGCTTTGCCGCGGACGTTGCGCACGAACTCAAGAACCCGCTGGCTTCGCTGTCGAGCGCGCTGGAGACGATGGAGCGGGTCGAAGAGCCGGCACTGCGCCGTCAGCTCTCCGACATTGCCGCGCATGATGTGCAGCGCATCGACCGCCTGATTACCGAGATTGCGGACGCGAGCCGGATCGATGCGGAGCTGAGCCGCGCGACTTTTGTCGAGGTGGACCTCGCCTTGCTGGCCTCGCAAGTGGTGGGCGCACGCGATGTGCGGGCCAGCGCCACCGTGCCGATCCGGATGGCGCGGCTGGACGGCGAGACAACCGTGCCGGGCGACGCCGCGCGGCTGGAGCGCGTTCTGGAAAATCTGCTCGACAACGCGGTATCATTCTCGCCGCCGGGCGGCAGCGTCGACGTCAAGGTTTGGGGCGATGGGGATTGGGCGCATATCGCGGTGAGCGATCAGGGCCCGGGCGTGCCCGTGGCAGAGCGTGACAAGGTGTTCGAGCGGTTCCATTCGGTGCGGCCGGCCGAGGAGGCGTTCGGCGCGCACAGCGGCCTTGGCCTTGCCATCGCCCGGACGATTGCCGAAGCGCATGACGGCACGCTGACGATCCATGATCGGCCCGATGGCAAGACCGGCGCTTACTTCCTGCTGAGCATTCCCCTCGCGGTGGAGGAGGAGGCGGAGTGAGCCGGGCGGTGCAACTGACTTGCGTGGCAATTGGCGGAAGGGGCCTGCTGATCGCGGGTGCGCCGGGGAGCGGCAAGTCGAGCCTCGCCCTGGCGCTGATCGATCGCGGGGCGGTGCTGGTCGGCGACGACGGCGTGATGTTGGAGGCGAAGGCAGGCCGCCTGATCGTTGCCGCGCATCCCAATACGACGGGCAAAATGGAAGTGCGCAACCTTGGCATTCTCGATTTCCCGGTCTCGGCGCCGGTCCCGGCGGCCTTGCTTGTGCGGCTGGACAGCGCCGCACCGCGGTTTATCGAGCAGGCGCAAGCCTATGAATTGGAAGGAATTGGCCTTCCTTCGGTGGCACTCTGGCCGGAGTCGCCGGTGCTGCCGTTGCGCGCTGAACTGGCGCTTTCGCGCTATGGGTTGACGTTTTCCTGATTGGGGACAGGTCCTTTTTGCGGACTTTCCAAGCGTGCGGCAAAGGCGCAAAGCGGGCTTCCGATGGCGCAAGACTCAAGCTCTCCAGACTCTGGCCCTCAGCGCATTCTCCTCGTCACCGGCTTGCTCGGCGCGGGGAAGACGACCGCGCTGCGCACGCTGGAGGATCTGGGCTGGGAAGCGATCGACAACTTCCCGATCCGCCTGCTTGATCGCCTGCTCGAGACCGAGCCGGGGACGGCGCGGATGGAATCGGGCGCGCCGATGGCGATCGGCTTCGACACCCGAACGCGCGGGTTCGATCCGGCCAGGACGATCCAGCTGGTCAAGAAGCTCTCGCAGCGCAAGGACATCGAGGTTACCACCCTGTTTCTCGATTGTGGTGGGGCCGAACTCGAACGGCGGTATAACGAAACCCGCCGCCGTCACCCGATGAGTGAGGACAAGCCCGCCTCGACCGGGATCATGGCGGAGCGCGAACTGCTCGAGCCGCTGCGACGCTGGGCCGACGTGGTGATCTCGACCACCAGCTTCACCTCGAACGACCTGCAGCAGGCGATTCGCGACCAGTTCGGCGATGTGACCGCCGCTGCACCGACGCTGACGATCAGCAGCTTCGGATTTTCGCGCGGGACGCCGCCGCTTGCGGACCTGGTGTTCGACATGCGGTTTCTTGCCAACCCGCACTGGGTGGACGAGTTGCGACCGCAGACCGGACAGGACGAGGCAGTGGGTGATTATATCCGGCAGGACCCCGCTTTTGCCGAGGCTTTCGAACGGATTCGCGATCTGCTGCTGCTGCTGCTTCCGCGTTATCGCCAGCAGGGCAAGGCCTATGTCCACGTGGCTTTCGGGTGCACCGGAGGCAAGCATCGTTCGGTGTTCATGGCCGAGCAGATCGCTTCAGCCTTGCGCGCGGAAGGATTTTCACCCACATTGCTGCATCGCAACCTCGCGTCGCGCGCGGCCGATCTGCTTGAAGGTCGGAAAGCTTGAGACAGCGGGGGAGAACAAGGATGGGCGGGGCAGCACTGGAAGCCATGCGTTTTGATTCCCAGTCGTCTTGCGCGCCCTGCAATCCTGCCAAGCTCGCGTTCATCGCCAGCAGTGCAGTTTGCCCGGCCGCACTTCGGAGCCTGCCCCTTTCATGATCGGTCTTATTCTGGTTACCCACGGCGCTCTTGCCGACGAGTTCATTCATGCGATGGAGCATGTCGTCGGCCGACAAAGCGACGTGATCGGCGTCTGCATCGGCCCCAACGATGACATGGAGAAGCGCCGCAAGGAAATTGCCGACGCGATCAAGCGTGTCGACAGCGGCGAAGGCGTGATCATCCTCACCGACCTGTTCGGCGGAACGCCATCGAACCTTGCGATCTCGCTGATGCAGGCGGGACGCGTCGAAGTGATTGCCGGGATCAACCTGCCCATGCTGATCCGTCTGGCCAAGGCGCGCAATTGCATGGGCGTGAAGGAAGCGACAGCCGCCGCGCGCGATGCGGGGCGGAACTACATAACGATCGCTTCGGAGTTCTTAGGGCAGGATGCATGAGATGGCAGAACAGGGTTACGTCACCCGCGAGACGGTAACGATCGTCAACCAGCGCGGCCTTCATGCACGGGCCAGCGCAAAGTTCGTCAACGCGGTGGCCAAGCTGCCGACGGGGTTCGAAGTTACAGTAGCCAAGGACGGCACGGATGCCGCCGGGGCCTCGATCCTGGGGCTGATGATGCTGGGCGCGGCCAAGGGCGATACGGTGGACGTCAGCGTTGCCGGGCCTGAAGGCGAGGCGGACGCGATCCTGATGAAGCTGACCGGGCTGATCAAGGACGGCTTCGGAGAGGATTGATCCTCTTGCCGCAATGGCTGCACTGGACCATGGCAGCGGCATGACCCGCAAGATCATCACCGGCTATTCCAACCCGACGGTAAAGTTCGTCCGCAGTTTGCGGGAGAAGAAGCACCGGCGGCGTGAGCGCAAGTTCCTGGCCGAGGGGCTGCGCCTGCTGACGGATGCGCGCGAGGGCGGGCGGCTGCCGGAAATCCTGCTGATGGCGCAAGGGCGCGAAGGGCATCCGCTGCTCGACGAGCTTGAGGCGGATGTCGCCCGCGCCGGGGGCGAGGTGATCGAACTGCCGCTGGACATCCTGGCCAAGGTGACCGGCAAGGAGAACCCGCAGGCGGTGGCCGGGGTGTTTGCCGAGTGGGATACGTCGATCGGCCTGATCGATCGCAATTCCGCGCCGATCTGGCTGGTGGCGCACGCCATGCGCGATCCCGGCAATCTTGGCACGATGCTGCGCACGGCCGATGCGGTGGGCGCAGGCGGGCTGATCCTGATCGACGATTGCGTGGATCCGTTCTCGGTCGAAGCCGTGAGGGCGAGCATGGGCGCGATCTTTACCGAGCGGCTGGCGCAGGCGCGATGGGACGAGTTTCTCGGTTGGCTGCGGCAGGGCGAGGGGCAGCTGGTGGCGGCGTCCTTGCGCGAGGCAGTGCCCTATCGCGGTGCGGCCTACGCCAGCCCATGCTTCGTGATGGTCGGCAATGAGTCGCGCGGGCTGCCCGAAGATTACGAGATGGCCTGCGACTTGCGCGTGACCATGCCAATGAAGGGCCGCGCGGACAGCCTGAACGCGGCGGTGGCAGGCGCGGTGCTGGCCTACGAAGTGCTTGCCAGCTTGCCTGAATAACCACGTACCAACCGGTTAATCGCACGCTCAGTCGCGCGGGCGCAGGGTTGCCTCATGCGCTCGACTCTTGCCCTCCTTGCGGTTTCCGCCTCGCTCATGGCGGGTTGCGCCACTGCGCCTTCGGGCAGCGCTGGGTTGTCCGGGACAGAGTGGACGATCCTGCGCGTGGATGGGGCGGCGCCGGTGATGCCGGAGAAGGCTTCGCTGAAATTCGAGGATGAGCGGCTGAGCGCCAACGTCGGCTGCAATGGCATCGGCGGTGACTACCGCGTTGATGGTGTTCGGCTGATTGCTGGGCCGTTGATGGCGACGCGAATGTTCTGCGAGGGTCCGGTGTGGCAGCAGGAAGAGGCGGTCAATGCGTTGCTCTCTGCTGCGCCCGAGATCGAGCGGCGCGGGCGGACGATGCGACTGGTGTCCGGCGGTCATGCGCTAGATCTGGAACTGACCGCGGGCTGATCAGTCCCCGGCGATGAACGCGGTGATCTGCCACTGGCCCTGCTTGGGTTCGGCAATCAGGCGATAGTCGAGCAGGCTGCGAAGCTTGCGCGTTTCGATCCAGCCCTTGGTTCCGTCACGCGTGGTGACGCGGATCGCCTTGGCTTCGGTGTCGAAGTCCATCGGATCGATGCCGACAATCGTCCAGCCTGCTTGCGCCGAGGGTTTGCCGCCGGGCTTATCGAGGGGTTTGTCGAGCAGGGGCGTGTCGTTGCCGAGCACAAGCATTGCACTGTAACTGTCGATGTCCTCGGGCACGTTCCAGAAGACCCACGGCATGGCAGCCAGCCCGCCTTGTACGGCGCAGCCGAGCGGCAGCAGCGCGTCGAGTTCCTGCCACAGCTTCGTTTCGGGATCATCGAGGCGCTTGACCAGTTCGGCAGGGCCACTGCCGCCGCCATAATCCAGCGCGATATCGAGGGCTGCGAGCTTGGATAGGGCTTGCGCGTCCCGTTTCCGGATTGCGGCGACCAAGGCCTTGTGGAAGGCGGGCCAGCCCGGCTGCTTCTGGCACTCGTCCTGTGGCGCGTAGCGGGCTTCCTGCACCGGGGCAGGCGCGGGGGTGGCGGGCTCACTTGCTTCAGGTTCGGGCTCTGCCACTGATTCCGAAGCCCGGGGGGACACTGGCGGGACTGCGGGTGAGGCACTCGCGCTTTGCGACGCATCAGGCTCGCTCCCGTTTCCGCACCCGACCAGAGCCGCAAGCGCGGCCGTGGCCAAAAGGAGCCGGGCGAGCCTTTGGGTCATTCTGCCGCCACGTCTCCATCGTCGTTGGCAATTGCTGCGAGCGCTGCCGGTTCTGCCTCGGCGTAACGGGGGGCTGATTCGACGAGGGGCACCTCTTCCAGTTCGCGCTTGCCGATCTCGATGTGCTTGTCCTTGAGGCGGCGGCCAGCGGACAGCACGTTGCGTTCAAAGCTGCCGACGAACTTGTTGTAGTTGCTCACCGCACTGTCGAGCCCGTTGCCGACGCGCTTGAGGTGTTCGGCGGCGACAGCGAGGCGGTCGTAGAGTTCGCCACCCATCTTGCCGATCTCGCGCGCTTCGCGGGCGAGGCCGTCCTGCCGCCAGACCTGCGCGACGGTGCGGGCGATGGCGACGAGGTTGGTGGGGCTGGCCAGCAGGACACGGCGTTCGAAGGCGAAGTCCCACAATGTGGGATCGCGTTCCAGTGCGGCGGCGATAAAGTGTTCGCCGGGGACGAACATCAGCACATAATCAGGCGCTTCTTCGAACTGTGACTGGTACGACTTTGCACCCAGCGTCTGGATGTGGTTGCGCATCGACTGGACGTGGGCATTTAGCGCGATCTTGCGGGTATCGTCGTCCTCGGCCTCGAACGCATCCTGATAGGCGTTCAAGGAAACCTTGGCGTCGATCACGAGCAGCTTGTTTCCGGGCACGCGGACGATCGCATCGGGGCGCAGGCGGCCTTCGTCGGTCTCGACCGAATGTTCGGTGATGAAATCGGTGTGTTCGGACAGGCCGCACTGTTCGAGCACGTTGCGCAATTGCAGTTCGCCCCAGCGCCCGCGGGTCTTGGGGCCATTGCGCAGCGAATTGCCGAGCTGTGCCGCGGCGGCGCGCACGGCTTCCTGGCCATCGCGCATCGACTGGATCAGGCCGGTCAGCTGACCGAATGAATCGACCCGCTGCTTTTCGAGACTCTGGACCTGCTCCTCATAGCTCCTGAGCCGCTGGTCGACCGGGGCAAGCAGGGACTTGAGGCGTTCGGCGCTGGTCTTCTCGCTCTCCTCGAAGCGGGCGTGCGCGCGGTTGAGGAAAGCTTCCTGCGCCTTTTCGAGCACCTTGTTGCCGGCATTCTCGAATTCCTTCCGCAGCGCTTCCTGCGCCTCGATCAGCAGGCGCTTCTGCTCTGCGAAGTTCTCGGCATCGGCCTTCATGCGTTCGAGATCGGCGCGCAGGGCCTCGCGCTCGGCACGGACTTGCGCGAGTTCGGCGCGGACCTGATCGGCATCGGCCGCGCGCTGGCGGGCAGCGGCGAGGGCTGGGGCAAGTTCATCGCGCTGGCGGCGGACGTCCTGAAGCTCGGCGAGGCCGGCTTCGAGTGCCTTTGCCCGCTCCACCGTGGCGGCAAGATCCACCGTCATCGCCTTCACCGTGCCTTCGTGCGCCTTGGCCTCGGCATCGCGGCTGTCATGCCGCGCGCGCCATTCGGCGGCGGGGCGGCCTCCGAAGAACCAGCCCACGCCAAGGCCCAGAAGCAGGGTGACGACAACAAGAATCAGCGACAGGTCCACGATTGCTCCGCATAAGAACGAAGCAAGAACTTAGCCGCAGTCCGTCAATCTGGCAATCGCGGCCTTGCAGTTATCCGCAAGGCACGAGCGTCACGCCACCTTGCGCAGCTTCTCGAGCTTCTTGAGCGCCATGTTGCGCTTCAGGCGCGAGAGGTGGTCGATGAAGAGGATGCCTTCGAGGTGGTCCATCTCGTGCTGGAGACAGGTGGCCATCAGGCCGTCCATGTCCTCCTCATGGGTGTTCCCCTCAAGGTCCTGCCAGCGCGCGCGGATGCGGGCCGGGCGTTCGACCTCGGCGTAGATCTCGGGCACCGAGAGGCAGCCTTCCTGATACAGGCTGTGCTCTTCGGACGGATCGAGAATCTCGGGGTTGATGAAGACCCGCGGTTCCTTCTTGGTCGGCTGGTGGTGATGGTGGTGGCCATCATGATCGCAGGCGACAGGCTCGGCGTCTTCGTCATCAGGCTGCAGGTCAATCACCAGCACGCGCAGCGGCACGCCCACCTGAATTGCGGCGAGGCCGATGCCGGGGGCATCGTACATCGTCTCGAACATGTCTTCGACCAGCGTCTTGAGCTCGTCGTCGAACTTTTCGACGGGGACGGAGACCTGCTTGAGACGCGGGTCGGGGACTTCGATGATTTCGCGGATGGCCATGGGGGGCAGATAAGGAATGTGTGGGGGAGTCGCAAGATAGCTGCAAAAAGAGCCAGCGCCCCGCGAAGGCGGGGGCCTCAGTCGGTTTACGCGGATGTTCCGTAGCAACACCGAGGTCCCCGCCTTCGCGGGGACGCAGCAGGTGGTCAGGCTACCGGCCTTCTTGCCCGCAGCGCTTGTGCTAAGGTGCCCTCGTCCAAGTAATCGAGCTCGCCGCCCACGGGCAGGCCGTGTGCCAGCTGGGTGACGCGGACCGGAGCGTCTTCCAGCCGTTCGGCGATATAGTGCGCGGTCGTCTGGCCTTCGAGCGTGGCGTTCATGGCGAGGACGACTTCGTCGATGCCGCCCTGGCCCACGCGGGTCAGCAACTGGCCGATGGTAAGGTCTTCGGGACGCACGCCTTCCAATGCCGAGAGCCGGCCGCCGAGAACATGGTACTTGCCGGTAAACAGGCGGGCGCGGTCAAGCGCCCAGAGGTCGGCCACTTCCTCGACAACGCAGATCGAGCGCTGGTCGCGGCGCGGATCGGTGCAGATGCCGCAGGGGTTGGTGGTGTCGACATTGCCGCAGACCTCGCATTCGACCAGCAGCTCCTGGACCTGGGTCAAGGCGTTGAGCAGCTGGGGCAGCGCCGTCTCTCGCCGCTTGATCAGCCACAGCACGGCGCGGCGGGCCGAGCGGGGGCCAAGCCCGGGAAGGCGCGCCAATGCGCCGGAAAGTGCCTCGATCTCTTGCGATGCCATGGCAGCACAGATAGGGCCGGGGCCGACAAACGGAAGGCCTTGCAGACAGCTTATGCGCATCATCTTCATGGGGACGCCCGATTTCGCGGTGCCGACGCTGGAAGCGCTGGTGAAAGCGGGGCACGAGGTGGTCGCCGCCTATAGCCAGCCACCGCGGCCTGCAGGGCGCGGCAAGAAGCTGCAACCCTCGCCGGTGCATCTGGCGGCAGACGCGCATGGCATCGAGGTGCGCACGCCGGTTTCGCTGAAGGACGCCGACGAGCAGGCTGCGCTGCGTGCGTTGGAGGCCGACGTTGCGGTGGTCGCCGCTTACGGGCTGATCCTGCCGCAGGCGGTGCTGGATGCGCCGCGGCTGGGGTGCCTGAATGTGCACGGCTCTATCCTGCCGCGTTGGCGAGGTGCGGCGCCGGTGCAGCGGGCGATCCTTGCCGGGGACGCGGTGACGGGCGTGACGATCATGCAAATGGAGCGGGGCCTTGATACCGGGCCAATGCTGGCGAAGGTGGAAACGCCGGTCGATGGCAAGACGGCAGGGGAGCTGACCGCTGAGCTTGCCGAGAAGGGCGCAGGCCTGATGGTGCGGGTGCTGGCTGACCTTGCGGCCTATCCGCCGGTGGTGCAGCCCGAGGAGGGCGTCACTTATGCGCACAAGATCGACAAGGCGGAGAGCCGGCTGGACTTCGCGCGCGAGGCGGTTGACGTGGAGCGGCAGGTGCGGGCGTTTGCGCCAGCGCCGGGGGCGTTCTTCGAGCTTGAGGGCGAGCGGTATCGCGTGCTGGCGGCGGAGGTCGTCGATGGGAGTGGAGCAGCGGGCGTGACGCTGGACGAAGCGCTCACCATTGCTTGCGGTGCAGGGGCGATCCGGCCGGTCCTGATCCAGCGTGCAGGCCGTCCCGCGATGGACGCGGCCTCGCTCCTGCGCGGCCGGGCGATAGCGGCGGGGACGCAGCTCGGCTGATGCGGTTTGCGTTGACTCTCGAATGGAACGGCGGGCCCTACATGGGTTTCCAGCGCCAGTCGCACGGGCCGAGCGTGCAGCAGGCGGTGGAGGAGGCGGTCGAGTCCGTGACCGGCGAGGCCGTGGTGCTTAGTGCTGCCGGGCGGACCGATACGGGCGTGCATGCGCTGGGAATGCGGGCGCACTTCGATCTGGCGCGCGAATTCGATCCGTTTCGCATGATGGAGGCACTGAATGCGCGGCTGCGGTTGGCCGGGCATCCGATTGCGGTGCTCGATTGCGTCGAGGCGGCGGACGACTGGCATGCGCGTTTCTCGTGCATCGGCAGGTCGTACGAGTACCGCATCATCAATCGCCGCGCGCCGCTGACGCTGGAACTGGGGCGGGCCTGGCGTATCGCCAAGCCGCTCAACGCTGCGGCGATGCATGAGGCGGCGCAGGCGCTGGTGGGGCACCACGATTTCACCACGTTCCGTTCCGTCCATTGCCAGTCGGCCAGTCCGCTGAAGACGCTCGACCGGCTCGACGTGCGGCGTGAGGGCGACCGGGTGATCATCGAGGCGGCGGCGCGCAGCTTCCTGCACCATCAGGTGCGTTCGATGGTCGGGTGTCTTGCGCTGGTGGGGCAGGGGCAGTGGCCGGCCGCTCAAGTGGCCGAAGCGCTGGCAGCAAAAGACCGTAGCAAATTAGGACTTAACGCGCCCGCCGAAGGTCTATACTTCGTCTCCGCAACATATCCCGGAGAGTAAGAAATGACCGAACTTCAAGGCCAGCGCATCGTCTCGCAGCTTGATTCCGACGGCACCCTGACCGTCAGCCTTGAAGACTTCACCCTGCCTGCGCCCGAGGGGCGGCAGGTGGTGATCCGCGTGGAAGCGACGCCGATCAACCCCTCGGACCTCGGCCTGCTGTTTGGCCCGGCCGATATCGAAAACGCGGAATTCTCGCCCGGCAAGATTGTTGCCCGCATGCCGGAGCCTGCGGTACGGGCCATGACTGCCCGTCACGGCGCCGCAATGCCGGTGGGCAACGAAGGGGCGGGCACGGTCGTCGCAGCCGGTGATGCTCCGGAGGCGCAGGCGCTGCTTGGCAAGCGCGTGACCTGCTTCCCGGGCGGCATGTATGCGACGCTGGCTGTGGCTGACGCCGCCATGTGCCTCGAACTGCCTGAGGGCGTGACGGCGGAGCAGGGCGCCTCTGCCTTCGTTAACCCGCTGACCGCGTTGAGCTTCACCGAGACGATGCGCCACCTTGGTCACAGCGCGCTCGTGCATACGGCGGCAGCATCGAACCTCGGTCAGATGCTGGTGAAGATCTGCCAGGCTGACGGGATTCCGCTGGTCAACATCGTGCGCAACGATGCGCAGGTGGCGATTCTGAAAGGGATCGGGGCCGAGCATGTCGTCGACAGTTCGAAGGAGACGTTCCTCGATGATCTCGCCGCTGCGATCGGCGCGACCAAGGCGACGATGGCATTCGATGCGATCGGCGGCGGCAAGCTGGTCAGCCAGATCATGACGGTAATGGAGCAGGTCGCCAATTCGGGCGCAGCCTACAGCCGTTATGGCTCGAACAGCCCCAAGCACGCTTTCATCTATGGCGCGCTCGATCTGTCGCCGAAGATCGGAAGAG
>JBEQCK010000025.1:0-26809 GCA_041639335.1 Novosphingobium sp.
TGTTGCCTTGTGTGCAACCGGACTATCCGTTTCGATTGAAAGCGTGGGCTTCGCTGACAAGTCTTTTGGCGCTTCGGGATAGAGTATTTCGTCCTCAAGGCCGCCGCAGTTGGCAACTTCGAAGCCCCCTGCCGTCTGCACGATAGCCGCCCCATCAGGGCCAGAGCGGATCACCGCGCGCTCTTCTCGGACCTTGCCGGTCGCAAGGTCGGTTCGCCGCAAGATGACCGGTCGGCCAAACATGCGCGCATAAAGGCTCCGGGGCGAAAGCAGATCGGCGTCGAGGTTCTTCTCTCGTACACCTGACGGCAGTCCCGTCACAATTGCGCTTTCGGGGAACAGCCCCGCCGCCACGCCTTCGAACCGTACGGTCGCTCTGCCCGCAGGTATCTCCACGGTCCGCTGTTCGGTTACGAGCGCATATCCCTGCAGCCAGTCGAGGTCCATGGCGTCGTCGCTGGCGCGGTCGGGCGCGCGATAGACGCTTACCGAAACGCTTTCCGGCGCAGGCGAAGTTATGATCTCCTCGCTCGCCACCGGCGCGCCGGAGAGCAGAAGTGCAAGGGCAGCAGGAAATCGCACGGTGGGGCTAATACCTCGTGTCGAATTGCACGGTCAGCGTGGCCTCGCCGTTGGCAGGCACTGCCACTTGCCACATCCGTTCGTCGGCTGAGCGCTGCTCGCCTTTCACGCTTTCGGAAGGTACCCGCGTGTCGTGCCACCAGTTGTCGAGCCCACCCTGCACCACTTCCACCGTGACCGGCGCGGACTTGGCATTGGTCACCTTGTAGCTCATCGTCGTGCGCCAGAAGACCTTTTCGGTCTCGACCGTCACCTCGCTTGGCGCCTTGCCTGGCGTGGTTACACGATAGCGGGCTGTTTTCTCCCATTCCCCGCTGTCGATACGGTCCCGCTTCTCCATCACCGGCTGGACCTTTACATCGAACGCCTCACCGGTCTTGAGCGCAAGGTTCGATCCCATCGGCGTGTGCCCGATCGCATTCTCACCGATGAACTGCGGTTGCCCGCGCATATCGCGCATGTACACGCGCACCGTGCCCGCAGGCAGCGCATCGCCCAGCCCTGCCTCTCGCGCTGTTGAAAAGCGCAGGACGGTGTCTGCACTCTGCGGCTCGGTCTGGCTTGTCAGCCAGCCGTTGCGGAAGTGGTAGGCCTTGGTTGCCGGTGCTCCCCCAACGTCGAGGAAGCTGACCTGCTTCTGCTGGGCATTGGCCACTGTCGTCCGCCCGGCAATCGGATAGACGTAGAAGTCGCCCAGGCTCTCGCGATTTGCACTTTGTGTTCCAGGTCGGTTACCCGGCATCATCGGGCGCTGGGGACGATATCCGCCATTATAGCCGCCGCTGCCATCACCCACCGCGCCCGCCACCAGCAGCACCTTGGCCTTGTCGAAGGTCGTGCCGCTGTTGTTGGTGAGCGTGATCCAGCCCTGCACATCGATCTTGCCCGCTGTCTCATCGAACAATGCCACGTAGTCGGCCTTCCAGCCGAACCCGCGCGAGAGATAGCTCAGCGAAACCGGGCGCGTACCCGGCGTGGTCGTTTCCAGGGTTACCGAAAGCGTCGGGCGAGCCCGCAGGCCCGGCGGCAAGCTGGGAAACAGCACCCGCGCGCCGTAGTTCTGCAGCACTTCGATATGGTTTCCGACGCGGACGATCGTCCCGCCGTTATTGGCCAGGATCGTCGCGGTCTCGCGCTTGTCGTCAGCCCCGCGCACAAGCGTCACGGTCTGTCCAACCGCCTTGTCCATCAGCTTCTCGGGAGTCAGCAAGTCGTAGTCGAAGTTCTGTTCGACAATGCTCGTCCCCCCGGCATTCAGCGTCACCGTTTCCGGTCGGATTGCTGCCGAAACGTCAGGAAATTCCTGACGATGCCGTCCTGTCGGCAACGCGATCTGCCGCACGTCCTGCACCAGCGCGAGATCGTTGTTGTAGATCGTCAGAGACACGTCGCCCTGCGCACTTGTCGGAATGGTCTGGGCCAGAGCCAATGCGGGAACAGCCGATCCCAGAAGACCAATAACCTTGCGCATCTGCCCCTCCAATGTTCTCCGATGGCTAACCTGTCTCCGGTGCCAGATCAACGCAAGCTGAACGACGGTTGCGATGAAACATGAGCGGCCTAAAGAGAAGGAATGGCCGAACACACATCAATGCTCCGCGATGGCTTCATCCTGCTTGGATTCGCCCTGGCTTTCGTATTGATTTTCCGACGCTTGGGACTGGGGGCAACCTTGGGCTATCTCGTGGCCGGAGCTGTCGTCGGCCCGCAATTGCTGGGGCTGGTCGGAGACGCGGAACAAAAGCTGGGCATCGCCGAACTGGGCATAACCCTGCTGCTGTTCCTGGTCGGGCTGGAACTGAATCCGTCGCGCCTATGGAAGATGAAGCGCGACATCCTTGGCCTTGGCCTGCTTCAGGTAACCGCCTGCGGGCTTGCTGTTGCCGGCATGATCCTGTTGACCACCGATTTCAGCTGGGAAGCAGCGCTGGCCCTCGGCCTGCCGCTGGCGCTCTCGTCAACGGCGCAGGTCTTGCCGATGCTGCAATCCTCCGGCCGTTTGCGCACGCCGTTTGGCGAACGCGCTTTTGCAATCCTGCTCTTCCAGGATCTCTCGATCATCCCGATGATCACGATCATCACGGCAATGAGCCGCAATCCGGAGGATGCCGGTGGCCCTCCCGGTTGGCTCATGGTCCTGTACTCGCTCGGTGCGGTAGGCGGCCTGATCGCCGCGGGCCGCTATCTGATCCGGCCACTCTTTCGACTGATCGGCAATCTTGGCGAGCGCGAAATGTTCGTGGTCGCCGCCCTGTTCACCGTGATGGCATCGGCGGCCATCATGGAACTGCTCGGCCTGTCGACAGCGTTGGGCGCATTCGTCGCGGGCGTCATGCTCGCAGACAGCCCCTATCGTCATGAACTCGAAGCCGATGTCGAGCCGTTCCGGTCGATCCTGCTCGGGCTGTTCTTCCTGGCCGTGGGGATGATGCTCAACCTTGCCGCCATCGCCGAGCGCCCGCTGTTCGTCGCCGGCATGGCCCTTGGCCTGATCGCGGTAAAGGCGGCGATCATCTTCGGCATTGGCCGCCTGTTCGGCATGCCCTGGCGCGGGGCATTGGCCCTCGGCCTGCTCCTCAGCCAAGGTGGCGAGTTCGGCTTCGTGATGTTCGCTCAGGCGCAAAAGGCTCTGCTGATCGCGCCCGAAGCTGCCAGCCTGTTCGGGGCCGTTGTCACCCTGTCGATGGCCACGACGCCGTTCCTGATGATGGCGACCGCCGGGATCCGCCGCGAAGCGGAGAGCGCTTCGCCCGGAGAGCGCGAAGGCCCACAGCCTGATGGTTCGGATGCCGTGGTCGTGGGCTTCGGCCGCTTCGGACAGGGCGTCACACAGATGCTGCTGGCGAGCAACATCCCGGTGACGATGGTCGATACCGACATCGAGATGATCGACGTCGCAGCCACCTTCGGGGCCAAGGTCTATTTCGGGGACGGAACAAGGCTCGATCTGCTGCGGCAAGCCGGGGCAGCGGAGGCAGAAATGATCTTCTTCTGCATGGACGGCGATCAGGTCACGGCCGATCTGGTCGAAGCCGTGCACGAAGCTTTCCCGCGCGCATCGGTTTACGTTCGCGCCTACGATCGGCGCGCGCTCATCCGGCTGCGCGGCACGCCAGTCAGCGCAGTCGTGCGCGAAGTCATGGAATCTGCGGTCAAGATGGCGCGCGTTGCCCTTGCTGACGCAGGTCTCTCGGCAGAAGATATTGCGCGCGCCGAAGACATGTTCCGCGCCCGTGACCGTGAACGGCTCAAGCTGCAGATCGAAGCGGGCGACGTCCGCGCCGCGCGAGACCGCATCATTACCGAACCGCAGGCTCGCACGACTTAGGCAAGCAGCCCGGCGGCCTCGCTGCAGATGCGCTGCGCCAGCGTGCGGTAATCTTCCGCGCTTGCCGACTTGGCCCGCCAGGCAGCAACGATGGCGCGCTCGCAGCGCCAGTTCGCAACCGGCAGCCGCACGACCAGAGCATCGCCCCCCACTTCAGATCGCAGGTAAAGCTCGGGCAGAATTGCCAGGCCAACGCCACTTCCCACCATCTGGTGAATGCTGTCCAGACTGGTGCCCTCGTAATCCAGCAGCATTTCGGCCCCCAGTTCGGCGCAGACCCGCTGGACCTGCTGATGATAGTGGTGACGGGGATCGAGCGTCAGGAAGCGCTCTCCCCTGAGGTCCGACCGGTCAATGTGCGCAAGCCCGGCGAGGTGATGGCTGCGCGATGCCACCACGCTCATCGGTTCGTCGAACAGGGGGACGACCTCCAGGTCTTCGCCGATCACCGGCCCCGGCCCGACCATCAGATCAATCCTGCCGGAAACGAGCTCACGGCTCTGCTCGGCCGGGATTCCTTCCCGGATGTAGAAGCGCATGTCACTCTGCTCGGCATTGAGCGCACCGATCAGGGCCGGCAAAAGGTAAGGCCCCAGCGTCGGCGTGATCCCCAGCCGGACGACCCCGGACAGCTGCTTGCGGGCGCGCGCCGCAACCGCGCGGATGTCCCGGATCTCACGCAGCACCCGGCGCGCTCGTTCGGCAATCTCGCGACCGACCGGCGTCAATTCCACGTTTTGCGATGCGCGATCGATCAAGGTGGTGCCGAGGCGATCTTCAAGAGCACGTAACTGATGACTAAGCGTAGGTTGCGAAATATTGCAGGATTGTGCCGCGCGCCCGAAGTGACGCAGTTCGGCAACCGCCAGGAAATACTCAAGCTGTCGGACCGTAGGCATGAGACCTCCGATAGAAGCATTCTATCGATTAGTCACCGATCTTTCGATTGGACGCAACAACCTGGCACCGGCAATGTGCAGGGGCAAGGCAGAAGAGGATGCCCCGCCGACGGTCGATCTCCCACAGTTCACGCTCGTCCCCCCTCGCTGAACTGCCCGACTGTCCCTTGATGCCTTGCCGGGGCGACGCACCGCCAGTCCGCGTCGCCCCCACAAGTTTCGCAACGGGCCTTGCGCGATCAACCCGGCGCAAGGCGCGCCACTGCCGATCTGGCCCGCCCCCGGAAGCGGCAAGCCATCGGCGGCGGAGCACTGGCGGCGCATTGTGACGACCCTGGCACGAGGCGCCGCCAGACAAATTCAGGGCTATCCCGCCCAGACCGAGAGGTCATTTGCCATGCTGAAGATATTGGCCGCGATTGCAGTAACGACCGGAACACCCCAACCACCGGAGGTCCATCACGCCTACCGCTTGCCTGAAACCTCGGCTTCTACCCCGGTCACGCCGGATCGGCGCTGCTCAAGCACGCGCGAGGTCACGGTCTGCGCGAAGCGAGGCGATGGCATACGTCTGGTCGGAACTGGCGCAGAGGCCGTGCCACCACTTCACCAGGCGCAGCTGCGAATCGCGCCATCGCGCTGTGCCAACCCGGTCGAAAACGGATTGCGCTGCATCCGTCCCGAAGTGTTCGCGCGCCTGAACCTCGATGACTAATACCAAGCTGCACAGACTCTGACGCATGAGGACGGAGTTTTGGCGGTTCTCGGCAAGGAGCGTCCGAAGGGGTGATGCGGGGTCATCATACCGAGGACGCGACGCTGTCCGAGGGCCGCCAAAACTCCGCCCGCAGGGTGCCCAGCCCCGCTCGCTGGACATCCTCATGGGTCAGATTCTGTGCAGCCTGGTATAAGGTCAAGCTCCGCGTTCGAGCGCTGCGATGATGTGCTGGGCCAGCAAGTGCGCCGTGTCCGAAAGGCCGGGCGCCTCGAGCAAGGCGATCTCGGTGTCGTAAAGCGGCGGCAAGCCAGCGTCCTCTCCCGCTGTCGCAAGGCCGGCAGGCACCATTTCCAATGGCAGCACGGTAATTCCAAGGCCCGCGCGCACCGCAGAAAGGCTCCCTGCAAGGCTGGTCGATGTATAAGCCACGCGCCACTCACGCCCCATCGCATCCAGCGCCTCGGTGGCGCGCTTGCGATAGACGCAGGGTTCGGGCGAAACCACCAGCGGCACCCTCGCGAAGTCTGCCGCAGATTGCCGATCCCGCGCAACCCAGACCAGTGGCTCGCGCCAGACCCGAACGCCGTCCTGCACGGCTTGTGTCGGCTGGCGCTTAACCAGGACCAGGTCAAAGTGCCCTGCGTGAAAGCGCTCGAGCAGGTTGAGGGTCAGGTCGCAGGTAACCTCAAGCTCGACCAGCGGGTGCGCCTCGGTGAATGCGGCAAGAACCGAAGGCAGATGAGCCGTGGCAAAATCCTCGGGCACGCCGATGCGAACCGACCCGGCGATGTCCGGCTCGAACATCTGAGCCAAGGTTGCATCGTTGAGCCGCAGGATCTGCCGGGCCGGACCGATCAGCCGCTCGCCCTCGGGCGTGATCGAAAGATGTCTGGGGCTGCGCAGGAACAGCGAACGCCCCACTTGTTCCTCAAGGCGCTTCAGCTGGAGGGATATCGCCGACTGCGTCCGGCCAAGCCTCTCCCCGGCGCGGGTAAAGCTTCCCGTATCGGCAATGGTCACGAAGCAGCGCAAAAGGTCGATGTCGAGATTCCGCAGGGCCATGACCGGCTCTTATCATTGACGTTTGAAATCTTCAATATTTCAGAAATTCGTTTCCAAAATCATCGGGCGTGCTGCACCTGCGAAGCGAAGGAGGCACACGATGAACCCGACAACCATGACTGCACCTGCCATCAAAAGCGGCCCGGCGTTTCGCCTCAAGCCTGCCGACTGGCCTGTATTGGGGCTGGGAGCCCTGCTTGCCGCAACCATCGCCACCGGCCATGCCTCGATTACTACGCCGGGCGTTGCCCTCTCGGGGCTCGGCATCCTGATCGCCGTCGTCGTCCTTGCCTTCTCCCGCCGACAACTGCGCGCCGACCGGCGCAGTGATTCCTTCACACGCCTTGCAACGAGCCTCGCCATCGCGACTGTGTTGCTGGGCCTTGCCACCGACGCCATGCTGCTCGCTGCCGCCTGGATCGTCTCAGGCCGTCTCATGGCGGGATTGATCGGCCATGTTGGCGAATGGAGCGAAGCCCGCGATGCCGCGCGCCGCGCCACCATTGCCTTCACCATTGGCGACGTGGCGCTTATCGCCGCAGTGGCCTTGCTTTCGATCGCCGCGGGATCGAGCGATATCCTCGCCATTAAGTCTGCCGCCGCTGGGTCCTCCTCGCTCCTGACGACCGCCGCCGCCTTTCTCCTGGTCGTCGCAGCTCTGGCCCGCTGCGCCATTCCGCCCTTCTCGAACTGGCTGATGCGCTCGCTCGCAGCGCCGACCCCGGTGTCCGCCCTGATGCATGCCGGCTTCGTCAATGCAGGCGGGTTCCTGCTCATCCAGTTTGCCCCCGTTCTCGAAACATCGCTTCAAGCGCGTTACGCGCTCTTTGCCTCCGGCGTCGTCGCAGCATTGGTCGGCAGTGCCATCATGCTGGTGCGCGCTGACGTGAAGGGATCGCTCGCAGCATCGACCATCGCGCAGATGGGCTTCATGCTGCTTACCGTCGCGCTCGGCGCCTACGCTGCGGCCCTTTGGCACATGGTCGCCCACGGTCTGTTCAAGGCCTGGCTGTTCCTGGGTTCGGCCGGTACCATCTCCACCAGGACAACACGTTCCAAGGGTCTTGCCCAGCCGTGGCCTGCGCTCATCGCGCTCGCGACGGTCATCGGTGCGATCTTCCTGATCGAGGCCCGCCGGGCTGATGCACTCCTGCCCGTCTGCCTTGCTCTGACCGCGCTGCTCAGCGCCATGGCAGTTGCCGTGCGATCCCTGCCGCGTGGTCCACTGGGCGCGGTCGTTGCCCTGATGCCGGGTGCCCTGATTGCCCTCAACGCCGGGGTGCTCGTGCTCATGACCGCACTCCAGCCCGATGCCGCCCAGCCTTTGCTTTCGCCCTATGGGCAGCTTGGCATCCTCTCGCTGTTTCTGGCCGGGTGGGTCTGGCAGCAACGCATCGTGAGCGGCGAACAGGCCATGCCTCCCTCCCTCTTCGCCCGCCTGCTTCACGCCGGCAACGCCCTCACCACTTCCACCCCCGCCGCTACCCCCAACTCTGCCACCGCCACTGCGAAGGACTGAAGCCATGAACATTGCTACTGCGTCACTCGCACCCGCCACCGGCGTTCCCGCCAGCCTCCAGGAAGAACGGCGCGAACTCCAGGCCCTGGTGGATATCGCCAGTCAGACTGTTGCCCCGCTCTGGCCGCTGGACAGCGCCATCGCCGTCAATCCGCTGTCGGGTTTCGAAGACCTCCCGTTCGAAGACGCCCTGCCCCAGGCTGCCGAGCTGTTCGGTGCCCGCCCCTCGCTCTCCCTGATGCAGTGGCGCGCGCTCAAGGCAGAAGGCCGCATCGAAGACATCGCCTTCCGCAAGGCCGTGGTCGCGGCGCTTGGCGGTCTTGAGCCCGCATTCGCGCCGCTCGGCCCCGATCTCAACGCCTATAACCTTCTGGTGGCGCGCCTTGTCGAGCTGCCAGCAGACGACACCCCGGTTGCCAGGCGCGAACTCGCCACGCCGATCGCCATACTTGCGCGGTATCTCGCGGCCTTCTTCGACCGCAACGCCACGCTCACCCTGCCCGGTCGACAGCACGGCCTGTACAGCAGCGTAAGCGCCGCGCTTCGGCACGATCCGGGCCTCGTCCGGGCCGGTGACGAAACTGCCGCGCACTGGCTGGCGAACTTCCCTGCCGATCCAATCGAGATGCTGCTCTTTGCTGCCCGCCGCGATGGCGTCTCGCGTGACCGGCGTCTCGGTTGGCTCCGTAGCCTCGTCGCCGCCTTGCCGGGTTGGGCCGCGCACTTGCGCTGGCGTAGCGAGCATGGCGGCCCCGCTGCCAGTGCATCCGCCCCGGCCTCGATGATCGAACTGATGGCATTGGTAGCGCTTGTCCAAGGCAGCGTTCGCAGCGGTCCCAAGGCTCTGGCGGAACCGTCGCGCCAGCACGCCCATGTGTGCCGGGTGCTGCTCGCCCATTTCGGCCTTGATATGGAAGCGTCCGCCATCTGGTCGCCCGTCGCGCGGGAAAGCCTGAACCGGATCGCCGCGATGTCGCTGGCCGAACTGGGCCTGATCTTCCAGCAGGCGGCAGAGGCCAGCTTCCTCGGCACGATCGCCCCCCAGCTCGAAGGCGCATCGGCAAGGCTGACCGCAAAGGTAAAGGCTCCGGCGGCGGAAGCCCAGGCAGTGTTCTGCATCGATGTCCGCTCCGAGCCCATGCGCCGCGCGCTGGAAGCGCAGGGCCGCTACGAAACGGTGGGCTATGCCGGCTTCTTCGGATTGCCGATTGCCATCTCTCCGGCTTGCGATGCGCCAGAACGCAATCAGCTGCCGGTCCTGCTTTCGCCCTCCCACGTCGTTGCTGAACGCGCGGCGCAAGGGCACGAGGCCGAGGCCAACGCCCTGCTGGCGCGTCATGCCGCCCTCGCCGACGCCCGGGCCATGCTCGATACGAACAAGAGCGGCGCCACCGGCTTTGCAACGGCGGAAGCCGCTGGTCCGCTGGCAGCGGTCGCCCTGCTCGCGCGCACGCTTGCCCCCCGCCTGACAGACGCCTTCCGCAGACGGCTGGTGGGCGAGCGGGGACACGTTCTCACGCCCGCCGCCTGCAACGATCATGGCCATGGCCACGGCGCCAACGCGATCCCGCTGGAACAGCGCATCGCCTACGCCCGCACCATGTTCTCGCTGACCGGACTATCGCCCGATACCGCGCGCCTCGTCGCGCTTGTTGGCCATGGCGGCTGCACCACCAACAATGCCTTCGCGGCAAGCCTCGATTGCGGCGCTTGCGGTGGCCATCCGGGCGGCCCGAACGCACGGCTCATGGCGGCCATTCTCAACGATAATCAGGTCCGCGCAGGCCTTGCCGATCAAGGCCTTGCCATTCCGGACGACAGCTGGTTCATCGCCGCGCAGCATGACACCACCCGCGACGTGGTCGAGATCTTCGATCGCCAGCTCGTGCCGGCAAGCCACGCGGCGGATCTCGCCAGGTTCGAGCAGGCCCTGCAGAGCGCCGGGGCGCAGTGCCGTAACGAGCGCGCCGCCCGCCTCGGCCGCTCTGCCGACGACCTGCTGACCGGCGCCATGCATTGGGGCGAAGTGCGCCCGGAATGGGGCCTGTCCGGCAACGCCGCCTTCATCGTCGGCCCGCGCGCGCTGACGGCGGAAATCGACCTTGGCGGCAATGCCTTCCTCCACAGCTATGACTGGACGAGTGACAAGGACGGCAGCGCCCTTACCGGTATCATGACCGCGCCGATGATCGTCGCCCAGTGGATCAATTGCCAGTACCTGTTCTCGACCATCGACAACGAGGTATTCGGCGCGGGCGACAAGACGACGCAGAATGTGGTCGGGGGCTTTGGCGTGGTGCAGGGCAGCGGCGGCGATCTCTGTGTCGGCCTGCCCCGGCAGTCGCTGTTTCATGACGATGGCACGCCCTACCACACCCCGCGCCGCCTCGCAGTCGTCATCGAAGCGCCGCTCCAGCGGGTCCAGGATATCGTCCTGGCGCATGACGTGGTTGGCCGACTGGTCGAGAACGGCTGGATCAATCTTGTCGTCATCGATCCCTGGAAGCACAAGGCGCACCACTGGGTCCGCGGCGAATGGACGCCTCGGCCCTGTTGATCGGCTGCTGCTGAAAACTTGATGAAAACCCATGACACCGCCCGCCTCTGCTCCTAGGGGCGGGCGCCATGAGGGGCCTGCGCGCATTCCTGCTGCATAATCGCCATCTGGCAGTGCTGCTGGTCGCGCTGGCGCTCGCCATGAAGGCCCTGGTCCCGGCGGGCTACATGGTCGGCGGATCATCCCGTGCCCTTACCATTCTGGTCTGCGCCGACAGTACCGGTGCGCGCTCGGCGGTTCAGGTCACCGTCCCGCAAGGCGCGAAGGAGACCGCCGCCAAGGATCACAAGTCCTGCACTTTCGCAGGCCACGGCGCCGCTCTCCTGGGCGGAGCCGATCCGGTCCAGCTCGCACTTGCGCTGGCATTCGTGCTGGCGCTGGGCTTTCTCGCCATCGCGATGCCGCGCCTTGCTCCATCGCGCCGCGTCCTGCCGCCCCCGTGCGGCCCGCCCTCGGAAATCGCCACCTCGATAGCCTGACCGAACCGGTCACTCTGCCCGCCGTCTGAACCCAGACGCGATCGAAAGCGATTTCCGCATGACTACCCGCATACTTGCCGTGGCCCCGCTGGCCATGGCCTTCTCGCTCGCCACTCCTGCCCAGGCCGAAGACGCCGCAGCCGAAGGCGCCGCGATCATCGTCATCGGCCAGAACGATGCCTCTCTCGCCGAACAACAGGCCGCGCAAACCCCCGGCGGCACAGACGTCGTCACTTACGAAGACTTCGCCGACCGCACCGTGGTCTCCCTGCGCGATGCGCTGGCCTTTTCGCCTGGCGTCTACGCGCAGCCGCGCTTCGGACAGGAGGTCCGCATCTCCATTCGCGGATCGGGCCTTTCACGCAGCTTCCACATGCGCGGCCTGACGCTGCTTCAGGATGGCGTGCCGATCAATCTTGCCGACGACAACGGTGATTTCCAGGAACTTGAGCCGATCTTCCTCGATCATCTCGAAGTCTATCGCGGTGCCAATGCCCTCTGCTTCGGTTCAGGAACGCTGGGCGGCGCTATCAATGGCGTCACGCCACGCGGCGACAGGGCGCATGGGCTTTACGCCCGCGTCGATGGCGGCTCGTTCGGCCTTGCGCGCGGCCTCGTCTCCGCAGGCTTCGGCGATAGCGCAGCAAACGCCTGGGCGGGCATCAGCGCCGAACGCCACGATGGTGACCGACAGCACGCCAATAGGCGCTCGCTGCGCTTCAATGGCAACGTCGGTCTGGCTCTGGCCGAAAACCTCAGCACCCGCTTCTACGTCACCGCCAGCCATATCCGGCAAGAACTGCCCGGCGCGCTCTCCCTTGCCGATGCCCTGGCCACGCCACAGAAGGGCAACTTCACTGGCGATCAGGAACGCAACATCGATTCCCTGCGCCTTCAGAACCGCACCGCCATCGACTTCGGAACCTTGCAGCTCACCCTGGGCGGCTTCTACAACATCAAGCAGCTCGATCACCCGATCTTCATGGTGATCGACCAGAAGTCGGACGATCGCGGCCTCTTCGCCCGTGCCGAATGGGAGGCGGGGATCGTTTCCCTCACCTTGGGCGGCGAATCCCGATGGGGCACGACCCGCGCCCGCCAGTTCATCAACAACGGCGGCAAGCGCGGCGCGCTGACCTTCCGCGCACTGCAACGCGCGCGCACGTCCACCGCCTATGGCGAACTGCGGGTCTCCCCCGCAGAGAGCCTGACGCTGATTGCCGGGGGCATCTATGCCAACGGCGCTCGTCGGCAGGACCGCGAACTACCGTCCACGGTGACAGGCAACGCTTCCTTCGATGCCTTCTCCCCCCGCTTCGGTGCCCTGTGGACTCCGGCAGCAGGGGTGCAGGTCTATGCCAACTACAGCCGCTCAGCCGAATTTCCGACCTTTGTCGAGCTCGCCCAGCAAGCCGCCTTCGTCCCCGTGCGCCCACAGCGTGCCTGGACGGCAGAATTGGGAACTCGTGGCCGCCTCGGCACTCTGGAATGGGACATCTCGCTCTACCGCGCCGACCTTGTGGGCGAGATGCTGCAATACACGCCGGATGCCAACGTCGGCATTCCCGCCGCCACGTTCAACGCCGGGCGCACACGCCATCAGGGCGTCGAGGCCGGTCTCTCATGGCAGCCGGCTGACTGGTTCCGCCTTCGTCAGATCTGGCAATATTCGGACTTCCGCTTCCGCGGCGATGTCCAGTTTGCGAACAACCGGCTCCCGGTCGTCCCACGCCATGTCCTGCGCAGCGAAGTCCGGCTGGGCGGCGATGCCCTGCATATCGCACCCAGCCTGGAATGGGTGCCGCAGGGCGCCTTTGCGGACTATCGCAATACCGTGCGCGCGCCCGGCTACGCCCTTCTCGGACTGAGCGCGGGAGCCTCGCTGACCGGCGATATCGACCTCTTTGCCGACCTGCGCAACATCACCGGCAAGAAGGCCGTGGGCGACATTGCCGCCGTCATCACCGCCAGTGGCACCTCGGCAATCTACTATCCGGTTGAGCGCCGGGCGATCTATGCCGGGCTACGGGCCAGATTCTGACATCTTGGACAAAGCGTGGTGGCGGCAGACAACACTGCCGTCACCGCACTGGCTGCTGCCATGGAGGCGATGCGCACGCTCTCGCCCGATTTCCACCCGATCGAGATGCCGCCGGTGATCTTCAACCGCCTGAGCATGCCCGGACCCCATTGACCTTGTCGGCGAATCCGCGCAATAGCGCCCCACCTCGCAAGAGGGGCGCTTAGCTCAGTTGGTAGAGCATCTCGTTTACACCGAGAGGGTCGGCGGTTCGAGCCCGTCAGCGCCCACCATTTCCACTCAGCGCATGTTCCCCCCCGCCCATGCTTCCGATGCGGCAGTCCGTGCGTCTGCGTGCTGTGCAAGCCAGGCGATTGCCGGTATCGTCCGCTGCATGGCCCGGCGCGTACTCATCGCCCTATCGCTGACCGCCACGCTTGCCGGGTGCATCGGTTCGCCCGACCAGCCGGTGCGCAAGCCGTCGCGCGGAAGCACGGGGGCCTCGCTCAGCCAGTCCCCGCAGACTCGGGCGTGCCTTGCCAATCTTGGCGCCGCGCAAGCGCGTTTCACCCCGCTCTCTGATCAATACTACGGCGCGGGCTGCTCAACCCTTGGCACCGTTCGGCTCGAATCCCTGCGCACTGACGATGGCTTGCTCAACATCACCAACCTCGGCCCGGTGTCCTGCCCGGCAGCCACCGCGCTGCAAGGTTGGGCGCGTTTCGGCGTTGACCGCGCTGCCCGGCAGATTCTCGGCAGCCCGCTCCAGCGGATCGAGACGATGGGCAGCTATTCCTGCCGCAACGTGGCGGGCACCCGTCGCCTCTCCGCTCACGCCACGGCCAATGCCATCGACGTAGCGGCCTTCCGCCTTGCCGACGGCCGGCGGATCAGTATCGTCAACGACTGGAATTCGCCGTCACCACAGGTCCGCGCATTTCTGCGCACGATCCGCGACAGCGCCTGCAAGCGCTTCGGCACTGTCCTCACCCCGGATTACAATGCCGCCCACCACGATCATCTGCATCTTGAGCCGGGCGGCCTCAAATCCTTCTGCCGCTAGATCTCCGACGCGCATAAGCAAAGGGCGGAGGTTGCCCCCCGCCCTTCGCGTTCCGGTCAATCGTGCCACGTTTCTTCAGGCCGCGACGTCATCCAGTCCGGTCGCCTCGATCCGCAGGCGGACGGCTTCGGCGGCATGGCGGGCACCGAGCTTGCCCATCATCTTCATGCGATGGATTTCTACCGTACGCGGGCTGATGTCGAGCTCACGCGCGATTGCCTTGTTGCTCTGCCCTTCGGCAAGGCGATCGAGGACTTCACGTTCACGCAGGGAAAGGCGGGCAATGCGCTGACGCGCTTCGGCGGCACGGGCGCGCTGGGCGCGGTAGGCTTCGGCTTCGCGGCTGGCGCGGGCGACGGCTTCATTCAGGGGGCCGATCTGCGTCGGCATTGCGAGATAATCAAGCGCACCCGCCTTGATGGCGCGGACCACGGCCGCAGTCTGCGGTGGCTCGGCGATGGCGATGACCGGCAGCCAGTGGCCTGCCTGCATCATCACCGAAATGAGCCGCGGGATCCCTTCTCCCACCGGCTCATCCTGGGCCAGGACAAGGCCGCCGGAAGGCGCGTGCGCCAGCAGCTCCTCGGCATTGGCATATATCTCGGCGTGATGGCCGGCAGCGAAAGCAAGCCGGGCCAATTGGGCCCTGCGGGCGGAATCCCCATCGAGGATGTGAAGTGTGACACGATCAACCATGACGCTCATTAAGCGCCTGATTTTTTGACTTTGCCACTTGGGTTAGCTTCGTAATGAACCAGAACTGACGTTCATCGGCCTGCTATAAAGGTTTTTCCTTAGGATGAACGCTTCCGGAACGGACCATTTAGGACGAGGTTAACCAAAAAATGTGATGCAGCACACAAAATTCGCCGGTTTTTCGCAAGCAGTTCCATCACTTAAGAGCATCTTGAACAGCCGCCGTTAACCAGGAACACACCGTTTCGAATCGGTATTCTCGAAACAGTATTCTCGAATCGCTGTTCCGGAATCAGCCCTCGTCCCCCTTGAAAGTGTATTCCGGCAGCGAATGGAAGGCCTGGCGCAGTGCCTCGCTCCAGCTTGACGAGATTGATTTGAAGTAGGGGTCACTCGCCAGGATACGACGCTGGTGCAGCGGCGCAAAGCGGTCGCGCTCCATCACCAGCAGATCGAACGGCAGCCCGACCGAAAGATTGGCTGCCACGGTCGAATCGAACGAGACCATCAGCAGCTTAACCGCATCCTCGAAGCTCATCTTCCGGTCATAGCCGCGCAGCAGGATCGGGCGGCCGTACTTGGTCTCCCCGATCTGGAAGAACGGCGTATCGAAGCTGGCCTCGATGAAGTTTCCCTCCGGATAGATCATGAACAACCGCGGCTCCATGTCCTGGATCTGCCCGGCCACGATCATCGAGGCCGTGAACCGCGGCCCCTCCGACTTCATCCCGTTGTCCTGCCGCCCCTCGATCACGTTGCGCAGGAGATTGCCGACAAGCGTCGCCACCTGGAACATCGTCGGCGCTTCGAGGATCGAGGGCCGACGGTCGCTCGGTGCCTTGTTGCGCTCCTCAAGCTGCGAGATCACAGCCTGCGTCGTCGCCAGGTTGCCGGCGGTCATGATCGTGATCTGCCGTTCCCCCGGCACGGACCAGTGATGCATTTTCCGGAACACGGATATGTTGTCGACGCCCGAATTGGTCCGGGTGTCGCTCATCATCACCAGACCCTTGTCGAGGATCATCCCCACGCAATACGTCATCGCCCTGCCCCGATCCCGCCCTGATTCAGCCTAAAGCCTGACTCAGCCTAATAAACGTGCGGTCTATTGTTCCACACGCTGCTGTTCAACGGCAAGCTTCACATGCATCGTTTCGTCAAGGGCACCGTATCTTATACCGGTGATGGGGGCTGCATCCTGATAGTCGCGACCGGTCGCCACGCGGACATAGCGGGCATCTGGGCTGATGCCGTTGGACACGTCAAAACCGACCCAGCCCAGCCCTTCGACATGCGCCTCCGCCCAGGCGTGGCCGGCATCCTGCTCGATCCGGTCATTCATCATCAGGTAGCCGCTGACATAGCGCGCCGGGATCCCCAGCGACCGCGCCGCGCCGATGAACACGTGCGCATGATCCTGGCACACCCCCCGCCCCGCCGCGAGCGCAGCCTCGGCCGTCGTCTCCGCATTGGTGTGCCCGGTCGAATAGGCCACCCGCTCGCGGATCAGCACGGAGAGGGCATGCAGCATGGCAAGCGTGTTCCCCTCCTGCGACACCGCCGAGACCAGCGAGCGGATGCGCGGGCCAACCTTGGTCAGGTCGGTCGGCTCGAGAAATTGCCACATCGGCACGAAGCCCGAATGCTTGCCCATGATCCCGGCTTCATCGTTGGTGGCCACAAGGCCTTCGCAACGGATCGTCACTTCCTGCACGCCCGGATCGAACGAGATCAACGCCACATGATTGCAATGGGCATCATCGTATTCGCACTGCAGCTGCGCCCCTTCGAACGACATCCGCCATTCAAGCACGCGCTGCCCGGCAGAAGTCTTGGGCTTCAACCGCAAGCGTTGCAGGCCCCGGCTGACCGGACCCGAGAACACGTAATGCGTGGTATGATCAATCGCGAGACGCATGGAATCCTAGTCAATGAAGCGATAATCGCGCTGGATCTGCATCGCCAGCGTGGTGTTGTTGCGGATGAACGTGCCGATGAACTCGTGCAGGCCCTGCTCGAAGATCGCATCGATCGTTGCCTGATGGAACTGGCAATCGGCATCGCGCAGGATTTCATGGCAGTGCATTTCGCCGCCATATTCCCGCGCCAGACTGGCGAGGTTTGATCGCAACTTGGAATAGCAGAACGCCAGGCTGCGCGGGAAACGTCCGTCGAGGATCAGGAACTCGGCAATCCCGCGCGGGTCCATCCGCCCGGCATTGAGCCAGCGATAGGCCCGCTCGCCCGCAACCGAGCGCAGCACGTTCTCCCACTGCACGTTGTCGAGGCTTGAGCCGACATAGGAGATCGACGGCAGCAACACATAGTACTTCACGTCGAGGATGCGCGCGGTGTTGTCCGCCCGCTCGATGAAGCTGCCCAGCCGCGCGAAGTTGTAGATCTCGTTGCGCAGCATGGTGCCTTCCATGGCCCCGCGCACTTGCGTCGACTGCCGCCGCACCAGATCGAGCACATCGCCCAGCCGCGTTTCCGTCACCGGCCGCGCCAGCGCTTCCTTGAGCTTCATCCAGCCGTCGTTGACCGATTCCCACACCTCGCGGGTGATGCCGCCACGCACCATGCGCGCGTTGGTCCGGGCCATCTCGGTCATCGCCAGCACGCTGCCGGGGTTGTCCTTGTCGCGCAGGATGTAGTTGAACACGTGGCTGCCAGTGTACTCGGGGCCATATCGCGCCTCGTAGCCCGGTCGCAGCCCCAGCGTCACGATCAGCGAGCGCCACTCGTCCGAAGCATCGGAAGCGTCGCGGGTCAGCGCCATGCGGAACCCCGCCTCGATCAGGCGCGAAATATTCTCCGCGCGCTCGAGGTAGCGGAACAGCCAGAAAATGCCGTTTGCGGATCTGCCTAACATTGGATTTCCTTAGGCATCAGTCGTCCAGTACCCAGCTGTCCTTGGTCCCGCCGCCCTGCGACGAGTTGACCACCAGCGAACCCTTCTTCAGCGCAACCCGCGTCAGACCGCCCGGCGTGATGTCGATCCCGTTGGGGCTGACCAGCACGAACGGCCGCAAGTCCACGTGGCGCGGCGCCAACCCCGCCTTCGTCAGGATCGGCACGGTCGAAAGCGAAAGCGTCGGCTGCGCTATGTAGTTCTCCGGCTTCGCGCGCAGCTTGGCCTCGAATGCGGCCAGCTCCTTGCGAGAAGAGGTCGGCCCGATCAGCATGCCATAACCGCCCGATCCGTGGACTTCCTTGACCACCAGCTCGGCCAGATTGTCGAGCACGTACTTCAGCGATTCCGGCTCCGCACAGCGCCAGGTCGGCACGTTCTGCAGGATCGGCTTCTCGCCGGTGTAGAACTCGACGATTTCGGGCATGAAAGAATAGATCGCCTTGTCGTCGCAGATGCCCGTCCCCGGCGCATTGGCAATCGTGATCCCCCCCGCGCGGTAGACGTCCATGATGCCCGATACGCCCAGCACCGAATTGGGATTGAACGTCAGCGGATCGAGATACTCGTCATCCACGCGGCGATAGAGCACGTCGATCGGCTCGTACCCGCAAGTCGTACGCATCGCGATGCGCCCGTTTTCCACGCGCAAGTCGCTGCCCTCGACCAGTTCCGCCCCCATCTGGTCGGCCAGGAAGGCATGTTCGAAGTAGGCAGAATTGTAGATCCCCGGCGTCAGCACAGCGACCACCGGCTTCTTGCCGTCGCACGCGGGCGGCGCGCAGGCCGCAAGGCTGCGGGCAAGACGGCGCGGATAGTCCGAAACCTCGCGCACCCGCACCCGGGTGAACAGTTCCGGGAACATCGCCATCATCGTCTCGCGGTTCTCCAGCATGTAGGAGACCCCGGACGGGGTGCGGGCGTTGTCCTCCAACACCATGAAATCGTCCTCGCCGGTCCGGACGAGGTCGATGCCAACGATGTGGGTATAGACCCCGCCCGGCGGCGTGAAGCCGACCATCTCGGGCAGGAACGCCACATTGCCCTTGAGCAGGCGCGCAGGAAGCCTGCCCGACCGCACGATTTCCTGCCGGTGATACAGGTCATGCAGGAAAGCATTGAGCGCCCGCACCCGCTGCTCGATCCCGCGCGACAGCTTGCGCCATTGCTGCGCGGTGATGATCCGCGGCACCATGTCGAAAGGAATGAGGCGCTCTTCCGCGTCCTCGTTGCCATAGACGTTGAAGGTGATCCCGGTGCGACGGAAGAAGGCCTCGGCCTCGCTGCCCTTGCGCCTCAAGAGGTCCGGCGGCTGCTCGTCATACCACTGGCAATATCCAGCGTAGGCTGACCGCACCGATCCATCGGCGTTGAGCATCTCGTCATAGGACGAGGGCGAGGTTGTTTTCATAGGCTCATCCCGTCTGAGCCCCAAGCTTGCACAACGAATCCGCTTTGCCAAGCGCGCCAATGCTGCACTGCGAAATAAAGTTGGTGGGTCCTGGTTGCAGCAATGAGGCGAGGAATCCGGCAAGCAATTCCGCTTGCTTCGGGGCGCGTGGAGTGAGACTTAATCGCTCAACTAAAAGTTCCGGGAGAACGGCGATGCCACAGGTCCACAAGCGCACCTGCCACATCTGCGAAGCCAATTGCGGCGTGCTGGTCGAGGTTGACGCAGGCAAGGTCCTTTCGATCAAGGGCGATCCCGACAACCCATTGTCGCGCGGGCATATCTGTCCCAAGGGCACCGCCTTGCAGGACTTGCAGGAAGACCCTGACCGCCTGCGCAAACCCTTGAAGCGCGTCGGTTCGGACTGGCAGGAAATCAGCTTCGAACAGGCCTTTGCCGAGATCGGCGAAAAGACCCGCGCCATCCTTGCCCGCGATCCTGACAGCACTGCGGTCTACGTCGGCAACCCCAACGCTCACTCCTATGGCAACGCGCTCAACGTCGGCTTTCTGGAAAAGGCGCTGCGCACGCGGAACAAGTTCTCGGCCAGCACAGTCGACCAGATGCCGCATCAGGTCGCCAATCTGCGCCTGTGGGGCCACGCCAGCATGTTCCCTATTCCCGATGCGGACCGCACGCAGACGCTGGTCATTCTCGGCGGCAATCCGATGGCGTCGAACGGCTCGCTGTGGACCGTCCCCGATTTCCGCAACCGCATGAGGGACTTGCGTGCCCGAGGCGGTGAACTCGTCGTGATCGACCCGCGCCAGACCGAGACCGCGAAGATCGCTGACAAGCACCTGTTCATCCGCCCGGCCACCGACGTCTTCTTCCTGATCACGCTGTTGAAAGCGGTCATGGCGCGCACGCCCCACCGTCCGGTGCAGGATTTCGTCACCGGCCTCGATGATGTTGGCGCGCTGCTGCAGCGCTTTGACAGCGAGGCCTGCGCCACCGCTTGCGGCATCCCCTTGCCTGAAATCGAGCGCCTGGCTGACCGCTTCTCCGCAGGCCCTGCTGCGCTCTACGGCCGCATGGGAATTGCCACGCAGGCGCACGGCACGCTCAATGCCTGGCTTATCTCATTGATAAACATTGCGTCCGGCCAGCTCGACCGCGAGGGCGGCTGGGTGTTCGGGCGGCCAGCGGTGGACACCGTCAGCGTCCTTCCGCCGGGCTCGATCGGCAAGCACACCTCGCGCGTTTCGGGCCATCGCTCGGTCCTTGGCGAATTTCCCGCCGCCGCCATGGCCGAGGAGATCGAGACACCGGGCGAAGGCCAGATCAAGGCCCTGTTCGTCGTCGCCGGCAACCCCGTCCTGTCCACGCCCAATGGCTCCCGCCTGGCTAAGGCCTTGGATTCGCTCGACTTGATGGTCTCCATCGACATCTACCGCAACGCCACCAGCGCCCACGCCCACTACATCCTGCCACCCACTGGCCCGCTGGAGCGCGACCACTACGGCCTGTTCCTGCTGCCGATGGCCGCGCGCACCATCGCCGTCTATTCGCCGCCCACGCTGCCGCAGGCCGAAGGTACCCTGCACGATTGGGAAATCCTGCGCGGTCTGGCCAGCGCGATCAGCGGGGAACCAGTGCAGGCCCCGACCCCGCGCGAGGCGCTTGACGGACTTATCCAGAGCGGACCCTACGGCCTCACTCTCCAACAAGTGGAGGATGCTCCCTCAGGCATCGACCTCGGCCCGCCGCCCACCGAACAGTTGCCCGATCGCATACGCTCAGCCTCGAAGAGTGTGCCCTGTGCCATACCAGAGTTCATGGTTTGCCTCGGAGAGTTGGAAATTCCCGAAAGCGCCGCTTCTGAGGGTCTCAGGCTCATCGGTCGGCGTCATTTGCGCACCAACAATTCCTGGCTCGCCAACAGCCGCCGCCTGATCAAGGGGCCGGATCGCTGCACCGTGATGATCCACCCGGCCGATGCCGAACCGCGCGGCATCGCCGACGGCGACACTGTCACAGTCCGCTCAAGTGCCGGAGAAATAAGCCTTTCCGCCGAAGTCACCGAAGACATGATGCCCGGCACCATCTCCATCCCCCACGGCTGGGGCCATGCCCTCCCCGGCGTCGCCATGGCCAAGGCGCTCGGCAAACCCGGCGTCAGCGTCAACGACATCACCCTGAACGAAGTCGACCCGCTGTCAGGCAACGCCGCGCTGAGCGGCATCGCCGTGGAGGTGGAAGCGGCTTGATTGCGCGGCGAGCGCGATCCAAACATTGGGCATGACACCCCGGCAGCGAGCAATCTTCTCTACCGCTTTTGAACGGCAACCAAATGGTTGGCTGTGGTATGCCAACGCGTGGGCTGGCGGTATTCCAGTCTCTGCCGAAGAGCGTGAAATGTACATGCAATTCAAATCTGTAGCTTTCCGGCGAGCGCTGGCTGGACGAAAGCCCACTACGCCACGAAGGCCGTACTGGCGAAACTTGAAGCGTCTGGCTGTCGCAATACTCACTGGCGTAGACCCGGAACCACCGCCAGATCAGCCTCAATAACTAACCACCAATCGCTTCAGCATCGCCGCCACATCGGGATGCGCGGCGAAGCCGAGGTGAGTGCAACGCATTGGAATCGCAAGATCTCGCTCGCCCTTGCGACCACAGGCAGAGCGGGGTGCGATAATGCCGTCGCGGGGGCTCCACAGAGCGACGGTCGGCACCGGCGGCTTGGCCGCCATGTCCTGCCCGATCGGAGGTTCGTCCACCGAATGTCCGGCGATCAGCTGGTAGGCGCGCCAGGCGTTGTTGGCGCGACGGTCTCCGGAAAAGGGCGTGCCCATGGTAATGACCAGCCGCACGGCCTCGGGATGGCGCTTGGCCACCTCACGCGCGAACAGGCCGCCAAGGCTCCAGCCGACCAGCACCAGCGGCTCGCCTTCCTTGCGCGCCATTGCCACGACACGCTCGCACAGGCATTCGAAACGATCCTCGGTCGGCCCGAAGTTGAAGCCCAGGCCCCAGTCACTGACGCGATGCCCAGCGGCTTCCAGCGCAAGGCGGAGCGGCTTCATGCGCACGGGGTGCGTGCCAAAGCCCGGCAGCAGCATGACGGCGCGCGGTTGCGCGGCGGGTTCGTCCGGCACGGGGGCCTGTCGTGACGCCTGCCAATGCTCCACCGGCGTGCGCAATTCGCCAAGCAGCGCCTGCCATTTCGGTCCGCGAGCGTCAGCCGGACGCGGCTGGAATGCCAGCGCGCCGCGCCGGGCGATTTCGTTGCGCAACACCGCAAGACGGGCAGCTGTCTGCCCGAGTCCCGCCGTCCGCTCTTGAAGGTTGAACATCATTGCCATTGCCTGCGCGCTATCGGCCTAACCGCGGGTGAACGCCAGCATTTGGCAATTGTTTCAAATTCGCGTCAAGAATCGACACCTGGGCGGATATCACCCCTCGATCACGCGGCTTTGGGGATGGTGCTTGTCGAGATGCTTGCGCAAGATTCTGAGATTGCGCGAGTTCGAGCGGAAGAACAGGTCGAACGCATCGCCCACCAGCGGCACGGCGCCGAGCGCGGTGTCGAACGCAACATTCGCGCCCATGCGCCAAAGCTTCCACTTGGGCAGTCCAAGATTGCGGGCTTCCCAGACGATGTAAGCGCCCATCGCCGCCGTCAACACATCGCCAAGCACCGGCACCAGACCGGCAATGGCATCGAGCCCGACGTCACGGCGAATGCCGGGAATGGTAAAGCTGCGCTCAAGCACGCGCTCAAGCATTTCGACGCGTTGGCGCACAGAGGCGGGATCACTGCCGATGCCTGGCAATTCCGGGCGAATGCGCTGGGGACGAGTGGCAGAAGCGGGGTGGTCCATGCCCTTTATCTGGGAAGCCATGCCATCGGCGGCAAGGGATGCCATCCCCACGGATTCGCCGCGAAGCCCGACGTGCCGCTGCGAACCATCGACCAGCGCAAGGGCCGGGCGATAGGGATGAAGCCGTTCGCTGCAGTAATTTCAGCCTCGGCCTCGGCCAGCAGGGCCGCACGCGCGGCCGGATCAGTCGACTTGCGGGCCTCGATCACGCGCTCGTCTCCGACCGGACTGCACACCGCCTTTTGCACGATGCACGACAGCTGGTTGAGGAACCACGTGGCCCGGCCATAGCGCGCGGCGATGTCAACCAGGCGCAGGTCCGCCCGGTCCTGCTCGCCCACGCGCCGAATCGACAGGCCGATGCGGGCAAAATCGCTTTGCAACTGGTCAAAGACCCGCCCCGAGCCGGGCCCCGGCGGCATGGCGATGTTGAGCGTCGGGATGCCCCTGCCCGCGTTTTTCCAGGCAGCCACGCGGGCGGCCGCCTGGCTCTGGCGCTCCTCGACCGACATACCCTGCCACCGCTCGCCAATCGTGCCGAGATCGTCCTCGACATCGGGCGAGACGACGCGGGTCGTACCTCGCCAGCCCCCGATATTGAACCGGCCTATCACCGCCTCCCGGTCAATTGCCATGGCCAGTGCCTCGCGATTGGCAGATGCGCCGAGAAAGCCTTGGGTACTATCGACCATCAGGCCAAACAGGCCGATGACAGGATCAAGCTGGACGTTGCCGCGCGTGAGCCCGATCGAACCGGCGAGAGGCAGCGTATCGATCCGCCCACCGAGCAGGACATCGGCATAGCCGTCATTGAAAAGAGCCACGGCCTTGTCAGGCGAGGCGAAAGTCAGCGCGAGCTTGCGCGCGCGCCGGCCGAAGTCGGGCTGCTTGGGCAATCCGCGCTGTTCGGGCGGGATGAGCGCAAAGGTGCTGGCCCCGTCCTCGTCCTGCCCCTTTGCCATTGGCCCGGTGCCCTTGCCCTGCCAGAGCAGCGCCATTTCAGGCTGGGCCAGCAGGATCAGCAATTCAGGAACGGGCGCTGACAGGTCTATCTCGATCACGCGATCGGCCATCACGCGCACTTCGTCGATCGCGGCGAGATCAAGCCCCAGCGCCCTGCCTTTCAACCCGGCAATGGTCTTGCGCAGGGCGGCGGCGGCGGTATCGGCGGTAATGCGCTTGCCATCGGGCCAGGTGCCGTCGCGCAGGCGGAAAATGTAGCTCTGCCCGTTGTCGGTCACGATCCAGCGGTCCGCCAGCGCTGGCACGACGCGGCCCTGCTCGTCAAAACTGACAAGGCCCTCGTGCGTGGCAGAACGCAGGAGTTGCGCAGCAGGCGAAAGGCGCTGTCCGGACTCCTTGAGTGCGGAGGGGCTGCCCATCACGGCGATTTCGAGAGTGCCTTCCGGCGACTTCCCGCATGCGCCAAGCGCAAGGGCCAGGGCAGTAATGACGGCGTAGCGCAGGATCATGGCGCCAGCCTAAGGCAGCAGCGCGCCAGCGTCCAGCAGGTCAGATCTTGCGAAGTGGTCCCGTCTGCGTGGCGATCGGAACCTTCACGAAACGGGGTGTCGAAGGCCCGTTGCCAACAGGGGCGCGAGCGAGCTTGGGATCGACTTCCTCGACGAAGGCAATGCCGAAACGGTTATCCTGGATCCAGGCGACAACCCCTTCGACCCAGCCGATGTTGCGCAGGTTAACCTGGACCGGCGTTCCGCGCAGCACCTTCATCTCGCCTTCGGCCATCATGCCGCCTGCGGAAAGATTGCGAACCTTGACGCGGTGTTCAGCCTCGCTCCCCGAAAGGCGCACCTCGGCCATCAGGAAAAGGCTGTCGCGCCCCAGTTGCCGATGGTCGATGTCTGTCACCAAAGGTCCTGTCTTCCTTCGAGAAAACCCACGCTTGCCGACCCATGTGGGTCCGCACGCACCGAACTACTCAAAATTCGTAGAACTTTCCTAAACGTCGAGGGTAAACAAGAGGTTGCTGCCGCCCTTTGTTAACCTGAATGTCATGGTCCCGGACACGACGTGGCCGGGACGCATGCCTCACATGTCGCGGGAAATTTTTTCCCTGCGTTCATGGGCTTCCTGTGCTTCGACGGTCATCGTCGCGATGGGGCGGGCGATGAGGCGGCCGAGGCCGATGGGCTCACCGGTCACTTCACAGTAACCATATTCGCCTTCATCAATTCGCCGCATGGCGGAATCGATTTTGGCGATGAGCTTGCGCTGGCGATCACGGGTGCGCAGCTCGATGCCCCAGTCAGTCTCGCTCGAGGCGCGGTCGTTGAGGTCGGGTTCGCGGATCGGTCCGTCTTGCAGCGCGGTCAGCGTTCCGGCTGCGGCGGAAAGGATCGACTTCTTCCATTCCATCAGCAGGCGGCGAAACCAGTCCTGCTGGGCTTCATTCATGTAGGGTTCGTCGTCATTGGGAACATAATCGCTCGGCATCGCACGACGCGCTTTTGCCAGAACGTCAATCTCGTCACTCAAGACCCCAGCCATTCGGCCCTCCGCATAACAAGCTATCCGCCCCTCCCGGCCTGCATCATTCCCTTGTCAGGCGTGCAAGCTCTTGTCTTGGCGCGCCTATAGGATTGGCCCGTGACGCGCACAAGCACTTAGGCGGCTATGATGCATTAATGACGACTGAAGGGTGAGCGGGCGCACAAGGTTTTCCCAAACTGTTTCATCCGAAAACGGAATCGTTTCGTCGTTAACCATTTGTTGACTAAGATCGTTGACCTTTGTCTTGTCGGAAGACCGGGGGTTCGGCCTTCCTTTCAGGGGGTAGAGGTTATGGGACAGGCCTGGATGAAGCTGGTTGCTGCAGAAGGCACGCCGATCAGCGAATCACACGACATTGGCGACATGCTGGTGGCAACGTGCCTGGCCGCCGCGGCTGCTGGCGACACGAGCGCGCTGTTCGACCTGGGCGTTGCCTATTCGACCGGGAGCCACGGCGTGGACTGCGACCTGATCGAGGCACACAAGTGGTTCAACCTTGCCGCCGTCGGCGGGCATGACGAGGCCGCGCATTGCCGGGCAGATGTGGCGGACGAGATGACCGCGCGCGAGATCGCCGAAGCCCAGCGCCGGGCGCGGGAATGGTTGCGGAGCGGGCGCGCGGCGGCTTGAGTCTGCCCAATCACCCCTTCCTGAACGGCGTCCTTTGGCCAAGATACATCTGGTCCTGCGCGATGCCTGCGCGTTCGCGCTCGAGGAAGTCGGCGACCGCGCTGCGGAAGTTCGGATCGGCGATGTAGTGGGCTGACCAGGTGCGAACGGGTTCGTAACCCCTTGCCAGCTTGTGACCGCCTTGTGCGCCAGCTTCCACGCGGCTCAGGCCGAGCGCAATGGCGGCGTCGATCGCCTGATAGTAGCACAGCTCGAAGTGGAGGAAGGGCTTTTCCACCACCGCGCCCCAGTAGCGGCCGTAAAGCGCATCGCTGCCGATGAAGTTGAGTGCTCCGGCTACCGGTTCGTCGCCATCAAAGGCGAGGACGAGGAGAACCTTGTCGGCCATGCGCTCGCCGATCAGGTCGAATGCAGTGCGGGTCAGATAGGGGCGGCCCCATTTGCGCGCGCCGGTGTCCTGATAGAACACCCAGAAGGCGTCCCAGTGTTCGGGGCGGATGGCATCGCCGGTGAACTGCCGGATCTCGACGCCGTCTTGCGCCTTCGCGCGTTCCTTG
>JBEQCK010000026.1:0-26547 GCA_041639335.1 Novosphingobium sp.
ACCGGTGCCGCAGCGGTGATACGCAGCGCTTCGGCCGACTGCGACAGCGAGCCGATTTCATCGACTTCATCGTCATCGTCAGGCAGCACGCGCTGCAGCGACTGGATCACGTTTTCCTTGAGCACGGCGGGACGCACGGTCTCTTCGGCGATCTCGCGCAGGGCGACGACCGGGTTCTTGTCACGGTCACGATCGACGGTGAGCTCCGAACCGCCCGAGATGGCGCGTGCGCGCTCGGCAGCCAGAAGGACGAGATCGAAACGGTTGGGGACCTTGTCGACGCAATCTTCGACGGTAACGCGCGCCATCAGGCACTCCAATCAATCAAAGGATACGGAAAGGACGGCAGCTAGGCCGCAGGTGTGGAAAAGTCAAGGATTCGCGAGAGACGCACTGAAACGAAAAGACCCTGCCGAAGCAGGGCCAGATCGACGACCTCATGAGCTTGTTATCGCAATATGAGGCCCGCTGACTTCGAAAAGTCAGTCTTCAAGCCCGATGCCGAAGCAGAGCGGGAACGCCGTTTACATGGCATTTTACAACTGATTTGTCAAGGTGCCTAACCCAAGCGCAGCAAGCATACCCGCTCGTACTGCGCGGAGATGCTCCACGTTCAACTGCCCCGAAACATACTGTCTGGGGCCGTTCCCCCGCCGATAGCGGAACCGGTCCAGTCTCGTCAGAGCAATCGTGGCGATCATGTCGCACTTCGCCCACATTTCGTTGGCATCGAAAGGTGCAGGAAGCGGTCGTGCAGAGGTGACAATGCAATGATGCGCTTCGACCGGTTCTGGCGGCGTCGTGCTCAATGGCACGACTGTCACCAGATTGGCTCGCCTTCGCAATCTTGGCGAGACGATCACGACTGGTCTGCGCTTCACCATTTCCGGGGCCACGAAACCGGTCGAGAAGTCACAAAGCAAAATCTCACCCGGTTGAGGGTAGTAGGTAAGTGCCATTCTTGAAGGCTCTACTCATCATCGCTCGCATAAGCCGCGCGGAGGTCGTCGGGCGCGAGGTCGCTGAAGCGGGTGATGCGTGATTCGAAGCGCAGGCGCACCTTGCCGGTGGAGCCATGGCGCTGCTTCGCCACGATCAGTTCGGCGAGGCCATAGACGCGCTCCATTTCCGCCTGCCACGCGGCGTGGGCTTCCTGCACCTTGGCGTCGTCATTGCCCTGCGGCTGCTTCGGCTCCTTGGCGGCGACGTAGTAGTCCTCGCGGAACACGAACCAGACCATGTCGGCGTCCTGCTCGATCGAGCCCGATTCGCGCAGGTCCGACAGCATCGGGCGCTTGTCGTCGCGCTGTTCCACCGCACGCGAAAGCTGCGAAAGCGCGATCACCGGGACCGAAAGTTCCTTGGCCAGGGTCTTGAGCCCTCGCGAAATTTCCGAGATTTCGTTCACGCGGTTGTCGCTGCGGCCCGATCCCTGCAGCAGCTGCAGGTAGTCGACGATGATCAGGCCGATGTCGTGGCGGCGCTTCAGGCGGCGCGCACGGGCGCGAAGCGAGCCGATCGTCAGCGCCGGGGTGTCGTCGATATAGAGCGGCAGTTCAGCGAGGCGCTGGCTGGCGAAGGACAGCTGCTGGAAGTCCTCGCGGCTGATGCGGCCCATGCGCAGCGCTTCGGAACTGATGCCCGATTGTTCGGCCAGGATACGCGTGGCGAGCTGGTCCGCGCTCATTTCCAGGCTGAAGAAGGCGACCCCTGCTCCCACTGAATCCTTGAGCGAAATGCCGTCAGCCATGTCGCGGCGCAGCCGGTCGGCCGCATTGAAGGCGATGTTGGTGACGAGCGAGGTCTTGCCCATGCCGGGACGTCCGGCAAGGATGATAAGGTCGGAATCGTGGAGGCCACCGATCTTCTCGTTGACCGAGGTCAGGCCCGTGGTCTTGCCCGAGATATGGCCGCCTGAAAGCAGCGCCTTCTCGATCATTTCCAGCGACGCGCGCGTGGCTTGCGCAAAGCTCTGCGCCTCGCTGCCGGTCTGCGCGCCTTCGGCCACGGCATAGAGCGCGGCTTCGGCCTTCTCCACCTGCTCCAGCGGCGCGACCGAATCGCTGGTATCCAATGCGCCTTCGACGAGATTGCGCCCGACCGAGATCAGCTCGCGCAGCAGGGCGAGGTCATAGATCTGCTCGGCCAGCTCGCGCGGGTTGAGCAGGCCCTGCCCGTCAGAGGTCAGCCGTGCCAGATAGGCAACGCCGCCCAGTTCCTTCAGCCCCTCGTCGCTTTCGAAATAGGGCTTGAGCGTTACCGGCGTGACCACTGCCTTGCGATCGATCAGCGCCTGGATGCGTTCGAACACGCGGCCATGGACGGCAGCAAAGAAATGCTCGGATTTCAGCGGGGTCTGCAGCTCTTCCAGAATGCGATTGTCGATCAGCACCGCCCCCAGAAAGGCCGCTTCCGCCTCGACGTTTGAGGGGAGAGCGCGGATTTCCGAAGGTTCGCGGGTGAGGATGGCTTCGCTGGCAGACATGGGCAGCATAGTGCCCGAACCGGCCCGATCCGGCAATCGCAGCGGGGTGTGGATAGCGGGGATGGTTCGCCTCACCGCGCGTTTCCGACTTTTGGCCGTCCTGTCCAAAGCCCCCTTGCCCACGCTCCACGCGTCTGCAACACATGGCACCCTGATGGCAGACCCGCGCATCTCGCATATCGAGCTGGACGAAGCGACGATCATCTGGCGCAACGCCGATATCGAGCAGGAGCGGCGCATCGCGATCTTCGATCTGATCGAGGAAAACACCTTCAAGCCGCTGCGCGCTTTCGAGGCGGGGCATACCGGGCCCTACCGGCTCAAGCTTTCGGTCGACGACGGGCGGCTGGTCCTCGCCATCGCCGACAACGATGGCACCCCGCTCGAGACGATCATCCTCGGCCTCGGCCGTTTTCGCCGCCCGATCCGCGAATACTTCGCGATCTGCGACAGTTACTATCAGGCGATTCGCAAGGCCACCGCGTCCGAGATCGAGACGATCGACATGGCCCGGCGTGGCATTCACAACGATGCTGCCGATACCCTGCTCGAACGCCTCGAAGGCAAGATCGATACGGATTTCCCCACGGCCCGTCGGCTCTTTACCCTGATCTGCGTGCTGCATATCAGGGGCTGATCTGAGACTCGGGGCGCGCAACTCTCAATATGCCGAAAAAACGGAAAACTGGCCGCCCCGGTGCGGCACGAAGGCGCATTCTTGGCGTCGTGCTGCTGGTGGCCCTGATCGTCGGTGGCTTTGCCTGGTGGAAGGCCCGCACATGGATGCCGGACCGGCGTGACTATGCCGTGCAAGGCGTCTGGCTGAGCGACGATGACGGCCCGATAGACTGGCGCCTGCTACGCGCTGCGGGCGCGGATTTCGCCTACCTCACCGCAAGCGAGGGCACGTCGACCCGTGACACCGCTTTTGCCGAAGGCGTGATCGCCGCGCGCCAGCGGGGCATGCAGGTCGGCGCGCTCCACGTCTATGACCTGTGCGCCCCGGCCGATGCGCAGGCCGCGAACTTCGTCACCATCGTCCCGCGCGACAAGGATCTGCTGCCGCCCGCCATCCGTCTCGACGTCGATTCGCGCACCTGCCCGCAGGTCCCCGGCGAAGCGCAGATGCAAAGTGAACTGACCACCTTCCTCAACCAGGTGGAAAAGCACGCTGAGAAGCCGGTGATCCTGATGGTTTCGCGCAGTCTCGAGAAGGAGTACCACCTCGCCGCGCGGATCGATCGCAACATCTGGGTGGCGCAGGATTTCCTCGCACCGACTTATGCGGGCCGGCCATGGGTGATGTGGACGGCAAGCGACCGCTTGCGTCTGGATGCCAGCACGAAGCCCGTGCATTGGGTGGTGGTGCAACCGTGAGGACCCTTGCGTGACTGACCTTCCGACCGCTTCCCGCGAGGACCTGATCGCCGCCGCCCGGCGCGCGATGGACACGGCTTACGCCCCCTACTCCGGCTTTCACGTCGGCGCGGCGCTGCTGTTCGATGACGGCGCGATCGTCACCGGCGCAAACTTCGAGAATGCCAGCTACGGCCTGTCGCTCTGCGCAGAAACGGTCGCCGCCTCGATCGCCTCGCACGCCGGACGGCGCGGCGGCCTGCTCGCCGTGGCGGTGCTTGGCGGCATGGGCGGCGCGGTCGAAGCGGCGATCAGCCCCTGTGGCCGCTGCCGCCAGATTCTCAACGAACTGGCGGCACTGGGCGGCACCGATCCGCTGGTGATCTGTGTCGGCGCGCAGGAAACCGTGGAAATGCGCCTGTCGGTGCTCTTGCCCAACGCCTTCGGCCCCGCCAATCTCGCCTAGCAATTCCGGGCCATTTCCCCCCTTCCGCCAGCGGGAGGGGTCGGGGGTGGGCATTCCCGCACCAAGCTTCACATGGGAGAGCCAATTGGCCATTCTTTCCGACAAGTGGATTCGCGACAAGGCGCTCAACGAAGGCATGATCGAGCCGTTCGTCGAGAACCAGCGCCGTGATGGCTGCATCAGCTATGGCCTCTCCTCCTACGGCTACGACGCCCGCGTCGCGCCCGAGTTCAAGATCTTCACCAATGTCGATTCCGCCGTGGTGGACCCCAAGAACTTCGACGGCGCCAGCCTGGTCGACCGCGAGACCGACGTCTGCGTGATCCCGCCCAACTCGTTCGCCCTGGCCCGCACCGTCGAATACTTCCGCGTTCCGCGCGACGTGCTGGTGATCTGCCTGGGCAAGAGCACCTACGCGCGCTGCGGCATCATCGTGAACGTCACCCCACTGGAACCCGGCTGGGAAGGCCACGTCACGCTCGAATTCTCGAACACCACGCCGCTGCCGGCCAAGATCTACGCCAACGAAGGCGCCTGCCAGTTCCTGTTCCTGCAGGGCAACGAACCGTGCGAAGTCAGCTACGCCGACCGCGCGGGCAAATACATGGGCCAGCGCGGCGTTACATTGCCGAGGTTGTGAGCGCCCTTTAACCCCGCGCTTAAATCCGGTTGCAATCGTCACCGAACTCGCCAAGCTGCCGTGCATAAGCACAACAGGCGGAGAGGCTGATGGAGAAGTCGGAAAGGCCCTATGACATCGTCGTCTACGGGGCGACGGGGTTCACCGGGCGGTTGGTCGCGGAATATCTGGCACGGCATTACGGGCAGGAAGGTCCGCGCTGGGCCATGGCCGGGCGCTCTGCCGCCAAGCTCGCTGAAGTGCGCGCCCTGATCGAGGCGCCCAAGAACACCCCGCTGATCGTCGCCGATGCCGCCGATCCCGCCAGTCTCAAGGCCATGGTCGAACAGGCCAGGGTCGTCGTCACCACGGTCGGGCCCTACCAGCTCTATGGTGAATCGCTGCTCGCCGCCTGCATCGCGGCTGGCACCGACTATGCCGACTTGTGCGGCGAACCCGTCTGGATGCGCCAGATGATCGACAAGTACGGCGAAGAGGCCCGGCGCACCGGCGCGCGCATCTGCTTCTCGAGCGGATTCGATTCGATCCCGTTCGATCTCGGCGTGCTGATGCTGCAGAAGGAAGCGGTGGCGCGGTTTGGCCGCCCTGCCCCCCGCGTCAAGGGGCGCGTCCGCGGCATGAAGGGCGGCGCCTCGGGCGGCACCGCCGCCAGCCTCAAGGCCACGCTCGCCGCACTGGGCAAGGACCCCTCGCTGATCCCGCTGATGCAGAGCAGCTTCTGCCTCACCCCCGGCTTCGAAGGCCCGGCCCAGCCTGCGGGTGACAAGGTGCAGCACGATGATGCGCTGGATTCATGGGAAACGCCGTTCATCATGGCGGCGATCAACACCAAGAACGTCCACCGCACCAACGCCCTGCTCGGCCACGTCTGGGGCAGCGATTTCGTCTATGACGAGATGGTCCTGACCGGCCCCGGCGACCAGGGCAAGGCCATTGCCGAGCACATGGCCAGGACGCCGATGATCGGCCGCCCAGACGATCCGCAACCCGGCGAAGGCCCCTCGAAGGAAGAGCGCGAGACCGGCTTCTATGACGTGCTGTTCCTCGGTGAAATGCCCGATGGCCAGACCATCCGCTATGGTGTGAAGGGCCGCTATGATCCCGGCTACGGCTCCACCAGCCGCATGATCGCCGAAACCGGCATTGCCCTGCTGTCCGCCAAGGCCCCCGGCATGGTCGGCACCCCCGGCGCCATCCTCGGTGAAGCCCTGGTCGAGCGCCTGCGCGCCCACGCCGAAATCAGCTTCGCGGCGGAGTAGAGCAGACACAACAAAGCCCGCCTGCCGCTTCTGAGGGGATCCACGGCAGGCGGGCTCTTTGCAGCAACAGCCCGAGAATTGGGGGCTCAGGCCGCTACCGCGTAAGCCTCTGCTTCGGCGGCGATCAGGATGTCGGCGAGCATCCAGTAGGCCTCGCCCCAGGCTGCCAGCACTTCGTCGGTGGCAACTTCGGCACCCAGCACGTCGCGAATCGCCGGAAGCAGTGCCTCGGCGACATAAGGGTAGTGCTCGGCCTTCACGCCGGTCTCGACATGGCGCTGCACCATCCGCGTCACCGCCGGGCCCAAGGCCTCCAGCTTGTCGATGTTCTTCGAATAGGCAAGGATCGCTGCGGCCAGACGGCGCGGCTGCTCGCCGCTTTCCTGCGCTGCGGCGTCGAACATGTTCTTCACATCTTCGTTCTGAAACAAGCGCTTGTACATCGCGGTGGTGATGTCCACCCCGTGCTTTTCGATCACCGGAGCGGTGGCCTTGACAATGATCTTTGCATGTTCGGAAGCAGTGCGCATCAGGAATCTCCAATCAGGTATTGGAAATACCGGTATTTAATCTGCTTGATTCAGGCAAGCGGAAAAATCATCTCTGCGCCATGCAACTTACCCAGCACACCGACTTCGGCCTGCGCCTGCTGATCGTCCTCGCCCGCAAGGGTTCGGCGGTCAGTCTGCCCGCCTTCTCGGCCGAACAGGGCCTCAGCTACCACCACGTCGCCAAGGTTGCGCAAGGACTGGTGCAGGCGGGCCTTGCGCAATCGCAACGCGGCCGCAGCGGCGGCATCATGCTGGCTCGCCCGGCAGCGGAAATCACCGTCGGCGAAGTCGTCCGCAAGCTTGAGAAGGGCATGCGCCTGGCCGACTGCGCCACCTGCGCCCTGCGCAACAACTGCGCGCTGAGCAGCGTTCTGGCCGAAGCGCTGGAAGCCTTTCTCGCCGTGCTCGATCGCTACACGCTGGCCGATGTCTCGCGCAAAGGCGTCGCCGCCTTTGCGCCCTGGGCGGCGATCCCGGCCGCACCGTCCTGCGCGGTTACGGCGCCTTCCTGAGCGCTGCCACGCAAGCCGCGCGGTCAACGTCACGCCCGTCCCCGCGCCGCGCATCGACGTAAGTCGCAGCAGGCTTGCCGCCATTCGCAGGCGGATAGAGATAGACGTCGAGAATGCAGGCCGTGCCCGACCATTGCATCTTGCGGGCATCGTCCTCGATCACGTCAAGCCGCGGCGTGCCGAACACGCGGCCAAGCTGCAGCGCGTCCGATCCGATCACGCCTTCGAGGCCCGGGATCATCTGCACTTGCGCGACGGGCTTGCCCACTGGAGCCGGACGCGGCACCGTGGTCCGCACCGGCGCCGAAGATGCCGACCGCACCACCGGCGTCTTGCCGCCGGACGGCGCTCCTCCCCCACCGCAGGATGCGAGCAGAAGAGCCAGAGCGGGCACGGAAAGGATCTTGGGATGCGTCACAGCTGCGGGATGCCGCGCTGTCGGCCCATCGTCAACCGTGGCCCCGGGCGGACTGGCGCACGGGCCGTCCCGCCCGGCGCGTTCGCGTCCTTGCTGCCCCCCGCTATTGCTGCCCCCCGCTATTGCTGCAACGCGGCATAGCGGCTAGGCCATCGCCATTCCCGAAATCACGGAGCCTGCCTGAATGTCCGAACCGCTTTACGACGTCATCGCCATCGGCAACGCCATCGTCGATGTCATGGCCCCTTGCGAGGATGCGGACATCGAACGTTTGGGCCTCGCCAAGGGCGGCATGACTCTGGTCGACACCGCCCGCGCCCAGGAGCTTTACGACGCCATGGGCCCGGCGCGCGAAATCTCCGGCGGTTCTGCTGCCAACACGCTCGCCGGCCTCGCCGCGCTCGGCGCCAAGTGCGCCTTCATCGGGCAGGTTGCCGATGACCAGCTCGGCGAAGTCTTCGCCCACGATATCCGCGCTGGCGGCATCGCTTTCCAGACGCCTGCCCGCGCTGAAGAGCCGCCGACGGCGCGCTGCCTGATCTTCGTCTCGCCCGATGGCCAGCGCACGATGAACACCTTCCTCGGTGCCTCGCAGTTCCTGCCCGCCGAAGCGCTGGACGACGCCCAAATCGCCTCGGCCAGCGTGCTCTACCTCGAAGGCTACCTTTGGGATCCGGAAGAGCCGCGCAAGGCCATGCGCCGCGCCATCGCCGCCGCCCGCAACGCCGGGCGAAAGGTCGCCTTCACCCTGTCCGACGCGTTCGTGATCTCGCGCCACGGCGACGATTTCCGCGCTCTGATCGCCGACGGTCAGATCGATATCCTCTTCGCCAACGAGCATGAGCTGGCCGCGCTCACCGGCATCGAGGATTTTCACGCCGGTATCGAACAGCTCGCCGCCAAGGTCCCGACCGTCGTCGTCACTCGCAGCGAAAATGGCGCCCACGCCATCAGCAACGGCGAACACGCCCACGTCCCGGCAGAGCCGATCGCCAAGGTCATCGACACCACCGGCGCCGGTGACCTCTTCGCTGCCGGCTTCCTCTACGGCTACGTCCGGAACAAGCCGCTGGCCGAAAGCCTGACCCTCGGCGCCATCTGCGCTGCCGAAGTGATCTCGCACTACGGCGCAAGGCCCGAAGCCAACCTGCAGGACCTGGTGGCCAAGCGACTGGGCTAAACCAACGAATCCTCCCCATTTTCACGAAGTGCAAATGGGCCGACACCATCCAGATCCTCCCCGTTTTCACGAAGTGCAAATGGGCCGACACCATCCAGATCCTCCCCATTTTCACGAAGTGCAAATGGGGAGGTGGCAGTCCGCAGGACTGACGGAGGGGCAGAAACCCCTCCACCCCCAGCTGTGCTGGCGGTCCCCCTCCCCGTTTGTCCTTCGGAAAAACAGGGAGGATTCTTAAAGCTCCGGTTCCTCGCTCGCCCCAGCCGCTGGCGTTTCGGCCACCACAGGCGCGGCCTTGACCAGCCCCTCCAGCGAACCGCCATCAAGCCCCAGCTCCTTCATCAAGCCATCGATGATCGGTGCCTGCGCACGATAGCTCAGCGCCGCAGTCAGCGCGTCGCTGGCAAGGTTGCCGTTGGATGCAGCCACGCCGCCCTCACCCGCTCCGCCCGATGAGCGCGTCAGCCCATCGACCTGCACGATCTTGATCGAATCGATCGCTTCCAGCGGCTTGGCGGATTCGCGCACCAGCTCGGGCAGGACCTTGAGCAGCGCCATCTTGGTCTGCAGCGAAATCTGGTCGGACGAAAGCAGGTTCGCTGCCTCGTTGATCGCGCGCTGGCCTGCCGCTTCAACTTCGAAGCGCACCCGCGCGGCTTCGGCGCGCAGCTTCTCGGCCTCGGCCTCACCCTCGGCTTCAAGCCGCGCGGCTTCTGCACGGTTGGCGGCTGCGGCCTTCTCGGCCTCGGCTTCCACTTTCACGCGGATGGCGTCGCGCTCGGCCGCCTTGGCCGCTTCGATCAGCTCGATGCGCTTGCCGCGCTCGGCCACTTCGGTCTCGCGTGAGGTGACGACCTGTTCCTCGGCGGCGACTGCCTTGGCGCGGGCCTCGTCGGCCTCGGCCTTGGCCTGGCTTTCCTGGCGGCTCTTGTTCTGGATCGCGATCTGCTGCTCCTGGCGGGCAATCTCGATCGCCTGCTGCTGTGCAATCCGCGCCTGCTGCACCGCGCGGTCGGCCTCGATCTGCTGGCTGTCGACCAGCTTCTTCGCCTCGATCCGGGCCGCTTCCGCTTCCTGATTGCGCAAGGACTGTTCGCGCGCCACTTCCGCCGCCTGCTCGGCGCGGCGCATCTCGATCTCGCGCTCCTGTTCCAGCCGGGCGAACTCGTTGTCGCGCTTGATCTTCAACGACTGCTGCTCGGCCTCGAGGTTCTTCAGCTCGATCTGCACGCGCGTGTCCTGCTCGATGTCGTTGCGCGCCTTCTTGCGCAGCTCGATCTGCTCGGTCAGCTTGGTCAGGCCCTCGGCGTCGAAGGCGTTGTTGGCGTTGAAGTGCTCGATGCTGGTCTGGTCCAGCCCGGTCAGCGAGACGGATTCAAGCTCCAGCCCGTTCATGGCGAGATCGTTCGAGGACACCTGCTGCACCTTCTGCACGAAATCGGCGCGCTGTTCGTGCAGCTGGTTCATCGTCATGCCCGCCGCGACTGAGCGCAGCGCGTCGACGAACTTGCCCTCGACCAGATCCTTCAGCGCCTCGGGCTGCATCGTGCGCATGCCCAGCGTCTGCGCGGCCATGGCGATCGCACCCGCATCGGGGCGCACGCGCACGTAGAATTCGGCCTTCACGTCGATCCGCAAGCGGTCGAGCGTGATCAGCGCGTCGGTGTTCTTGCGCTCCACGGCAAGGCGCACGGTGTTCATGTTCACCGGCATCGTCTCGTGCAGCACCGGCAGCACCAGCGCGCCGCCGTTGATCACCACCTTTTCCCCACCGAAGCCGGTTCGCACGAAACCCACTTCCTTGGTCGCGCGGCGGTAGAGCCGGGTCAAGGTGAAGGCGATCACCAGCAGGAGCGCAAGGCCGGTGCCCGCATAGATGCCGATGGGAACAAGCTGGTTCATGTCAGTCTCCGAAGAGGAAGAAACTTTGGGAGGGGAATCAATCGGCCAGGCGCAAGGGACCGTCGATTGGTACGGCATAGAAGGTCTCGCCCTCGCGCCGTACCAGCAGGACCTCGCAGCCCTCGCTCAAGGTTGCGCTGTCCTCATGCGGTTCGACCATGACGAGGTGGACCTGCCCGTGAATGTCGCGCACTTGCGCCCGCGCCGCGCTGCCACGGGTGGCGCGGCCGATCTGGATCGTGCCCTTGCGCCCGAGCAGCGCATCGACCGGCACGGCAGTGGTCTCGTCATGCGGCCAAACGCGGCCCAGCAAGCGGGTAATCACCGTGTTCAATGGCCATGCAGCAAGCAGCCCCATCGCCGTCGCCGCGCCGGGGCCAAGCGGCGCCCCGAAGAATGACGTCACCAGCTGCTGCAGCGACAGGCCGACGAGCCCGAAGGTTGCGAGAAAAAACGAGAGCCACACCACGAACGGCAACGCGCCAAGGCCCGTCACACTGGCCAGCGCAGACCCCGCATCAAGGTCGGCGTCATGCCCATCGGCGTCGCCCAGAAAATCCGATATTCCCGTAACTTGCACGATCACCAGCAGCACCAGCAGAGCCAGCGCTGCGGCAAACGGCAGATTCTCGGGGGCCAGCAGCCCACCCATCCCAGCAACTCCCCAATTGGGAGGAGATCATGGCAACAGGGGCGCGCCGCGCAAGCGGAATCGGACAAGGGCAATACCGATTTTTGGACCGAGAGGGTGCCGCACCATTCTTGGCACCAATCACCGTCGCCCCGGCGAAGGCCGGGGGCCACAACGCTTATGGCGTGCCTGATGGTGAGGCCATGAACCCAGGGCCTGCGCTGCGGAAACGTAAGTCTTGAGGGTCGCCCTATCGCGCCATGAACGCTTCGATCTCGGCCACCGTGCGCGGGATGCCGGTGCTCAGGCGTTCGCAGCCGCTGGCGGTGACGAGGTAGAGGTCTTCGATGCGGATGCCCTGATTGGCTTGCTGGTTGTAGAGCCCCGGCTCGATGGTGATCACCGCGCCCGCCGGGATCGGCTGGGCATAGTCGCCCGCGTCATGGACGTCGAGGCCGACGAAGTGACCGAGGCCATGGGTGAACTCGTCGATCCGCCCGGCCTTGCGGAACACGGCGCTGGCCGCTTCGGTCATGTCCTCGTGAATCACGCCCGGTTTCAACAGCTTGGCCGCCGCATCCTGCGCCGCCATGACCAGTTCGTAGTCCGCCCGCTGCTGCGCGGTGAACTTGCCCGAGGCCGGGAAGGTACGGGTGATGTCGCAGGCGTAAGTGCCGACAGACGCCGCAGCATCGATCAGCACGAGGTCCTGCGCGCCGATTGCGGAATTGCCATGGGCATAGTGCAGCGAGGCGGCATTGCGGCCGGTTGCCACGATAGAATCGTAGGACAGATCCTCGCCCCCGCCCTGCCGGAAGCCATCTTCCAGCACCGCAGTCAGCTGGCGCTCGGTCATGCCGGGGCGCACTGCCTTCATCGCGGCCAGGTGCCCGGCTTGCGTCGCGGCAAGCGCCTTGCGCATCAGCTCCAGCTCGCGCGGTTCCTTGACGGTGCGCAGCGCCGGCAGCAGCGCGCTCTGGTCCTTCATCGTGCAGCCGGGCACGTGGCTCATCACCCGGCCATAAAGCTCCATCGCTGGCGGCACCGGGGCCGAAGCGCTGGTGATCGGTCCCATGAAATGCAGCGTCCGGCTTCGCGCCGCGAGCTGGGTGACGAGCCCGTCCAGCCCCGAACTGCGCCGAACCCGCTGAATTCCCGTGCGCTGCTCGATCAGCGAACCCAGTGGCAGGCGCTCCACCTCCCAGCGCTCGGTCTCGATATCGCGCGAGGGCAGCAGAAGGAACTCCTTGTAGGTCCGCTCGGCAGGCGCGAGCACCAGCACCGCGCCGGGTTCATCGACGAGGCCGGTCAGCCACGCGAAATCGCCGGACTGATGGAACGGCGGGCTCACCGGCCCGCTGGTCCGGTCACGCTCGGCCCCATGGATCACCGCCACGCCATCCTTGAGCGTCGCCATCAGCCTCGCCCGGCGCTCGCGGTAGACCTCCGGTCCGAAGGGGAACGTGCCCGAGGGGGTGGCGAAGCCTTGCGGTGGCAGGACTTGTGCCCGGATCGAGATCGAGATCGAGAGCGAGGCGGTCGCGGCGGCGGCTCCGGCGAGAAGCGAACGGCGGGTCAGGTGCATGTTGGATTTCCTCAAGTATGAGGGAAGCCTAGAGTGTTTCACGTGAAATACGAGATGGCCGTTTGCAGCGCGAAAGTGCCCGGGAGTTGCGGGGGAGTTGGGGGAGAGTTCGGGGGGAGTTGCCGTTCTGCCCCCGAGAGTTGGAAACGCTTCAGGCCTGCTGGATATAGACCCGCATCGCGTCCGCCTCGGCCTCGATCTTGTCGAGCCGGTGCTTCACCAGATCGCCGATCGAGACGAAGGCGACCATGCGATTTCCTTCAACTACAGGGAGATGGCGGAAGCGGCGCTGGGTCATCAGGGCCAGCGCCTCCATCACCGAGGTCTGCGGGAAAACGGTGACGACCGGCGCCGTCATCATGTCGCGCACCTTCATGTGCAGCGCCGCCTCGCCATGCTTGTGCAGGCAGCGGATCATGTCGCGTTCGGAGAAGATGCCCGCCACGCCGCTCTCGCCATCGCTGACCGGCAGGGCGCCGATGCGGTGGTGGGCGAGCATGTCGATCGCGTCGGATACCTGCGCGTCGGCCGACACGCTCCAGACTTCCCCTCTTCCCTGAATGACTTGCGCAATCGTCATGGCATCCTCCTGCGTGATGCGGCCGACTTGCGCCTTCGGGCGTCTTTTCGGGCCGCCTGATCTCCCATAGGGATCATGCCATCTTGGTGGCCATTGTCAAAGCCGTTGCGCGCACCATCTTCGATCGCCAAAGGACTTTGCCATGGCCGGACATTCCCCGCTCGATGATCCTGAAAACGCACGATTTGCCTGGGCGCGGTACCGGCAGATCATGAACTGGATGGCGCTGTTCAGCACTGCCGTCGTCGGCGTGGTGCTCACCGTGCTCTACATCCAGATCGGCTTCGTCTCGATCCACCTCTACATCGCCTCGGCGCTTGGCGTGTGGCTGACGATCATGCTGATGGCGGCGCTGATGGGGCTGGTGTTCCTCTCCAGCGGGACCGGCCACGATGAATCGATCGAGGACCGGCTGGAAGACGAGCGGAATCGCTAGCTTCGGGCGTTGAGGTTTCGCTGCCGCGCTCCTATCTTGCATCGCATGAGCGAAACACAGGTCACCCTCGCCCCCAGCGCTGCCGCGCGCGTCGCCAACATCGCGCAAAAGCAGGGAAAGCCCGCAATCCTGCGGCTTTCGGTTGAAGGCGGCGGCTGTTCTGGCTTCCAGTACAAGTTCGGCCTGGCCGATGCGCCGGAAGACGGGGACCTGATCGCCGAGACCGACGGCGTGCGGCTGGTGGTCGACGAGGTCAGCCTCGGCCTGCTCGAAGGCAGCGTGGTGGAATATGTCGAATCGCTCGGCGGCGCGGCGTTCCGTGTCTCGAACCCACAGGCAGCATCGGGTTGCGGCTGCGGCGCAAGCTTCGCCATTTGATCCCAGCGGTGTTGGCCAGGGCAAGACCTTGTTGATGCCGTCACCCTGAACTTGTTTCAGGGTCCATCTCTCACCACGAGCAGCAGCTTGATCGGCAAAATGGATCCTGAAACAAGTTCAGGATGACGAAGTAAGAAGCCAGAGCCTCTGCATCGTAAGAAGAATGCGGTCCCCATGATCAAAGTCGCATCGTTCAACATCAACGGGATCAAGGCCCGCCTTCCCCGCCTGCTCGAATGGCTTGAGGAAACGCGGCCGTCGGTCGCCTGCCTGCAGGAGATCAAGACGCAGGACGAGGGCTTTCCCGCCGCCGAGTTCGAGAAGATCGGCTATCACGCGATCTGGCATGGCCAGAAGGGCTTCAACGGCGTGGCGATTCTTGCCGATGGGCAAATGCCGGTCGAAGTGCAGCGCGGGCTGGCGGGCGAGCCCGAGGACGAGCATTCGCGCTATCTTGAGGCCGATGTCTTCGGCATCCGCGTGGTGTGCATCTACCTGCCCAATGGCAATCCGCAGCCGGGCCCGAAGTTCGATTACAAGCTGCGCTGGATGGAGCGGCTGCGCAAGCGCATGGCCGAGATTACCGCCGAGGATGTGCCCGCCGTGGTGATCGGCGACTACAACGTGATCCCCGAGGACAAGGACACCTTCTCGGTCAAGGCCATGGCCGACGACGCGCTGATGCAGCCCGAATCGCGCGACGCCTACCGCCGCCTGCTCAACGACGGCTGGACGGACGCGATCGACACCTTCAATCCGCAAGGCGGGGTGTGGACGTTCTGGGACTATCAGGCCGGGGCCTGGCAGCGCGACCATGGCTTCCGCATCGACCATGCCCTGCTCTCCCCCGAACTGGCCGACCGGCTGGTGGCGGCGAGTGTCGACAAGGAGTATCGCGGTCGGGAGAAGGCCAGCGACCATGCGCCGGTGTGGGTGCAGTTGCGCGACTAACGGTTCGTCGCAGGTGACGAACGGTTCATAGATTGTCACGTCACCTGAATGAATCCCTGTGCAGGGCGTCACCGAAGATTCAGGCGACTCGGGCCATGGGCAGCGAGACGCAAAGACGATTTGTGAAAGCTGACGACAATGGGCCTGTTCAAGCCTGACTTCTTCCGCGCTCTCGCCTTCGGGTTCCTGATGGGTGCCGCTGTCATGGGCATCTCTGCCGGAACCACCGCACTGGCGACGCCGGATCTTGAACACGCCAGCGAACAGGCTTCGCGCTAGGATGCGCAGACCGATCCTTTCCGCAGCACTGGCGGTGGGGATCTTCACCGCCTCCTGTCAGCAACCCGCACAGGCCGAAGGCGCGGTGGCCACGCCTGCCGCAGCGGTTCAGGCCAACGAGCCTGCCGGCAAGAAGACCGCCGTTTTCGCAGGCGGGTGCTTCTGGGGAATCGAAGCGGTGTTCAGCCATCTCAAGGGCGTGAGCAGCGTGGTCTCCGGCTATCACGGCGGCGCGAAGAATACGGCGATCTACGATGTCGTCGGCTCAGGCCGGACCGGCCACGCCGAGGCGGTGCGCGTGACCTACGATCCGGCCAAGATCCGCTACGACCAGCTTCTGCGGGTGTTCTTTGCCGTGGGGGCAGATCCGACGCAGCTCAATTACCAAGGGCCGGACCACGGCACGCAGTATCGCAATGCGCTGGTGCCGATGGACAAGGAGCAGGCGCGGGTTGCTGCGGCCTATCTTGGTCAATTGAAGAAGTCCGGCCTGTGGAAGCAGCCGATCGTCACCACGATCGAGCCGTACAAGGCGTTCTACCCGGCGGAAGGCTATCATCAGGACTTTGCCGCCAACAATCCCGATCACGGCTATATCAAGCGGTGGGACGCGCCCAAGGTGGCCAACCTCAAGCGGCTGTTCCCCGAGCTCTACAAAGCCGGTTTCACGCGGAACTGATTTGCGCGCGAACGCGGTCGTGCCTATCTAGGGCCGATGTCCGGGCACCATCATCACGATTTCGCAGGCGACAAGCTGATCGAGGCCGCGCGTGAAGCGCTGACTGCCTCTGGAGAGCAATGGACCGAAATGCGCGCCGACGTGTTCGAGGCGCTGGCGGCGCACGAAAAGCCGGCCTCGGCCTATGACATTGCCGAAAGCGTCGGCATGCGGCGGGGCAAGCGGGTTGCGGCAAATTCGGTCTATCGCATTCTCGACCTGTTCGTGCGCACCAATCTGGCGCGGCGGGTGGAAAGCGCCAATGCCTATGTCGCCAACACGCATCCAGGCTGCCGGCATGACTGCATCTTCCTGATCTGCGATCTGTGCGGCAAGGCCGTGCACAGCGACGACGACAAGCTGACCGGTGCGTTGCGGCTGGCGGCGCAGGCGGCGGGCTTTGCCGAGGTGCGACCGGTCGTCGAGATTCGCGGTCACTGCGCGGAGTGTGCCAGCGAGGATTGACCGGCGAAAGCGGGTTTGCCTGATTGGGGGAGAGGGCAGCATGAACGATCCAGAAGCAGAACCACGGCACTTGCCGACGCGAAAGCAGTTCGCGGCAGTCATTTCCGGCAATGCGCTGGAATTCTACGACTTCCTCAGTTTCAGCTTCTTTGCTGTGAACGTCTCGCGGGTGATGTTTCCCGCAGGCGCGCCGGGGAGTGCGCTGCTGCTGACGCTGATGACGGCGGGCGCCGGCTTTGGCGCGCGTCCGCTGGGCGCGATCCTGTTCGGGCTGCTCGGTGACAAGGTGGGACGCCGTCCGACGATGCTGGCGACCTTCGCGCTGATGGGCGTGAGTGCAATCGGGCTGGCGCTGACGCCAAGCTATGCCACCATCGGCATATGGGCGCCGATGCTGGTGGTGATCTTCCGCCTGTTGCAGGGCCTTGCGGCAGGCGGAGACGTGGGGCCGACCACGGCGTTCCTTGCCGAAAGTGCCCCGCCGGAGCGCCGCGGGATGCTGGTGGCTCTGCAACTGGTAGCGATGCGCATCGGCGTGCTGTGCAGCGGCCTTGTCGGGCTGGTGCTGGCGAACGTGCTGACGCCCGCGGAGCTCGATGCCTATGGCTGGCGCATTGCCTTTGCCATCGGTGCAGGGATCGTGCCCCTCGCCTTCATTTTGCGACGCCGGCTGGACGAGACGCTGCACTTGCCCGAGACCGGGCCGAACGTGGTGACCGAGCTTGATGTTGCGGCCTATGCGGCGGCGCTGCTTGGCGTGTTCGGATTCCTGCTGGCGGGTGCGACCGGGGATTTCCTGTTCGTCTACGCCGTGACGTTCCTGAAAATCCCGGTGACGAACGGTTATGTCCTGCAGATGGCGGCGGCGGGCACGCAGATTGTCGGGCTGTTGTTCGGCGGCTGGCTGGGTGACCGGATCGGGCGGCAGAAGGTGAACTTCGCCACCGCCGTGCTGGCCGCCGCGGTCTCGCTGCCGCTGTTCCGCTGGGGCATTGCTGGCGGAACGTTGGGGCAACTGGCCCTTGCCGCTGCCCTGCTCCTGCTGATGGCGACGGTTTCGGCGGCGGTTGCTTATGCCGCGTTCGTCGATATCACGCCAAAGCGGCACCGTGCCGGGCTGGTCGGTATCGGCTATGGCGCGGTGGTGGCGCTGACCTTCGGGCTGACGCCGGTCCTGCTGACGCGCTACATCGGGCAGAGCGGCGATCTGGCTGCGCCGGGCTATGCCTTCGTGCTGGCGGCGGCGGCGCTGATCGCTTCGTCGCTTCTGCTGGGATTGCGCGCGCCACGGACCTTGGGGAAGGCTTCGGCAACATGATCCTGTTCGACAGCGCCAAAGCATCGGTGTAAGGGCGGAGGGATGAATTCAGAACCGGCAACGCCGCTGCTCGACACGGTCAAGACACCAGACGATCTCCGCAAGCTTGCACCTTCGCAGCTTCGCCAGCTTTCGGACGAATTGCGGACCGAGATGATTTCTGCCGTGGGCACCACGGGCGGGCACCTCGGATCGGGCCTTGGCGTGGTCGAACTGACCGTGGCAATCCATTATGTGTTCAACACGCCGCAGGACAAGCTGGTGTGGGACGTGGGCCACCAGGCCTATCCGCACAAGATCATCACCGGTCGGCGTGACCGCATCCGCACCTTGCGGCAGGGTGGCGGGCTTTCGGGCTTCACCAAGCGCAGCGAAAGCGAATACGACCCGTTCGGCACTGCACACTCGAGCACCTCGATCTCGGCAGCGCTGGGCTTTGCCATCGCCAACAAGCTGAGCGATCGGCCGGGCAAGGGCATTGCCGTGATCGGCGACGGCGCGATGAGCGCAGGGATGGCCTACGAGGCGATGAACAACGCTGGCGAGGCGGGGAACCGGCTGGTCGTCATCCTCAATGACAACGACATGTCGATCGCGCCGCCGGTGGGCGGGCTTTCGGCCTATCTCGCGCGGCTGGTGTCTTCGCGCCAGTTCCTGGGACTGCGCGAAATCGCGCGCAAGCTTTCACGCAAGCTGCCGCGGCCGCTGCACACCGCCGCGCGCAAGACCGACGAGTTCGCGCGGGGCATGGCGATGGGCGGCACGCTGTTCGAGGAGCTGGGCTTCTACTACGTCGGCCCACTTGACGGACACAATATCGACCAGTTGATCCCGGTACTCGAGAACGTGCGCGATGCGGCCGAGGGGCCGTGCCTCGTCCATGTCGTGACGCAAAAGGGCAAGGGCTATGGCCCGGCTGAACAGGCGGCGGACAAGTACCATGGGGTGCAGAAGTTCGACGTGGTCACCGGCGAGCAGGTCAAGGCCAAGCCCGGCGCGCCCGCCTATCAGAACGTGTTCGGCGAAACGCTGGCCAAGCTCGCGCAAACCGACCCGACGATCTGCGCGATCACGGCGGCGATGCCAAGCGGCACTGGCGTGGACAAGTTCGCCAAGGCGCATCCGACCCGCACGTTCGACGTCGGCATTGCCGAGCAGCACGCGGTGACGTTTGCGGCGGGCCTTGCGGCAGAGGGCATGCGCCCGTTCTGCGCGATCTATTCGACCTTCCTGCAGCGCGCGTTCGACCAGGTCGTGCATGACGTGGCGATCCAGAACCTGCCGGTCCGCTTTGCAATCGACCGCGCGGGGCTGGTCGGCGCCGATGGTGCAACGCACGCGGGATCGTTCGACATCACTTACCTCGCCACCCTGCCGAACATGGTGGTGATGGCGGCGGCGGACGAGGCGGAGCTGGTCCACATGACCTATACCGCCGTAAAGCACGACAGCGGACCGATCGCATTCCGTTATCCGCGAGGCAATGGCACTGGCGTGCCGCTTCCGGATGAGCCGGAACTGCTCGAGATCGGCAAGGGCCGCATCGTGCGGTCAGGCAGCAAGGTTGCGCTGCTCTCGCTGGGCACGCGCCTCGGCGAGGCGCTGAAGGCGGCGGACCAGTTGGAGGCCAAGGGGCTTTCGACGACAGTGGCCGACCTGCGCTTTGCCAAGCCGCTCGACACCGATCTGATCCGCCAGCTGATGACCACGCACGAGGTTGTCGTGACGATCGAGGAAGGTTCGATCGGCGGGCTGGGCGCGCACGTGCTGACGATGGCAAGCGACGAGGGGCTGACCGATGGTGGCCTCAAGATCCGCACCATGCGCCTGCCTGACGTGTTCCAGGACCACGATGCGCCGGACAAGCAGTACGACACGGCGGGCCTCAACGCGCCGCATATCGTCGATATCGTGCTCAAGGCCTTGCGGCACAACTCTGCCGGTGTGAACGAAGCGCGGGCCTGAAAGCCCGCGCCAGATTCTCCGCTAGGCTCTGATCAGCCGATCCACATCCACAGTCCGGCGGGGATGCCGAAAAAGTGGTAGTGCAGCCACGTGGCGATGAACCAGACGAGGAAGGCAAGCGCCCAGGCAAGGCGTAGCGCGCCCAGTTCCTGCAGCTGGGGCCAGAAGCTGGTGCGGCGCTGCCAGGGCTGGAATTCGCGCTTGTTCTGGGCGACCTTGCGCTTGTCCTGGAAGTGCGAGCCGAGCAACGCCAGCACGATCAGGCCGGACATGAAGACAAGGACCCGAGGCGTCGGCGAGGCGACGATGTGACCAAGCGCCCATAGCGAAATGCCCCACATCATCGGGTGCCGGGTGATCCTGAACACGCCGACCGGAATCCACGTTCCCACGCCAGCGGGATTCTTGCCGGCCAGCGCGGGATTGCGCGTGAACGATGGCAACAGGAACGCCGTGCCGGTTATCGTGAGCAGGCTGGCAACCACCCAGGGGCCGGCGGCCATGCCATCCCAAAGCGGCGTTCCCGTCTTCACACGGTCAAAGGTGACGATCGCCCAAGCCAGTACAGAGACGGATACCAGCGAATAGAACAGCAGAAAGCCCTGCCCGCCGAGCATGGACTGCAAGCGAGAGCGAACGGGCCCTGACATCACGAAATGCGAAATGACGAAAGCTGTTGTTGCCGCAATAAGCTGGATCAACGCATGATCCATGAACCGTCCCCCATTCCGCGGCCCGCGTTGCCGTTTTCGACCAACGCCCGCGTTACCCTGATGATACTCTCAAGTTGGCCAAAGCAAACCCCGCCAGAAACAATCTCACGTTCGGATCGTTCCCGCCATAAGGGAGATTATCACGCCACGCCGTGCATCAGCTTCCTGAGCGGCACCGCGATGACGAGAAGCACGGCGCCGATGCCGATCGAAATCCAGCCAATCGTCGTGAAGACCCCGACGTAAGTATCGAGGCTGACCTTGAGATTGGTGACCTGGCCGCCAACCGTTTCGACGCTGGCGACCTGCGCGACCATGCCGGCAACGTACTGCGCCACCGCGATCGACAGGAACCACACACCCATCATCATGCCGACGATGCGGGCCATGGACAGCTTGGTGATCATCGACAGGCCCACCGGCGAAATGCACAGCTCGGCCATCGAGTGGACGAGGTACAGGCCGGCCAGCCAGACCAGTCCGACCTTGAACTCGGCGTCGGCAAATTGCGCGCCCCACACCAGCAGCAGGAAGCCCGCGCCCACGCCCATCAGGGCGATGGAGAACTTCACCGGGATCGAGGGTTCGACGCCGCGCCGGGCCATCGCATTCCACATCGCGCCGAACACCGGCGCCAGCGCCACGATGAACAGCGCATTGAAGATCTGCGTCTGGCCTGCGGGCATGACGTAGACCTCATCGGTGGCAAAGCCCTTGGCCCGGGCATAGATCATGCCGATGAAACCGGCCGTCATCACCAGAGCGAAGCCTGCACCCATCTTCCGCTTCGTTGCTGCCGGTTCGCCGTTGCCGAAGAACCACGTGAGCAGCCATCCGAGCCCGCCCAGCAGGAGCGCGAAGAACAGGTAGTAGGTGAACGGATAGGCGTTGAAGACCGCGAAAAGGCCGCGAGTCCAGCCCACTTCAAGTACGGTGTTGCGCTCGGCAAACAGGGTCAGCGAAGAACCGGCCTGTTCGAACAGGGTCCAGAACACGGTGTTGAAGACGATCAGCACCATGGCCGCGACCATCATCTGGAATTCGACGCGGCTGCCCGAGGCCAGCGCCCAGATCAGGATGCCGGGAACGGCGAGAAGAAAGGTGCCGAACATCAGCTTGCCCATGATCGGCAGGCCAAGGAGGTAGCCGAGCAGCCCCTCGCCCGCTTCCGGCGCGACATAGGCCATGAGGTTGGTGAACAGGAAGAAGAACAGCGGCACGCAGACCAGTGCAGCGCCGTAGATGAGCCAGTCCTTGCGCGGATCGGCCCCGGCGGGACGTTCGCCATAGCCATCGAGCCTGCCGCCATCGAACTGGAACAGGACCCACGACAAGGTCATGCCGATGGCAGCCAGGCCAAACCCTGCCCACCAGCCGACGGATTCCGCCAGAATCGGGCAGAAGAACTGCGAGATCAGCGAGCCCAGGTTGATGCCCATGTAGAAGATCGTGAACCCGGCATCGCGGCGGCGGTCACCATCGGCATAGAGCGAGCCGACGATCGTGGAGATGTTGGGCTTGAAGAAACCGTTGCCGACCGTGACCAGCGAAAGGCCGACAAGCAGGACGGCGATGTGGAACTGCGAGCGTTCGCCGTCGGACTGGAACCCGCCCGGCGCAATGCGCCTGACCTCGGCCCCGTCAGCCGACTTGAGCGAAACCGACTTGTCGTCGTTACCGACGATCTCGAGGCGCTGACCGCCCATTTCGACCGAACGGACTTCGCTGCCGGCGGTATCGGTGACGGTCACGTCATAGCGCTGGCCTTCGATCGTGGCGTAGGGCTTGGCCGCCTCGCCGCCGAAGCAGAGCATGAAATAGCCGATCGCCATCAGGATCGCGCCGAACTTCACCGAGCGCTTGGAGCCGAGATAACGATCCGCAATCAGTCCGCCGATCAGCGGGGTGAGATAGACGAGCGCGGTGAAGCCACCGTAGATGCCGGTGCTGGTGGTATCGTTGAAGAGGAAATGCTTGGCGAGATAGAGCGTGAGAATCGCTCTCATGCCGTAATAGCCGAAGCGTTCCCACATCTCGGTCGTGAACAGGCGCTTCAACTGCTGGGGATGGCCGAACCACTCGCCAGTTGCCGTGGTTCGTGCGAAGTTCGTGTCGTCTTGGGCCATGCCGGCGAGCGATCCCGTCGTTGCTGTGTGAGCTTTTTGCACTGCCGCGCCTCTCCTGCACGGCAAGTTTCCGCCTTAGTGCCACGTGTGACGATGGCAAGAAACTATTTTCAATCGCAACCAGTGTTGCAAAGCGGCGGTGCGCGGCCGCAGTGCGCCCGAAGCGTGACGGCAACGAACCGTTGTGTGCTGCGCTGTATTATGGCACTATGTCACCATGGGCATGAACACCAGCCAGGCAAGCCGTCCGGTCTATCTCCGCCTGCGTGACGAAATCTGTGTGGCGATCCTTGATGGTCGCTATGCCGAGGGTGCAATGTTGCCGTCGGTGCGGGCCTATGCGGCCGAGCAGGGCGCCAACCCGCTTACCGTCGCCAAGGCCTATCAGCAGTTTCAGGATGAAGGGCTGGTGGTTGTCCAGCGCGGTGTTGGCATGTTCGTCGCACCCGGCGCGGTTGATGCCTTGCGCCGACGGGAGCGCGAATCTTTCCTGCAAGATGAATGGCCTGCGGTGGCGGCGCGGATGCGCCTGCTTGGCATAAGCTTGGCCGACGTAGCGGAAATCGCCTGAAACGGTCCATTTTTGGCCACTTCCAGCAATATGAAACGATTGTCATGACCGGTCGGGCGTGGCAGGATGTCCGGATGCGCACATACGGGGGTTTGGGCGCAGGGATCGTAGATAACTGTGGGGGGCGCCCGCATGGTCGCCTGGCGGAGGGAAAGAATGATAAGATCGGAGCTGCTGCAGGCTCTCGCCAAGGAAAGCCCTGGCATGCGCAGCGAAGAAATCGAGCGGGTTGTCGACGTTTTCTTCGATGAGATTGCCAAGCGTCTGGCTGATGGCGGGCGTGTCGAACTTCGTGGTTTTGGTGCGTTCTCGACGCGCGAACGCGATGCCCGGAAGGGCCGCAACCCGCGAACCGGCGAAACCGTTGAAGTACCGGGCAAGCGCGTGCCCTATTTCAAGGCAGGCAAGGAAATGCGGCAACGGCTGAACGCCGACTGAGCTTCCGGCCGAAAATTCAACAAAGGGCGCGGCAACAGGCGTTGCCGCGCCCTTTGTGCTGTGGCAGGCGCGACTTGCACAAGTTGCGGCTTTCAGGATCCACCCTGAATATGTCCTGCCAACTGTTGCGGACGTGGCGGAATGGTAGACGCCGGGGACTTAAAATCCCTTGATCCTTGATCGTGCGGGTTCGAGTCCCGCCGTCCGCACCAAAATCCTACGCTATTGTAATTATCTACGGCGATTTGATGACAAGTCGGACTACACATTGAAAGCGGTTGTTTACATGGCTGTAAAAATCCAAGTCATTCCGTAATTTGCTTGGTAACCCCGCGGTAGGAATTACGTGCTAATACTGATTCTTGCCGGGGCATGCGTGCGCTCCGGCGCGGCTTCACGTGCGCGGGGGATCGGGCTTGGCCCAGGCAGACGACGATCAAGTGCCTAAGGACGCGGAGTCCGGAGCGGACCAACGCGCCGCACCGCGTTTCACCCTGCTTATCCGTGCCGCCAAGCTGATCCTCGATGGCGAACGCGAATTCCTCTGCGTCATCCGCGATGCATCGGCGCGGGGACTCAAGATCCGCCTGTTCAATCCGCTGCCCCCTTGCGGTTCGCTGGCGATCGAGATGAGCAACGGCGATCGCTATCCAGTCGAGCAGATCTGGAGCGACGGCGAATATGCGGGCTTCCGTTTCGTGGACGACATCGAGATCGAGCGCCTGCTTGACGAAAGCCACGGAGCTTTTCCGAAACGCCAAGTGCGGCTGCGCATCCATCTCGACGCCATCCTCCATTCGGGAGGCGATGCGGTCCATGTGGCGTTCCAGGACATTTCGCAGCAGGGAGCGTGCATCGAGAGCGACAAGTGGCTCCTGATGAACGAGCTCGTCCGGCTCGAAACCGAAGTGCTGCCCCCGATCTACGCGAAAGTACGCTGGCGCAGCCACCCGCGTTACGGGCTGCTCTTCGAACAGACCTTCAAGATGGACGAACTCGCGCGGATTGCCGCACCCCTGCAGGGCAGCGACCAGCCGATGCCCGGCCTCGGCGGACGGCTGCGCAAGATCTGACAGCGGAGTTCGGCAGCAGCTGGCCGGTAACGGCAAATCTTTGCCGCAAGCCCTGCCGCCATTAACCATCCCTTATCCATTTTCCTTCACGTCTGGCCTAAGCGAAGTGCGCTGAGACGGGGGTTTTGATGGTTAACGGGACGATAGCGGCCGATGGCCTCGCAAACGGTTCTGGCAGCCGCAAGGTGGATGTTGCGATCATCGGCGCAGGGCCGGCAGGACTGACGGCGGGCTACCTCCTGACCAAGCGCGGTTTCAGCGTCGCCATCATCGAAAAGGACCAGACCTACGTCGGCGGCATAAGCCGGACGGTCGAGCATGAAGGCTACCGTTTCGACATCGGCGGACACCGCTTCTTTTCGAAAAGCCAGCAGGTCGTCGATCTGTGGAACGAGATTCTGCCCGACGATTTCATCCAGCGCCCGCGGATGAGCCGGATCTATTACGAGGGCAAGTTCTACTCGTACCCGCTGCGCGCGTTCGAGGCGCTGTGGAACCTCGGGATGGTGCGATCGACGCTGTGCATGGCGAGCTTCGCAAAAGCCAAGGCCTTTCCGAACCGCAAAGTGAAGAGCTTCGAGGACTGGACCGTGAACCAGTTCGGGCAAAAGCTCTATTCGATCTTTTTCAAGACCTACACCGAAAAGGTCTGGGGCATGCCCTGCGACGAGATGAGCGCGGACTGGGCGGCCCAGCGAATCAAGGGGCTGTCGCTGTGGGGGGCGGTTGTCGACGGGCTGAAGCGCAGCCTTGGCCTGAACAAGCGTCCGAACGACGGCATGCAGACCAAGACCCTGCTCGAAACCTTCCGCTATCCGCGTCTTGGCCCCGGCATGATGTGGGATGCGGCACGCGACAGGATCGTGGCGAGCGGCAAGGGTGAAGTGCTGATGGGCCATGCCTTCAAGCAGCTTGCAGCTGATGGCGCGGGCGGGTGGCGCCTGTCTGCGACGGGGCCGGATGGCGATGTGGTGATCGAGGCAGCCCATGCGATCAGTTCGGCGCCGATGCGCGAGCTGGCCGCGCGCTTGCATCCGCTGCCCGCCACGACCCTCGAAGCCAGCCGACTCAAGTATCGCGACTTCCTGACGGTGGCTCTCAAGATCCGGTCCGAGGAACTGTTCCCCGACAACTGGATCTACATCCACGACAGCAAGGTGAAGGTCGGCCGCATCCAGAACTTCCGTTCGTGGTCGCCAGAAATGGTGCCGGACGAGAGCGTGGCCTGTGTCGGTCTGGAATACTTCTGCTTCGAGGGCGACGCGCTGTGGGGTTCCTCGGACGCTGAACTGATCGAACTGGCCAAGCGGGAAATGGCGATCCTCGGCCTTGTTAGCCCCGAAAAGGTGATCGGCGGCGTGGTGGTGCGTCAGGAAAAGGCCTATCCGGTCTATGACGACGAATATGCCGCCAACGTGGCCGCCATGCGCACCGAGCTGGAAGCAGCCCATCCGACGCTGCACATGGTCGGCCGCAATGGCATGCATCGCTACAACAACCAGGACCACGCGATGATGACCGCGATGCTGACCGTGGAGAATATCGCAGCAG
>JBEQCK010000027.1:0-25791 GCA_041639335.1 Novosphingobium sp.
CTTCGATCGGCTTCACCTTCCCCGCCGCGATGTTCTCTTTCGCCAGCGCCAGCAGCTTCAGCAGCGCCAGCGTCTCCTGCATCCGGTAGTAGCTGGCCGCGTCCTGCAGCACGGCCTTGGCCTCGCCGTTCTGGGTGATGACCAGCGGCTCGGCGCCCTCGTTCAGTTCGCGCAGAACTTCGGCGGCGTTTGCCTTCAGATAGCTGATCGGCTTGATGCGGCTTTCGAGGCCCATGACGCGGCTCCATCCATATTCAGACCGAATGTAGTCCGAATATGGATTGGCAGCAACCGGCCTCAATAACCCATCAGACTCAGCACTTCCTTGCGGCTGCGGTTGTCCTCGAGAAACGTGCCCATCATCCGGCTCGTCACCATGCCCACGCCAGGCGTGCGCACGCCGCGGCCGGTCATGCAGCCGTGCTGCGCCTCGATCACCACCGCCACGCCGTGCGGACGCAGGTTGTCCCAGATGCACTGCGCCACTTGTGCGGTCAGCCGTTCCTGGATTTGCAGGCGCCGCGCATAGGCCTGGAGTACGCGGGCGAGCTTCGATATGCCCACCACCTTGTCACGCGGCAGGTAGGCGATAGCCGCCCTGCCGATGATCGGGGCCATATGGTGCTCGCAGTGGCTCTGGAAGGGAATGTCCTTCAGCAGCACGATGTCGTTGTACCCGCCCACTTCCTCGAACTGGCGCGAAAGGTGCGCCGCCGGGTCCTCGGCATAGCCCTGGCAATATTCGCGCCACGCCCGCGCCACGCGCTTTGGTGTGTCGAGCAGGCCTTCGCGGGCGGGGTCATCCCCCGCCCAGCGGATCAGCGTGACGATGGCCTGCTCCACTTCGGCAGGCACGTGCGGCTTCTTTCCCATGACGTCAGGCCGCGAACGCGAACTCTTCGGCCACCGGCTTGGCCATGGCATTGGCGAAGTCGTGATAGCCCCACGGCCAGGTCGCAGGAATGCCGGTCTTGTCGAGATACCAGCTGGTGCAGCCCGATCCGAAGATCGTCTTCTTCGCCGCCGCGATGCGCCGCGCCTCATAGGCCTCGTACGCCGGGGTCAGCGGCTCCACCGTGCGCGCCTCGCCCCGCCGCACGGGTTCAAGCAGCTGTTCGATGTACTCCCACTGCCGCTCGGCAATGTCGATCAGCGGGAAGTTGCCGACCGGCGCGCCGGGCCCGTTGAGCATGAAGAAGTTCGGAAATTCGGGCATGGCGATCGCATAGTGCGCGGTTGGCCGCGTCGCCCAGAATTCGTCGAGCGAGCGCCCGCCGCTTCCGGTTACCACAGCCGGGCGGATGAAGCTGTCGGCGCGGAAGCCGGTCGCCAGCACCAGCACGTCAAGCTCGTGGCGCGTGCCGTCCTTCATCAACACGCCTTCCGGCACGAACCGCTCGATCGCGCCCACTTCCACCGAAACGCCGGGGCGCTGCACGCACTCGTAGTATTCCCACGAGTAGATCAGGCGCTTGCACGCGGCGTGGTAATCGGGCCGCAGCTTTTCGCGCAAGATCGGATCGCGCACGCTCTGCTCCAGGTTCTGGCGGCAGTATCCCTCGATCTCCTGCATCTGCGGGCTGGTGAAGTCGGTCACGCCCTCGGTGAAGCGATAGACCGCTTCCCAGTACTGCGGATCGTTGCGGATCGCCTCGATCAGCGAAGGATCGGCGGCAAAGGCGGCGCGCTGTTCGGCGGTGTATTCGAACTGCACCACCGGCATGATCCACTGCGGTGAGCGCTGGAAGTGTACCAGCTTCGCGGCGCGGCTGCTCAGGGCGTTGACGATCTGCACCCCGGTCGAACCGCAACCGATCACGCCGACGCGCGCGCCGTCGAGCACGGCGCTGTCATCCCAGCGCGCAGAATGGAACGCCTTGCCGGCAAACGTCTCCAGCCCCGGCAGGTCGGGCATCTTGGGATGGTGCAGCACGCCCGAGGCGGCAATCACCACGTCCGCCTCGTAAGTCGAGCCATCGACGATGCCGAGCGTCCACGTCCTCGTCGCATCGTCGAAAGTGCACGACGTCACTTCGCTGTTGAACCGGATATGCGGCATCACTCCGAAGCGCTCGGCCACGCCTTTGAAGTAGGCATGGATCTCCGGCCCGGTGGCGTAGTAGGCGCTCCAGTCCGGGTTCAGCGCGAAGCTGTAGCTGTAGGCGTGCGAAGGCGTATCGCAGGTCAGCCCCGGATAGCGGTTGTCGCGCCAGGTCCCACCCAGTTCCGCGCCTTTCTCGAACACTGCGAAATCGGCATCGCCGCGCTGCAGCAGCTTGATCGCCGCCATCACGCCCGACATCCCTGCACCGATAACCGCATAGCGCAACCGCGCCTTCCCACCCGTCTCGCCCATTCTCTTCCCATTCTCGTGAGTGCTTGTTTCGTGCCCACCAGATCGCCCACCCCGGCGCGGGCGTCATCACCCGAACGGATTATGCGTATCAAAAGCGGCCATTAGCTACGCATCCGTTCGCGCAAACAGCGAAAGCCGGGCATGGACCGGATCATCCGCCCCGGCTCGCCCGGTGCCCACCCCGTGACTGCCGAAATCATCGCCCTGCGCGGCAGGCAGGTCATCGGCATGGTCGAGGATGAACGAGCGCCGGGCAAACCGCCACACCCCACAGCGCTGCTCGTAATGGTCGGCATAGCGCCCCCACGCCACGAACTGCCGCTCGCCGTCCAGCGTCAGATGCCACGCCCGCGCGGTGATCTCCCCTTGGGCGCGGGTGCCATCCACCGCGAACAGCGCCGACAGAGCGGTGTGCATCGTCGCCTGCCAGTTTGCCATCATGCCCGGCAGCCACGCGATGTAGCCATCCACCGGCCCGCAATAATACGGCGTGTGATCGTCCACCGCGTCATCATGGTAGAGCGTGCGCAGCAGGTCCCAGTCGCGCCGGTCGATGCAGTGGCCGTAAGCGGTGACGAGATGGCGCAGCGCCTCACGCGTCGCCAGTTCTTCCGCGCCGATCGCACGCGGCGCCAGCGCCCGCGCGCCAGCCTCAGACACCGAAGCCGCCGCCGACCGAGATCGTCTGCCCGGTCACGTAATTGCCGCGCGACGATGCGAAATAGACCGCGGCCTGACCGATGTCCTGCGGCGTGCCCCAGCGCTTCAGCGGCAGCATCGCCTTTACCGCGGCTTCCCATTCCGGGGTAAAGGTGCCCGCCTCCTGCCCGATCTTGAACTGCCCGGCATCGATCACGCCAACAAGGATGGAGTTGGCGCGAATCTCGTGAAAGCCCTCCTCCTTGGCGATGCCCTTGACCAGCGCCTCGTTGCAGGCCTTGGGCGCCACCGACAGGCCATCGAGCTTGGGCCACCAATCGTGCCCGGCCGAGCCGAGATGGACAAAGCTGCCCCCACCGCTTGCCCGCATGTGCGGCAGCGCGGCGTGGACGGCGTTGTTGAAGCCGAACGCCTCGATTTCCATCGATGTGCGGAACATGTCCTCGGTCCAGTCGGCAATCGCCACTTGCGGCACCACCGGCCCTGCTCCCCACACCACCGTATGCACCCGGCCATGCTGCTCGACCGCGCCCGTCAGCGCTGCCTGCACCTGCCCGCGGTCGCGCACGTCGGCGCGGTGGATCGTCGCCTTGCGCCCCAGCGCTGCGATCTCGTCTGCCACGGCGCGGGCCACGTCTTCTTTCGAGCGATAGACCACCGCCACATCGCTGCCCTCGCGCGCGAATTCCAGCGCCACGCCGCGGCCGATGCCGCCGCTGCCGCCGAATACGATCGTCGCTCCGGCCGGAAAAATCTCGCCCATACTCTCTCCCGTTTTCGCTTCGCGCTGTACACGCGAGATTCTGTTACGCATTTTGTGCATGGTATCGGAGCTGTGGTCAATGATGCGCACTACAGACGCATTGCCGGCAGCGCTTGCCCTCGCCGCGCGGTTTTTGTAAGTATCACTAACAATATCGGGCAGAGGAGCCGCACAGGTGCAAGACTTCAACGATCAGATCGCGTTCATCACCGGCGGCGCTTCTGGCGCGGGGCTGGGGCAGGCGCAGGTCTTCGGCCGCGCCGGCGCAAAGGTCGTCATCGCCGATATCCGCGCCGAGGCCATCGATCAGGCGCTCGCCTCATTGCGCGCAGAAGGCATCACCGCCCACGGCCTCGTGCTCGATATCATGGACCGCGCCGCCTATGCGCGGGCAGCCGATCAGGTAGAGGATGTCTTCGGCGCCGCGCCCACGCTCCTGTTCAACACTGCCGGCGTCAACAGCTTCGGCCCTGTCGAGAACACCTCCTACGACGATTTCGACTGGATCATCGGCGTCAATCTCGGCGGCGTGATCAACGGCATGGTCACCTTCGTGCCGCGCATGATCAAGAGCGGCAAGCCCGGCCACATCGTCACCACCTCCTCGCTTGGCGGCCTGATGGGCAGCGCTCTCGCCGCGCCCTACTCGGCGGCCAAGGCTGCGGTGATCAACCTGATGGAAAGCTACCGCCAGGGCCTCGAAAAGCACCAGATCGGCGTCTCGGTCCTCTGCCCGGCGAACATCAAGTCCAACATCGCCGAAGCCAGCCGCCTGCGCCCCGCCCAGTTCGGCCAGAGCGGCTACGTCGAAAACGAGGATTCGATCGCCTCGCTCCACTCGATCCACCAGCACGGCATGGATCCGGTCGAACTTGCCGAACACGTCAAGCGCGCGATCGAAGCCAATCAGCTCTACGTGATCCCCTACCCCGAAGCCAAGGAGGGCCTGCGCGCCCACTTCGACCAGATCGTGGAATCCGTCCTCCCCCTCGAAGCCGACCCCGAAGGCTCCCGCCTGCGCACCGAAGCCCTGCAGAACTGGGCTGCCGACCGCGCGCGGGTGTTCATGGAAAGGCAGGAGTGACCGGGCAACGCGAACCTCGAGGCCCCCGTTTCCTTGAAAAAGGAAGCGAGGGGCTGGTCGCGCCTTGAGGCGTCAGTCCATCGGCTGCCAGTCGAACGCCAATTCGCCTTCGCGGTGGGCGAACCGATTCAAGTGATCGGCGACAACCTGCTGCATCCGCGAGAGATCGCCTTCTCCCGTGATCGTGCAAGTTACCTCAAGGGCGGCATCATCGGCTTTCAAGTCTACGGGTCCGAACGGCAGAGCCACGCGCCCCTGAGTAGGATCAAAGGAGACTTCGAACTTGTGGCCCCAGTGCTTGCAGAGTTGCTGCAAGTAGCGGCTGGCGTTTGCGGTTGGGACAGTGGCGCGGCTGGAAGGCATGATGACTCGCTTTTCAAGACTGCTTTCTATGCATCTAAGATATATCTTATCTCCGCGGTGTCAACCGCTGGTGTGAATTCATGCCCGATCCGAGGTTGACGAGATCGCCAAGTCCGTGGCAAGCGCGCCTGCACCACTGGCCAAACTGGCCTGCTGGCCCGAGCGGGTATAGCTTAGTGGTAAAGCTCCAGCCTTCCAAGCTGGCTATGCGGGTTCGATTCCCGCTACCCGCTCCATTTTACATTGCACTCACATCCGCCGACGCCGGCGAAACTCCTGAACTACGGGGGTATGTTCGCGCGTGCTCAACACCGGTGGTTGACGCCATCCATCCGCAGCCATGAGGATTTAGGCCGTTGGGGCATCTGTACCGTCAGGTCTATCCGGTTGAGGGCGAAGCGAAAGTTTGCGCCTCTGTCGAACGGCTGGCGGTTCTGGCAAAAACGGATCAGCGCCTCTAATGGCGTATCAGCAGCGGCCTCACGTCCAGTGCTCGCAGATAGCATTCCCCGCGAAAGGCCTGCCCATTCTGAATGGAGCGACATGTCCTGCCGCTCCATTCGTCCTTCAGACCGCCCTTGCCCTCAACTCATCAAAGCTGTGCCGAACGAGCAAAGTCCCATTCCTCCAGACCGGGCGGAGCAGGTTGTCGGCGTCTTCCACTTGCTCCATCCGCCGGGCCACCATGCGGCCTGCTTCAAGGGTGACCGCCTGCCGTCCCGCCCTGCTGGCCTTGCCGGGGTCGGTGGCAGGCGCCTTGGCCACATCATGCCAAACACCGGCGGCATCACGCATGGCGTTGGCCTTCATGGCAAAGCGCAAGGTGTCGCGATTGACCTGCTGGAGCAGGCCGCCGCCCATGCCGAAGGCGATGTTGTCGATGGCGAAGCCTTCCTCGATCAGCCAGTCGATCAGACGGGCGATTGTGGCAGGGGTCATGCCATCGCCCTGGATCACGCGGACATGAGGATCGAGCACACGGTAGCCCTTGGCATTCATGGTACCGCCAAAGGCCTGCCACAACGTCTTCACCGTTCGCACAGGCGTCTCGACAGGATCGCCGCTGTCTGGCCGAACTACCAATGTGCCCTTGCGGGTCAGCACCTTGTCTCGCAGAACTCCGCCCCAGATGCCGGTCAGCGCAGCATCGAGATCATAGCTGTCCGACACGACGGCTACGACCTTGCCCTCACCCTCGAAGGCGTCGAGCATGTTGGTATAGGCGGCCTCCTCGCGTTCCCTGCCCCAGCTGGTCATCGTGCTGTGCTCGGCCGCCGGGATCGAGAAACCGGCCATGTCCGCACCGTAGTAGCGACGGGCGGCGATCAACCCTTCCATGGTGTCGGTGCCCATGAAGTTGACGAGGTGGGCCATGCCGCCCAGCCCCGCGCTCTCGCCGCTGCTGGTGCCGCGCGCGCCGAAGTCATGCAGCTTGAACGGCAATTGACCTTCGACGTCTTCACTGGTCGTTTCCAGCCCGGCGCGGATAATCACGCGGCACTGGCGGCTCAGCGTGGCAACCGTGGTCGGATACCAGATGGCGCGGAGCAGCGCGGTCTCGATGAAGGTCGCAAGCCAAGGCAAACGTGGGTCCGTCGTCTCGACCTGCACCAGCGGCACGCCGGTCGGCACAATCATGCCTTCAGGCAATGCGCGGATCTCGAGCGGGAGGAACCCGCCATGCTCGTCGAGCACGATCTGCCAGCCCTCGCGGTTGAAAGGCACGCCATGCGCGGCGCAGACCGCTTCTGCTTCGTCGATATCGGCTTGGGTGATCGGATGCGCCAGATAATCGATGAGGTAAGGCTGCAGGCCTATGAACAGAACCTCGTCGGCAAAGTCGTTTGGCCGCGCCTCGATGTAGGCGCTGATCGCGCGGGCCTCGGGCGGGTACTGCAAGAAGTGGCTGTGCTTGTAGCTGTCGGTTGCCAGGATCAGATTGGTCATCATGTGAACTCCTCACATTTTCGCCGGATGCAGGACTCCCCTGCGCGGCGCTTAAGTCTCAAAGGTCGGCCATTTCCTCGATGATGGCCCAGTGGTCCTCGAACAGCATTTCCGGGGAAAGATCGCCAAAGCGATACCACTGCGCATGGGCGGCATCGTCACCGCCCTTCACGCTGAACAGCTTGCGGCGTTCGGGCAGGCGGAAGAGGAAAGCATGCGTGATGATGCGCCCGCGGAGCGAGCGGTTCGGCGCATCGAATACGCGCGTGCGCGCATCCTCGATGAAGCTGGCGAGCATCGCCGGCGGGATCTGCCCCTTGCCGTCGCTGATCGCGGTCTCCTCGCGCAGCTCTCGGATCGCGGCGTCGCGAATGCGCTCGGCGGGATTGACGAAACCGCCCGGCAGCGCAAGCAAGCCCTTGCCCGGTGCTCGTCCTCGCTCAACCAGCAGGATGTGGCCCGACTGCACGACCACCGCATCGGCGGTGACGAAGGGCCCCTTCCCCCACTGTGCCGGATAGGCAGCAAGATACTCGGCTTCCTCGAGCAACGCCTTGAACGTCTCGCCCAGCATGAACTCGCGCAGGAAATCGGCAACTCCCGCAGAGAGGATGCTGGTCGGGACCTCCGGGATCCGCTGGAAATAGCGCTGGCGCACGTCGCTCGACGAGAAGGTGCCGTACTGGCTCTCGATCTGAAGGTTCTCCCACTCCGGGAACAGCTTCAGGTAGTAGGACGAAGCGTCCTTGCCGTAGCCGGTCAGAGCCACGCGAAAGTCGCTGAGCCCGTGGTTCTGGAAGCCGTGGCCGTTGCCATGTTCGAGCACCAAGGCGCGGACCTTGCGCTGGACCTGCGTGACCCAGGCCGTATCGGAATAGAGGTGATCGTCGATCGGCGCGATGATCAGGCGGCCCTGCGCTATCTCATGCCGGAAGGCGCAGCGCAGCATTGCCTCACGCTCGGCATAAGTGAAGGGATTGCGCGGATCGCGTGCGACATTGGCCGATCCCACCAGCACGATCAGCCGCTCGACCTGATCGAGCGTGCGCGCGATGACGTGTTCATGGCCAGTGTGCAGTGGCTGGAAGCGTCCGATGAAGACGCCGAAATCGAACTTGCTCATATCCGAGGCTCCCCCAGATGATCATGGCGAGGCGGACTCCCCGACTCGCATCGATCTTATATTCACTGGACTTATATCCAGTCAAGATATAAGAAGCTTGCCATGAGCTATCCGCCCTTCGCCGTCACTGTCGACCTCGTGCTGATGACCGTTGAAGATGGCACTCTGTCGGTCCTGCTGCAGCGCCGGACCGAAGAGCCCCACGCCAACCGCCTTGCGCTGCCGGGCGGGTTCGTAGGTATCGAGGAAACGCTGGATGAAGCCGCAACGCGCGTGCTGGCCGGAAAAGCAGGCGTGGCGGCCCAAGACAGCGCCTGGCTGGAGCAGCTCTACACCTTCGGCGATCCTCAGCGCGATCCGCGCATGCGGACGATAAGCATCGCCTACTTCGCTCTGCTACCACACGCGGTTCTGGAAAATGCCGTGAAATCGAAGGCCGATCTAGCGCTACGTGCGGTCTCAGAACCCGGCGAGCCGCTCGCGTTCGATCACGCCGTTATCATCGCAACAGCGCATGAGCGGCTCCGCGGCAAGCTTGACTACACGCCCATCGCCTTCGCGCTGCTGCCCGAACTGTTCACCTTACGCGAACTGCAGACCGTGCACGAGGCCATAACCGGCACCACCTTCAACAAGCCCGCCTTCCGCCGCCGGATGCTCGACACGGGGTGGATCGAAGCGACTGGCGAACGCGAAACCGAAACGCCATTCCGCCCCGCGGAGTTGTATCGTCAGCGTTGATTGCGTTGCCCGGGTGTCATGGCCGACACGGCCTCCTGCACGCGATCCCAAGCCGCTTCGGCAGGGGCTTTCTCGCCCAGCATGGCGAAAGTGCCATTCATCGCAAAGACGCAATGGCCGTGGACCGAGGCGAGCAGCGACCGGGTGATCGCTTCGGCATCGCCCTTCCGCGACGGGGCAAGGGCAGCGCGCACTTCGGCTACCACGATGTCAAAAATGGCGCGCACTTCGTCCTGATAGCGCTCGGGCGGCGCGGCATCCTCAGGCAGGCGGAAGTCGTAGATGGCGGCCCAGGCGTGGCGGTGCGCAGTGGCGAATTCGAAATAGGCGGTGATGGCCGCTCGCAGCCTGTCCTGCTGCACTTTTTCAAGCCTTCGCACCAGATGATCGCGCCAAAGGGCAAGAGTGCGGCCGTTGATCGCCAGGATGAACGCATCATAGCTTCCGAAGACGTTGTAGATCGTACCGATGGAGTAGCCGATGCGCTTGGCAACCTCGCGCGCTGAAAAATGCGCGAAGCCAACCTCATCCATGTGCCGATGGCCTGCTCCTACAGCAATTTCGCGCAATTCCTCGCGGCTATGATCCGATCTGCGTCCCATGCCGTCGAAACTAGCCACGAAAATGAACACTGTCCAATATTTTAATTGAACAGCGTATATTTTTGCGATAGCGCTGCGAATCACGCGGGAGGCACAGGGAAATTGCGCCTCTTAACCTCGCCGGAACCCACGTTCCGGTATGGCAGCATCGAAAACGCGAAAGGTGCCTATGTCGTCTCCCGATTTCAGCTTGCTGACGAAGCGCCGCTTCGGTCCGATCTTCACGGTCCAGTTCCTTGGCGCGTTCAACGACAACCTCCTGAAGTTCGCGATGCTGTTCCTGGCGAACTTCGGCATCTTCGCGACAGATCCTGCGAACGCAAAGCTGCTGGCAGCTGTGGCGACCGGTCTGTTCATCCTGCCCTATTTCCTGTTCTCCGCGCTTGCCGGACAACTCGCCGATGCGATGGACAAGGCTCGACTGATCCGCTGGACCAAGGCGGCGGAAGTGGCGATCATGGGAATTGCACTTGCGGGTTTCTGGATCCTGTCGATCCCGCTTCTGCTGACCAGCCTGTTCCTCATGGGGGTGCACTCGACCCTCTTCGGCCCGGTCAAGTATTCGATCCTTCCGCAGCATTTGCGGCCAAGCGAAGTCATGGGTGGCACTGGTCTGATTGAAGGTGGCACCTTCCTTGCCATCCTTGGTGGACAGTTGCTGGCAGGCGTAGTTCCCCCATGGGAAGCAGGCCTTGCGGCTTTCGCCATTGCGCTCCTGGGTTTCGCGATAAGCTTGGCCGTTCCTGCCGCACCGCCGAGCGGTTCACTTCACACGATTGATCGCAACCTGTGGCGCGGCACGAAAGCAATTCTTGCCACGGCGCGCGAAGGCCGCGGCGTCTGGCTCTCGATCCTTGGCATCTCATGGTTCTTCGCTGCCGGTGCAGTTCTGGTCAGTGAATTCGCTCCGCTCGTCTCGGGTACGCTCGCTGCGCGGCAGGAAGTCGCCACGCTGTTCCTGGTGGTCTTTTCGATCGCGATCGCTGTCGGCGCGCTGATCGTCAACCGGTTGCTGAAGGGTGAGGTTTCGGCCCGCTGGGTGCCGCTCTCTGCCCTGATCCTGGCCTTTGGCCTGATTGACCTGTGGATCGCTACCAGCGGCTTTGAAGTGCGCACTGCAGGCGCCTCCACCGCGCAGTTCCTCGCCACCCCCGGTGCTTGGCGTATCCTTATTGACCTTGCCATGATCGCAGTCTCGGGCGGCATGTTCATCGTGCCGCTCTATGCGATCCTGCAGGTCGCCAGCCCTGAAGACAAACGCTCGCAGGTCATCGCCGCCAACAATGTCGTCAACGCCGGCCTCACGGTATTGGCAGTGTTGGCGATAACGGGTCTGCTCGCCGCTGGCGTCGATGTCCCCGGCCTTATCGGTGCGCTCGGTTTTGCAACGCTGTTCGTCGCCCTGGCTTCGGTCTGGCTCCTGCCCGAAACGCTGTTCAAGGATGTGATCCGCCTGACCTTGCGCGTGCTCTATCGCGTTGAGGTTTCGGGCATGGAGCACATGCCAAAGCCGGGCGAGCGGGCCGTGGTCGTCGTCAACCACGTCAGCTTTCTGGATGGCGTGCTTCTCGGCGCATTCCTGCCCGGCAAGCCGACGTTTGCGGTAAACACCCAGATCGCACGTTCGATCTGGATCAAGCCCTTCCTCAAGCTGTTCCGCGCCTTCCCTGTCGATCCCACCAACCCGATGGCTGCCAAGGCCATGGTCAAGGCGGTCAAGGAGGGGCGCACGCTGGTGATCTTCCCCGAAGGCCGCATCACCCGCACAGGCGCGCTGATGAAGGTATTCGACGGCCCCGGCATGGTGGCCGACAAGGCCGACGCTCCGATCATTCCGGTCCGCCTCGATGGCCCGCAGTACACGCGCTTTTCCCGCATGCAGGGCAAGGTCCGCCTGCGCTGGTTCCCCAAGGTCACGCTCACCGTCCTGCCCCCGCGCCGCTTTGCGATCGAGGGCGAGATGACCGCGCGCCAGCGCCGCGCCGTGGCCGGACGCCGCCTCTATGACGAGATGAGCGCGATGATGTTCGCCACGTCCGACACCGACCGCACCCTGTTCTCCGCCCTGTGCGAAGCGCGCGAGATCCATGGCGGCAAGGCGCTGGTCGTGGAAGACGTGAAGCGCGAACCGCTCAGCTACGACAGGCTCTTTGCCGCCACCACCGTGCTGGGCAAGCGCCTGGCGCATGGCACCACGCCGGGCGAGGCCGTGGGCCTGCTGATGCCCAACGTGAATGGCGTGGTCGCCGCGTTCTTTGCGCTGCAATCCATCGGCCGCGTGCCTGCCATGCTCAACTTTACGGTGGGTGTCGCCAACATGCGCTCGGCGTGCATGACCGCTGCGATCCGCACCGTGGTCACTGCCCGCGCCTTCGTGGATCAGGCCAAGCTCCACGATGTCATCGCCGCATTGGAAGCTGACGGTCTGCGCATCATCTGGCTGGAAGACGTTGGCGCAACAATCGGCACATTCGAGAAACTGCGCGCGCTGCTGGGCGCAGGGCGCGCCGAAAAGCGTCACCTGAAGCACCGCATTGCCGCTGATGCCCCTGCCGTGATCCTGTTTACCAGCGGCTCGGAAGGCGTGCCCAAGGGTGTCGTGCTGACCCACCGAAACCTGCTTTCGAACTGTGCCCAACTCGCCGCGCGGATCGATTTCAACGCCAGCGACATCGTGCTCAATGCCCTGCCGGTGTTCCATTCCTTCGGCCTGACCGGCGGCACCCTGCTGCCTTTGCTCAGCGGCATCCGGGTGGTGCTCTACCCCAGCCCGCTGCATTACCGCATCGTCCCGGCGCTCGCCTATGACGCCAATGCCACGATCATGTTCGGCACCGACACGTTCCTTTCGGGCTATGCCCGCATGGCCCATGGCTATGATTTCTATTCGCTGCGCTACATCTTTGCCGGTGCCGAAAAAGTGCGTGACGAAACGCGCAGGACTTATGCCGAGAAGTTCGGCCTGCGCATTTTCGAAGGCTATGGGGCGACCGAGGCCGCGCCGGTCATCGCGGTCAACACGCCGATGCATTTCATGGCTGGCAGCGTCGGCCGCGCCCTGCCTGCGGTCGAAACGAGGCTCGAAGCGGTGCCGGGCATTGCCGAAGGCGGCCGCCTCCATATTCGCGGGCCAAACGTCATGGCTGGGTATTACCTTGCCTCGGATCCGGGCAAGCTGCACCCGCCGCACGAGGGCTGGCATGATACCGGTGATATCGTCACCATCGATGAAGCCGGTTTCATCACGATCCGTGGCCGGGCGAAGCGCTTTGCCAAGATCGGCGGCGAGATGGTGTCGCTCCCGGCGGTCGAAGGCTACGCCGCAAAGTGCTGGCCTGGCTTCGACCATGCCATCGTCACACGGCCGGATCCCAAGAAGGGCGAACAGCTCGTCCTCTTCACCACTTCGCCAGTAGCAGAGCACAAGGCCCTGCAGGCGTGGGGCCGTGCCAACGGCGTCACCGAACTGATGATTCCGCGCGATATCCGCGTGGTCGATGCGCTCCCCGTGCTCGGCACCGGAAAGCTCGATTATGTCACGATGGGGGAAATGGCGTTGCAGCCAGCTGCGTCCAACAGCGAGCTTGATGAAGAACTCGAAGCAGCCGAAGAGGCCTGAAAGAACAAAACTGAACGGTGTATAATTTTAATTAGACATCGTTCAGTTTTTGACGCATGTTCCCGGCATAGGGGATGCATGACGATGATCAGCCGATTCGCCATAGCTGGATGGGGCAGCTACCGCCCGCGGGAGGTGGTTGCGTCGGTGGATCTCGATCTCCGGCACGGCCAACATCCCGGCTGGACGGAACGCGAATTCGGCATTGCCGCACGCCATGTCGCGGCGGCGGACGAAACCACCTCGATGATGGCCGCATCGGCCGCGCGCATGGCACTTGATCGCGCTGGTTGGGATAGTCCGCCCGATGTAATCATCGGTGGATGCGGCGTGATGGAGCAGCCCATTCCGTCGACATCGGCGATGGTGCAGGATCGGCTCGGCCTCGGCCGATCGGGCGTACCGTGCTTTGACGTGAACCAGACCTGCCTGTCTTTCGTAAGCGCACTTGATGTTGCAGGGATGGGCATCGCCACCGGGCGCTGGCGCCGGGCACTGGTCTTCGCCAGTGACATTGCATCTGCGGGGCTAGACCCTGCAGACGCCAAGACGCGTTCGATCTTCGGCGATGGCGCCGCAGCCCTGGCCATCGAGGCTTGTGACCAACCCGATCGCGGCATCTGCTCAGTTGCCAGCGTGACGCAGGGCGCGCATCATCGCCTCGCGCAGTTGCGCGCCGGCGGCACCCGGCTGCGGGTGAGTGAAGGGTATGATGCGCTGACGGCCGGATCGCACTTCGAGATGGATGCTTTCGGCATTTTCAAGGCCGCAGCAAAGGCCCTGCCGGGGGTCATCAACCGCGCTCTGGCTGACGCTGGTCTCGCCCGGGAAGACATTGCCTGCGTCGTCTGCCATCAGGCGAGCGCACCGGGGGTGGCCCATGTCAAACGCCTGTTTGCCCCGCGCAGCGACCGCGTGATCGATCTTTTCGCCACGACCGGCAATCAGATTGCTGCATCGATCCCTACAGTGCTGGCCCATGCGCTCGACACCGGCGCGGCACGGCGGGGTGACGCCGTGCTGCTGCTGGGCACCGCAGCCGGGATCAGCGCCACCGCCATGGTTCTCCGGCTTTGAGCAGGCGTCGCATCCTCGTCACCGGAGCAACCGGCGGGCTCGGCATCGCCATCGTGAGGGAAGCACTGGCGCGGGGTCACCAAATCGTGGCGACGGGCCGATCACATGAGGTGGGCGAAAAGCTGTGCGCAATGGGGGCTGAATTCGTCGCGATGGACCTCGTCAGACAGCACGCTTCTCTTCCTACGCTGATCGAGGGTTGCGAAAGCGTCATCCACGCTGCAGCCCTTTCAGCCAGTTGGGGCAACCGGCGGGACTTCGTCGCTGCCAACGTTACCGCGACGCGCAGATTGCTCGAGGTCGCCGGCGCTGCGGGTGTGCAACGCTTTGTCTTCGTCTCCTCACCCTCGATCTTCGCAGCCTGGCGCACCCGCCTTTCCATCGGTGAGGCCGAGGCACCGGCGCACCCGCTCAATGCCTACGCCCTGACCAAGCTTGCGGCCGAACGTCTCGTGCTGGCCGCACGCGACGACGCGATGGCCTGCTGCGCTATCCGCCCGCGCGCCCTGGTCGGCGAAGGGGATCGGGTGGTCCTGCCGCGCCTTGCCGAACTTGCGCAAAGGGCGCGCATGCCCCTGCCCGGCGGCGGCAGGGCGCTTGTCGAAATGACCGATCTCAGGGACGCGGCCTGGGCGATATGCGAGGCAGAACATCGCGCTTCGGCACTGCGTGGCCGGGCGATCAATATCTCGGGCGGCCAACCTCTTGCCGTGCGCGACATAGCGATGGGGCTTGCCACAAGCCTCGGCACCTCTCCCAAACTGGTTACAGTACCGATCGGTCTTGCCCGGCTCATGGCGATTGCTCTGGAAGCCTTTGCCCGGCTTGCAGGCGCCACCAAGGAGCCTGTGCTGACCCGCTACACCCTGGCCACCCTGGGCTGGTCGCAGACATTCGATCAGGAACCGGCGCAGCGCCTGCTTGGCTACCGCCCCCGGCACAATGCCTTCGACAGCCTTCTGGCCGAGGCGCGCAAGTTGGCTCACGAACGAGGTGAGCCATGATACGCGTCGGCTTCAGGTGGCTTGAGCGCGGATCGTGCCGACACCCGGAAAGTATGACCATCGCCGGCGGCAGCCTTTGCGCTGTCGAGTTTCCGGCAATGGTCGGCGTGATCGAGCATCCTACGCACGGGGTATTCCTGTTCGATACCGGTTATGACCCTGCCTTCATCGCAGCGACGCGGCCCTTCCCGGAGCGCTTCTACCGTTGGACAACGCCGGTCTCGATCGGCGAGGCTGAGCGTTGGCAGGTCTGGCTGCAGCACCACCGCATCGACGGGGCAGCGATTGCCGGGACCATTGTCTCGCATTTCCACGGCGATCATGTCGCGGGCTTGCACCATCTCGCGCACTTGCCGGTCTACTGCGCCCGGGCCGGCCTCGATGCCCTTCGCGGGAAAGGACGGATTGCGCGCGTCCGAAACGGCCTGTTGGCCGAGCTGGTGCCGGACAATGTCGATGCAACGGCCCGCTTCTTTGAAGATGCCCGTCCGGTTACACTGCCAAGTGCCTTCGCACCCTTTGCGCAGGGGCACGACATTCTCGGCGATGGCAGCCTTCTGGCGGTTGAACTGCCCGGGCATTGCGCCGGACACTGGGGCCTGGCCTTCGAGACACGGCAGGGGCAGCCGGTATTGCTCGCTGCCGATGCGGTCTGGTCCGGGCGGTCCATTGCAGAACGGCGAGCGCCACCGCGCCTGACCACCGCCCTGCTCGGCAATACGCGCCGCTATCGCGAAACGCTCGACCTGCTGTGCAGCGCGGCGCATCTCAACCCTGACCTGGCCATCCTGCCATCGCATTGCGCCAGCACCGCCCGCGCCTTTCGCGGTGACGACGATGCAGCTTGAACGCATTGCCGCCTCATGGCTGCGCACGTGTCGCGCGATGTCGCTTAACGGGCAAGACCTAGTAAAACACAGACTGCGGCTGTGGGCGGACCTTCAGCCAGCACTGGCGAGAACTCCGGCGCTTGCGCCCTTCGCAGGCGCGCCGTTCGAAACTTTTCCGGTAACGCCGGTACATTCGATGCGTCAGGATTACGGCGCGTGGAACAGCCTCGCGCTCAGCGACGCGGCCCTTCGCCGCCTGGCCGATGCTTCAGAAAAGGAACCGCAGACGACAGGACTCAGCGCAGGTTGGTCAACCGGCAGCAGCGGCGCCACGCGCGGACTGTTCGTGGCGACCGCTGCCGAACGCGCAGACTACATCGGCCAGAGTCTTGCGCGCCTCCTGCCGTTCACCGCCCTGCTGCGCTCGCAGCGCCTTGCCTTGCACTTGCGTGCCAGCAATGCGCTTTACAGCGATGCGGCCCGCAGAAGGCTGCGCTTCGCGCACTTCCCGATCGAGCTTGCGGTCGGCGATAGCGCCAAGGCCCTGAAGGACTACGCCCCGACGATCCTTATCGCTCCGCCATCGCGATTGATCGCGCTGGCAGGCCTCGGTGCCACACTTCCGACATTGCGCCATCTGTTTTTCGGCAGCGAGCCAATGAGCGCGGGCGAGCGCGATCTGGTTACCGCCCATTTCGGCATCAGGCCAAGGTCGATCTGGCAGGCGACGGAGGGCTTTCTGGGAGCGGAGTGTGCCGCAGGCCGTCTGCACCTCAACGATCATGCGCTTGAGATCGAACCGGAGCCCGTCACGGGGACGCGCGGCTTCCGTCCGATCATCACCGACCTCAGGCGCCACAGCCAGCCGATCGTCCGCATTGTAGGCGACGACTATGTCGAGTGGGGCGAGCAGGACTGCCCATGCGGATTTGCCGGGCGCGTGATCAGGCCGGTCGAAGGACGCGTTCAGGATATCTGGCGCTTCGAAGGCAGCTGCATCACCCCGCCTCAGGTCATCGCCGCAGTCGAAAGCGTACTGACGCCGCAGCAGCACTGGCGAGCTTCGGCAGACCGGCACGGCATATGCCTGGCAGTCGGATCGGTCTGTCCGCCAGACCGTGCTGCGCAGGCTGCCACCATGCTTGAGCGCCTAGCCGACCGGAAACCGGTTGTGCGCCACGACTTGCCCGATTGGCACGGATCAAAGCGCCACAAGGTGATCTGGCGTGATGGCTAAGTCAGTGCTCATCACCGGGGCCAGGGCCGCAGCCGCACTGGATCTGGCCCGCGCGTTCTTAGCCGAAGGATGGGACGTTCATCTGGCCGATTGCGTCACTGCGCGCATGGCCCGCTGGTCACGTCTGGCAGTGCTCCACCATCGTTACCCTTCGCCCCGCTCCAGTGCGGCAGAATTTCGCGCAAGCATCGTTGATCTGGTCGAGCGTTACAGCATCGCGCTCGTCGTGCCCACCTGCGAAGAGGTGTTTCACCTCGCCGCGCCGGCAATGCGCGATGCGCTTTCGGGCAAGCTCCTTGCCCCTGATCTGGCGACCTTGCGCCAATTGCATGACAAGCTGGCCTTTGCCACCTCCTGCCGTGCCTGGGGCCTGGATGCCCCCGAAAGCCACGCGATCGAAAGTGCCGAAGATCTGGCCCCATTCCTGCACAGCAGCCGCGACTGGGTGTTCAAGCCCCGCTTCAGCCGCTTCGGCGATCGCACGTTGATCAGTCCAAGCGCGGCCGAACTTGCGTCATCCCCCCCGATCGCTGCGGGCGGCTGGATGGCGCAGCGGCGGATCGCGGGCGAGGAAGCGTGCTTTCATGCTGTCGCGCATCATGGGGTGCTGACCGGCTTTGCCGCATATCGCTCGCGCTGGCGGCTTGGCGGCGGCGCATCCTATGCCTTCGAGCCGCTGGACAGCAGACGTTCGGAACATCTTCGCGCCATTGCGGCTGCAACCGCCAAAGAAGACCGCATCCATGGGCAGTTCGCGTGCGACGTCATGTTCGACGTCGCCGGAAAGCCATGGCTGCTCGAATGCAATCCTCGCGCCACCAGCGGAATTCATCTCCTGATCGCGCAGGGTACAGCTTTTGCCGCTCTGACCGGTGAGCCGCAACACCACGTCACCGACGATGTTCGGCCAACTTACCTCGGGCCGGCGATGTGGGTGCTGGGCCTGCCGCAGGCCATCAGGACGGGCCGGTTGCGCGAATGGTGCGCCACGCTTGCAAAAGGTCGCGATGCCATCTCCCGCGCGGGAGATCGTGCTCCGGCCCTCGGGGCACTGGTCGATGCCGCAGCGTTTGCGTTCAAGGGTCTGGTCATGGGCATATCGACCAATGCCGCGACCACTTGCGATATCGAATGGAATGGGGAGGATCTGGCCTGATGGCCTTTCCCGACGCAGTAACCGATGCTTGGCACATGGTTGCCCTTGCGAAAGATGTTCGCGGCAGCGCCGTGCGAAAGGTCATGCTGTGCAGCACGCCGATCGCGCTGTTTCGAAGCGCCTCGGGAATCGCCGCACTTATCGACCGTTGCCCGCACCGAAATTACCCGCTTTCCGAAGGGCGGGTGGAGAACGGAACCTTGTCCTGCCCCTACCATGGTTGGCGGTTCGCATCCGATGGCCGCTGTGTCGAAGTACCGGGCTGCCCTTCTGCTGCATTGCCGCAAGCGAAACTGGACGCGCAGTCCTTGCGCGTGATCGAACGGGCCGGTGCTGTTTTCGTCAGCTTGAGCGATGCTGCACCTGACGAACCAACCCTGCCGCCCGACTTCGACAACCCCGACCTCGATCACTTCTGGTGGCAGCAGGGCACATGGCAGGGCCGCGCCTTCGATGCCATCGAGAACGTCATGGATCCGTTCCACACAGGCCACCTGCATCACGGCTTCATCCGGCGGCGGGATCGCCGCCTTCCGGTGAGGCTCATGGTCACCAGGCATGGTGACAGTATCGAAATGGCGATCGAACAGGACGCGCCAGACCTGGGCCTGATGTCCCGCTTTCTGGAACGCGACCGTCAGCGCAGCATCTCTCGCTATCATCCACCAACCATCGTGCAGGCGCGCTGGGAAGGACGCGCTGGATTGACGCTGTGCGTAACGGCGATCTTCACGCCGGCAACCGATGGCAGCTTCACGCCTTTCGCGCGCTTTTCGACGCGCAGAGGCTTTGCTCCCGCTTGGCTGAAGCAGGCTGCGATCCGACTGTTCCTTGCGCCAGTGGTCGCGCAGGACCGCAAAGCGCTGGCCCGTCAGCATGCGACCATGGCGCTTTTCGGCAATCCCCGTTTTGTCGAAGGGCCCGGCGATATTCTCGGCAACAGATTGCAACGCCTGTGGTCAGGTCAGCGCGTACCGCCCGGTGCGGACGAAGGCGTCATGGCAGAACTCTGAGTCCTGACGGTCTTTTGACCGTGCCACGATTGCCGAGATCGCGTTGGGTGCCTTCCTGCACGCGAGCCAGGCGTAAGCGGAAAGATCATCACCGGCCTGACGAGTACACCTGCATCAAAGGGCCTGCGCGGGATATCCCATTTGGAATGTTTCCCCGGGGAAACATTCCAAGGTGGCTTGTTTTACCTTAGGTGGAACGGCCCTCGTCGGCGGTCAAAGGCCGCCCAAACCTTCCACCAGCGTGCCGCAGCTTGGCTGCAATATCCTTGCGCTTGGCGGCCGGAAGATCATCGCAAGCGAGGATGACGCGGCGGTTTCCCGGCTCCTTGCGCGGGGCTATCACGTTGAAATAGTTTACGTTTCGTAGTTCAAGCGCTGTGGCGGCGGCTTTCACTGCCTGACATTTCCGTTGCGGCGCGTGGCTGGCGCACGAGGCGGATAGACAGTGTCAGCGAGTGCGCCGTTGCAGCTACTTTGGCCCCATTTGCAGTTTCGCCAGTGCCGCTGACAGGGCCTTGACGTCAAAAGGCTTTGCCAGGACTTGGACACCCTTGGCGGACAAATCCCGCAGGACATGCTTCTCGCCTCCACCGGTCGCCGCTATCGCCGCTATTGCCGGATATTCGGCCTGGACTTCCGTCAGAAGATCGAGGCCTGAGCCGTCCGGCAGGCCCAGGTCAGTGATCAGGACGTCGATGCGCGCACTGGCCAGGTGTTCTCTGGCTTGCGCAAGCGTTGCAGCTTCGAACACTTCATGGCCCATGTCCTGCAGCAGTTCGGCCAGCATCAGGCTGATCAACACTTCGTCCTCGACCACGAGAACGCGCAGCACGGCGCTCTTACTCTGTTGCGCGGCAGAAGCACCAGACGAGGTAGCGGCCTTAAGAGGGCCGAGGACCTGGCGGATCTTTCGGGCAAGAGCGTCGCTGGTGAAGGGCTTGGCAATGAGTTCAACGCCATCATCAAGCCTGCCGGCGTGGACAATAGCGTTCTGGGTATATCCCGATGTGAACAGCACCTTGAGATCGGGCAGGCGCTGGCAGGCCATGCGCGCCAGTTCGGTACTGCGCAACTGGCCGGGCATGACGACATCGGTAAACAGCAGATCGATGTGGACACCGCTGTTTATGACGATCAGGGCGTTGTCGGCATTGCTCGCCTCCAGCACGTGATAGCCGAGGGCGCGCAGGAGGTCTGTCGATATCTCCCGAACGGCGGCGTCGTCTTCGACAACGAGTATCGTCTCGTTGCCGCCGGTCTGAACGGCCGAGGCGGCGGCTTCGTTCGGCACATCCTCGGGCAGGCGGGTGCGCGGCAGGTAGACCCGGAAGGTGGTTCCCTCCCCCGGCTCGCTGTAGATCTTGATATGTCCGCCTGACTGCTTGACGAAACCGTAGACCATGCTGAGGCCAAGACCCGTGCCATCGCCTGGGCCCTTGGTGGTGAAGAACGGGTCGAAGACCTTGTCGCGGATGTCGGGCGGGATACCGCAACCGGTGTCGGTCACCGCGAGCATGACATATTGCCCTGCTTTCACGTCGGTATGGGCGCCAGCGTAGCCATCGTCGAGCAGCGCGTTCCCGGCCTCGATGGTGAGCCTGCCGGCCCCGTCCATCGCGTCGCGCGCGTTGATCGCAAGATTGAGCAGCAGGTTTTCGAGCTTGGACGGGTCTGCCATGCAGTTCCACAGGCCACCCGCGACGACGGTCTCGATCTCGATTGCCTCGCCCAGAGTGCGGCGGAGCATGTCATCCATTCCGCGCACCAGCCGTCCCAAGTTCACCGGCCGCGGATCGAGCGGCTGTTGACGCCCGAAAGCCAGCAGCTGCGACGCCAGCTCGGTGCCGCGGTGCACGCCGGCCAGTGCGTTCCTGACCCGCCGCAGCCGGGGATCAGCCTGGCCCAGCTCCTCCTGCAAGAGCTGGAGATTTCCGCTGATGACCTGCAGCAGGTTGTTGAAGTCATGCGCGATTCCGCCGGTCAACTGGCCGACGGCTTCCATCTTCTGGGCCTGGACCAGTTGCGCTTCAAGGTTCTGGCGCTCTTCCAGCGCCTCGGCGATGCGGACCTTCAGGGTTTCGTTGAAGGCCTCCATTGCCTTGCGGGCTTCGAGCTCGGCAGTGATGTTGCGCGCTTCGATGATCGTGCCCACCGTCTGCCCGCGCTGGTCCCTCATCGGCGATGCCGTGAAGCCCACCGGGTAGAAGCTTCCGTCCTTGTGAACGAAAACCTCTTCGCCACGAGTCTGGTTGTTTTCCGGAAACGCGCGGTCAATCGCGCATTCGTGGATCGGGAACGGCCGGCCATCGGGGTAGGTATGGTGGACGACGTCGTGAAGCGGCCGCCCTTGCGTTTCGGCCAGGGTGTAGCCGGTCAGCTGCTCTGCTGCGGCATTCATGAAGACGCAGTGCTGGCGCGCGTCCATCATGAACACCGCCATTGTCGTGTTGCCGAGGATGGCGTCGAGGCGGGATGACACCTCGCGCAGTGCCAGCTCGGTCTCGGTCTGCGCGGTGATGTCCTGGATGGCGGCGTAATACAGCGCCCGCCCTTCGGACTCGATAAGTTGCAGGCGGACGGCAACCGGATAGCACGAACCGTCCTTGCGTTGATGGACCGTCTGGAAATCCAGCCTTTCTTCGGTGCGCGAGACGAGCGGTTCGACAAGTTTCAGGAAGCGATCACGGGGGATTTCGGGCTTGATGTCCCAAGGTGTCAGATCGCGCAGTTCGGCGAGAGAATAGCCAAGATTGTCCCGCGCGCCGCGGTTGCCCAGCACGAAACGGAAGTCGTCGGCGGAAAAGAGGTAAACTTCGCTGGCGGATTCCTCTACCATCCGCCCCAGCCGTTCCACGCTTATCTCGTTTTCAAACACTTGCGCAGTTCCGTTCGCGAGGCCCAGTCCAAAGCGCTTGTAGCTGATCCGGCTGACATCACCACATATTACTGCAGACTGGATGAGCCTACGTCTTTTGACACAGTTTTACTGTGATCCGGTCTCACTGATCGGCCCGATCCAGATCGCAAGAAGTATCGCCGAACATACAAACGAATTGCTGTGCACCGTTGGCGATGATTTTGCCAGTCTTCAACCGAATTTCGCGGTCGGGGAGTAAAGTTCATGCAACCCGGCGAAGGCGGGGTCGCTGCGCCGTCCTGTCGTCACGGCTGCGTTGCCAAACGAGCCGCCTTGCCAGACCAGCCAGTCCCGAAGATCTTCCACCGGCATTAGCCGGGCGAAAAGATAGCCTTGCGCCAGGGTGCACCCCATACCCCGGAGCAATTACTGACGTCGCTTGCTCGCCTGTCGGCAAGATTTCTGCGGACTTCTGTCAACAAAGCGCGGGAGCCGCTGACCGCGCAGGATCGCCTACACCGGCCCTTTTGCGCTGCCCGCACCAAGCGCATCGGTCCATGCGGTGATGCCGTCCACGCGCATTGGTTCCATGTCTAGCGGCCGCATAACGCTCAGCATGCCGTACCAGCCGCTGCCTGCCTCACCGGCATGAGCCTCACGGTCACGTTCGGCGAGCACCTGAACTTCCACGTGATGCCGCTCGATGAGTTCGGCCAACTGCGCCGCACCGAAAGGTGAGAGCTTGACGGTCTCGGCACTGTAGACGGTTTCAGGCTGCGAATAATCAAGTTCGAAGAACGTGCGCTTCATGTGAACCTCGAACAAGGCGCGCAACGGTTGCTTGCGGAAGACCAGGGCGCGGTCGACGAGCGCGCGCACCCGTCCGCTGCGCAAGCGGTCGATCAGGGCAAGACGCTCAAGCCGTTCGAGAGCGGCATCCATCGCTGCAGCGGGGACATTGAAGTCCGCAGCCACTTCCTCTGCCGACACGCCACCCAGCAAGGCCATGAACAGGAACGAGAGGAAGATGTTGGTAGAAAGCGCCTTCTCCTGCGCCAGCGTCAGCTCATGCGCAAGATCGCCGGGGCACTCCTCTGCTTCTCTTGCAAGGTCGCCAAGCACCAGTCCGCAAAGCTGCGCCATGCGCTCCAGCCGGTCGATGGTGAGTCCTTTGCCCGCAAGCCAGCGCTTCACGGTCGCCTCGCCAACACCCAGCTCCCGCGAAAGTCGTAAAACCGTCCATCCATCTTTGCGCAAATGACGGCGCAAAGCAGAAATCATCGCGGATGCTGTAGGCTCGTATCGCGTCATGATCCGAATTAGATAACAGGATGATCCGTTTGGCAAGAGCCCGTCTTCGCACATTCGCGCCCATGCATATGCTGCACCCAACGAACAAGATTCTGCGGACGATGCTGCGCAACATGCAGCGATCTCGCGAACCCAACGGGAGAATGAAATGACCGACATCCTTATCAAGAACGGAACCGTCGTGGACGGAACCGGCGCACCCGCCTTCAAGGCAGACGTCCGCGTGAAGGACGGCGTGATTGCCGAAGTGGGCGAAGGCCTCGCCCCGGCTGGAGAGCGCGTGTTCGACGCCACCGATTGCCACGTCACCCCCGGCTTCATCGAAAGCCACACCCACTATGACGGCACGATGTGGTGGCAGCCCGATCTCGACCCGCTGCCGGGCTATGGCGCGACGACCATGATCCTCGGCAACTGTGGCTTTTCCGCCGCGCCGCTGCATAAGTACATGCCCGCCCAGCGCGAAATGATCGGCATCTTCTCGTTCTTCGAAGACATCCCCGAAGGTCCGTTCATGCAGAACCTGCCGTGGGACTGGAACAAGTGGAGCGAGTACCGCGCGTCGGTCGAACGCAACGTCAAATCGCCGCTCAATTACGCCGCTTATGTCGGCCACATCGCCATCCGTCTGGCGGCGATGGGCGTCGAGGCCTGGGAACGCGAAGCGACTCCGGAAGAGATCGCCAAGATGGCCGAACTGCTCGACGATGCTCTGGCCGCAGGCGCGCTCGGCATGTCGGACAACATGCATGACCACGACGGCCAGAACCGCCCCGTCCCCACGCTAATGGCCAATGACGCCGAGTTCGAAGCCCTGTTCGACGTGATGGAGCGCTACCCCGGCTGCTGCTACCAGGTCATCGTCGACACCTTCATGCGCATGACCGGTCCGGCCAACCTCGAACGCCTCGCCAAACTGCTCGGTGGCCGCAACATCAAGTGCCAGATCGCGGGTGCCATTCCCACGCTGGAATTCCAGAAGGGCATCCTGCCCGCGATGCAGGAATCGGTGCGCAAGATGCGCGAAGCCGGTGTCGACGTTTGGCCGGGCTATGCCCACGTCTCGCCGACCTCGACGCTCAGCCTCGTCAAGTCGCTGATCTTCGCGCAGTCCAACGATTACGTCTGGCACGAAGTCGTGCTTGAGGATGACCACCACAAGAAGGCCCAGCTCCTCGCCGATCCGGCATGGCGGGCCCGTGCCCGTGAAAGCTGGGATACGCAGGCATGGGATCATTCGCCGCTCAAGAACCCTCAGGAACTCTTCCTGCTGGACAGCGAGAACGGCACCGGTCCGCTCAATATCACGCTCAAGGAATATGCCGACAGCCTGGGCCTGCACCGCAGCGACGCCATGGCCGACTGGATCCTCAAGAACGGCACCCGCTCCACCGTCCACATGGCCCCCTTCCCCAAGGACGAGGACCTGACGCTGGAGCTGATGAACGACCCCAAGACGGTCGGCAACATCTCCGACGCCGGCGCGCACCTGCAGATGCTGTGCGGTGGCGGCGAGAACGCCCTGCTGCTGACGCAATATGTTCGCGAGCAGAAGAAGCTGACGCTCGAGCAGGCCATCCACATCATGACCGGCAAGCTCGCTGGCCACTTCAACCTGCACGATCGCGGCGTGATCGCCGTGGGCAAGCGCGCTGACCTTGCCGTGTTCAACATGGACGAGATCCAGCGTCGCGAGATGATCAAGGCGCACGATGTGCCCGATGGCCGCGGCGGCACCACCTGGCGCTTCACCCGCGCCGCAATGCCGACGCGCCTGACCCTGGTCAACGGCGTGCCGACCTTCGAGAACGGCGCGTTTACCGGCGCGATGCCGGGCGAATTCCTCTCGCCCGCCAACGACGACGCCGCACTGGCCGAGGCGGCGGAATGATAACTCCCGCGAGGGCCCCATCCCCAAGATGAACCCTCGCAATGGGGGCGTCCACTCCCTCCCGGACGCCCCCTAACCCTTTGCAAATATCAGGAAAGGATGCCGACATGAGCGAAGCAAAGATCGGCGACGCCGACCGAGCCTACTTCAACGGCCG
>JBEQCK010000028.1:0-25577 GCA_041639335.1 Novosphingobium sp.
GCTGCCCTCGGGCGGATTGGCGGGCCGCAAGCGGTCGATGATCGAATTCCGCTCAGCGTCGCCGCAGGCTGCGAGATAGGCACGGCCTGTTGCCGTATGGATGTAGGACAGCTTGACCCCGACCGGACCGAGGATTGCGGAGTCGAGCCGGAACAGCGGACTGTTGGTCTCAAGAATTTCCATGTGATCAAGTCGCGGCGCTGCCAGCACCGACGGCCATGCCACTTTCGTGGACAAGGCCTTCATGTACGGCGAGGCAATTTCAGCAATGTGGGCGGAAGAGGTGAACGATGCGCGCTCGATCCGGTCCACATGCGGGAGGTACGCGCCATCGGCGAGACGCTGCCACACAAGCCCCTTCTGCCCCAATGTCACCAGCATTCGCAGCAAGGTCGCCTTGGGGAGACCTGTGGCCTGATGCAGCTCGTGCAGGCTTGCCGCCTTGCGCGTCTGCACTTCAATCAGCACGTCCAGCCCACGCTCCAACGCGCGCACGGTCTTGACCCTGCGTTCCAGCATCCATCCTGCTCCGGCAAATTCTGCGTTTCACCTTATGCAACGCAAAATCACGAAACCCCCGTGCAAAGTCAACCGCACTGTCGCAGCAATAGGCGACGGAGAGGAAAACCAGACGATGACGAAGCCAAGCGTTCTGTTCATCTGCACGCAGGATACCAAGGAAGAGGAAGCCCGCTTTACCCGGGCCGCGCTGGAGGCGGCGGGCGTTGACGTGGTCCACCTCGATCCCAGCGTCCGCCGCACTGTCGGCGGCGCCGAAATCTCGCCCGAGATGGTTGCGGTGGCAGCCGGGATGACGATCGAGGAGGTCCGGGCGCTGGGCCACGAAGGCAAGTGCCAGGATGCCATGATCGCTGGCGCAATCGCAGCAGCCCATGCGTGGGACGCCAGGTCGCCCGTCTCGGGAATTCTTGCCGTTGGCGGCTCGATGGGCTCCGCGCTCGCCGGCGCATTGATGCAGAGCTTTCCTTATGGCCTGCCCAAGTTGATCGTCTCGACCATGGCCTCGGGTTTCACCAAGCCATACATGGGCGTGAAGGACATCGCGATGATGAACGCGGTGACCGACATATCAGGCATCAACACCATCAGCCGTGACGTTTTCCGCAACGCCGCAAACGCTGTTGCCGGCATGGCCAAAGGCTATGACCGCGACAAGGGCCCGGAAAAGCCGCTGGTCCTGATCACCACTCTGGGCACCACCGAAGTCAGCGTGAAGCGCATCCGCCAGGCTTTGGAAAGCGATGGCTGCGAAGTGATGGTGTTCCACTCCTCCGGCGCAGGCGGGCCGACGCTGGATGGCCTGGCCACCGACAAGGACGTGGCGCTGGTCCTCGACCTTTCGCAGACCGAAATTCTTGATCATCTCTTCGGCGGCCTTGCCGATTCCGGCCCCAATCGCGGCCGTGCAGCGCTGCGGAAGGGCATCCCGACGATCCTGGCACCAGGTAACGCTGATTTCATCATCGGCGGACCGATCGATGCGGCAGAAGCGCAATTCCCGGGTCGTCGCTACCACCAGCACAACCCGCAGCTTACGGCAGTGCGAACGAAGGTGGACGATCTGAAGAAGCTGGCCGATCACCTTGCCGCCAACGTGCGGGAAGCCAAGGGCCCGGTGCGGGTATTCACTCCGCTCAAGGGCTTTTCCAGCCACGATAGCGCTGCCGGGCACCTGCAGGACCTCAGTGTGCCCGGCCCCTTCGCCGAATACCTTGCACAGGTCATGCCCGATCATGTGCCTGTCACGGCAATCGATTCCCATTTCAACGACGAAGCCTTCTCAAGTGCGGTGATCGCCGCGGCGCGAGAATTGCTGGCCGCAAAGAACTGATCCGAAGATGACCGACGACATTCCCCTGACGCACGAAGACATCGCCGAGATCGCCGCGATCCTGGAGAAGTCGGGCTACCGCGAACTCGATCTTTCAACACGCCGCTTTCGCCTGCGGGTGGCCAAGGGCGCCGACGCACAGGGCGGCGTGACACAGGAATGGCAATGGGCTGGATCGGCGCCGGAAATCGCGACCGAGGCAAGCGCGACAGCGGTCGATCCCAACGCAATCTGCTCGCCCCTGCCCGGCACATTCTATCACGCCCCGCAACCCGGTGCGCCGCCCTTCGTCCAACCGGGAGACGAAGTCGGCCCCGAGACGGTGATCGGCATCGTCGAGACGATGAAGCTGATGAACCCGGTGCATGCTGGCCGTAGCGGCATCATCGCCCAGATCGTTGCTGCTAACGGGACCTTGGTCGCCAAGGGCGAAGCTCTGGTGCGGCTGAACTGACATGATCCGAAAGCTGTTCATCGCCAACCGCGGGGAGATCGCGCTCCGCGTGATCCGCACCGCGCGCGCCATGGGAATCCAGACCGTCCTCGGTGCTTCCGAGGCCGACGCAGCATCGCTTCCGGCGCAGCTTGCGGATGATGTCGCAATCGTCGGGCCCGGGCCATCTTCGCAAGGTTACCTGGCCATCGACCGCGTGGTCGACGCGATGGTGAGGTCAGGATGCGATGCGGTGCATCCGGGGTACGGTTTCCTGTCAGAGAACGCTGCGTTCGCTCGCGCAGTGACAGCGGCGGGCATCTGCTTCGTCGGGCCGGATATCAAGACGCTCGAAGGCATGGGCGACAAGCTCGCAGCCCGCGCGCTTGCCGTTGAAGCGGGCCTTCCGGTGCTTCCGGGAGGCGAGGCCGCGACCCGTGCAGACGTCCATTCCCGCGCTGCGCAGACCGGTTATCCGTTGCTGCTCAAGGCCGTGGCCGGCGGCGGCGGCAAAGGCATGCGCCGCGTGGATCGCGCCGATGATCTCGACAGCGCACTCGACATGGCTCAGGCCGAAGCCCAGGCCGCGTTCGGCAACAGCGCAGTCTATGTGGAGCGCTTTGTCGCTCGCGGGCGCCATGTCGAAGTGCAGCTTCTCGGCGATGGCACCAATGCCATCCACCTCGGAACGCGCGACTGCTCGATCCAGCGCCGCTTCCAGAAGCTGGTCGAGGAAGCCCCTGCCCCCGCGATGCCCCTGGAGGCCCGCGCAGATATCGAACAGGCTGCAGTCAGGCTTGCCCGACACATTGGCTATCGCGGCGCGGGAACGGCCGAGTTCCTTGTCGATGCCGAGGACTTCTCGTTCTACTTCCTTGAACTCAACGCGCGCATCCAGGTCGAACACCCGGTGACCGAAGCAATCACCGGCGTCGACCTTGTCGAGCAGCAATTGCTGGTCGCCATGGGCAAGCCGCTTTCACTGACGCAGGCGATGGTACGTCCGCACGGCCACGCCATCGAAGTGCGCATCAACGCCGAGGATCCAGACGCGGATTTTCGTCCTTCGCCCGGACGCGCAGTCCGCGCCGCCTGGCCTGCTGGCGAAGGCGTACGTGTCGACACCCACATCGGCATCGGGGGCGAAGTGCCACCGTTCTACGATTCGCTGATGGGCAAGCTGATCGTGCACGGCGAGACGCGCGAGCAGGCCGTGGAACGGCTTTGCGACGCACTGCGGGCGCTGCACATCGAGGGACTGCCCACCACCGCTTCACTCCATCGTCGCATTGTCGCCGATCCGCGTTTTATCGCTGGCGGCGTCGATACCGGCTTTCTCACGGGACTTGCCCAATGACCGAGATCCGTCTCGTCGACGTCACCATGCGCGACGGCAACCAGAGCCTGTGGGGCGCGACCGGCCTCAACACCGCACACATGTTGCAGGCCGCCGCGCTGACCGAAGCCTGCGGGTTCAGGGCCATTGACTTCACATCGTCGAGCCACATGGCCGTGGCCGTGCGCTACTTCCAGAACAACCCCTGGGAGCGGCTCCGCCGCATGTCGGCCGCGATGCCGACAACACCTTTGCAGTTCATCACCACAGGCCTGCGCTTCATCGCCTGGCAGCAGGCCGATCCCGAGTTCATGCGGCTGGTCTATCGCGCGTTGCAGGCCAATGGCGTTGGCCGTTTCGTACTGCTCGACCCGATGCACGAGGTGCCGGCAGTGATCGAGGCGGCGAAGCTGGTGAAGGAAGAGGGCAACGCCGAGGTCATGGCTGCCCTCACCTTCACGCTGTCGGAAATCCACACCGACCAGTTTTACGCCGATTTCGCGCGTGCCGTCGGGCAGAGCCCGAATATCGACCTGTTCTATATCAAGGACCCGGCGGGCCTGCTCTCGATGGACCGCGCCCGCACGCTCGTCCCGGCGGTAAAGGCTGTGATCGGAAACCGGCCGCTCGAAATTCACGCGCACACTACAGTCGGCCATGGCATGTTGGCGAGCCTTGAGGCGGCAAAGCTGGGCATTTCCGCGATCCATGTTGGCGTCGGCCCGGGAGGGGATGGTTCTTCGCTGCCCGAGGCCAATCGAATGGTGGCAAATCTCGAAGAGGCTGGCTTTTCGGTCGGTGTCGACAAGGTCGCGCTCAAGCGGTTGACAAGCTACTGGCAGAGCGTTGCGCTAGCCGAGGGCCTGCCGCCGGGCACGCCGCAGAACTTCGACGCCAGCTTCCTGCGCCACCAGATCGCCGGCGGCGTGATGACCACCATTGCGCGCCAGCTTGACGAGCTTGGCCTGTCGGACCGGATGAACGCGGTGATCGAAGAGACCGGGCAAGTCCGCGCAGACCTCGGCTTTCCGATCATGGTTACGCCCTTCCCGCAGATGGTCATGACCCAGGCCCTGTTCAACGTGATCGGCGAGCGGCGCTATGCACAGGTGTCGGATCAGGTGATCCGCTATTGCATGGGCAAGTTCGGCAAGCCCACTTCACCGGTCGACCGGGAAGTGCTCGCCACGATCATGGATCGCCCACGTGCGCGCGAACTGGAGAAGGAGCCGACCTTCCCCGCGCTCGGCGATCTGCGCCGCCAGTTTGGCTACCACATGCCAGACGAGGAGTTCCTCCTGCGCGCGGTCATGCCTGCCGAACAGGTTGACGCCATGCTCGATGCGGGCCGCTCCCGCGCGACGTATTCGCCCAAGGCCGCGCCGATCATTTCACTGCTGCGCAAGCTGGCGGCGAAGGCAGACGCACGCGACATCGTGATCGAACGCGGATCTTTCCGCCTGGCCCTCCATGCCGGAGCAGCGCTTTGACTTTAGCCCCAGATTTCAAGGCTCGCCTGCGGGATGCAGCGGGCTTCATTTTCGACATGGACGGCACCATCGCGCTGGGAGACTCCAAGAGTGGCGGGCACCGCGCCCTTCCCCATGCAATCGAAGTGCTGCGGGCGCTGAAGGATAGCGGCAAGCCGTTCGTCGTCTTCACGAACGGGACCGCAAAGCCGCCGGTGGCCTATGCAAATTCGCTGCGCAACGCAGGCTTCCCGGTGGACGATGACCAGATGCTGACACCCTCCTCCTCGGCCGCTGTCTGGTTGGCGAAAAGCGGGATCGAGAAGGTTCGTGTTCTCGGCAATCCCGGGTGTGCAGCACCGCTGGTCGATGCCGGGCTGAACGTAGTTGGCCCGTCAGAAGAGGCCGACGGGGTCGAGGCGGTCTATACTGGCTGGTTCCGCGAGTTCGACTTCAACGCGCTGGAGGCCGCCTGCCATTCGCTTTGGCATGGAGCGCGTCTGGTTACCGCCAGCAACGTCCCGTTTTTCGCGACCGAGAATGGCCGCGCGATCGGCGCAAGCTTCCCGATCAACGCCATGCTGACCGCGATGACCCGCAAGCGCCCGCGCATCCTTGGCAAGCCATCGAAGGTCGCTTTCGAAACGGCCCTGACCATCATGGGCTTGCCCCGCAGCGCTTCGCAGCACGTTGTCGTCGTCGGAGATGATCCAGCGCTCGAGATGCGTATGGCCAACGCCGTAGGTGCGCATTCCATTGGCTTGGCGACTGGCATCATGGGCAGCGATTTGGCCCTGCCTGAGAAGGATCGCCCATCAGTGCTGCTGAACGACCTCAAACCCCTGCTCGACGTGCTCTAGCGCTTTCTTGCTGCAGTGGGCGCGTGAAAATCCGGGTCCTTGTTCGCTACCCACACCAGAAACCGCGCAATGTCAGGATTGGCCGTGAGAGCTTCGCGGTCAGCGCCAAAGCGTCCAAGCTCACTGTTCGAAAAGGTCGCGTGGAGCGTCCGGTGACAGATCGGATGGACTGTTTCGGTCAGCCGACCGCCCCTGCTCTTTGGAACGGGATGATGGAACTCGACGCGCTTCCCCAAGGGCCGCCCGCAAAGCCAGCAGGACCTAGAAAGCCCATCCATCAATCGGTCATGGCCGGTTCTGAAGGCGGCTTGCCAGCGCGCCACAGATACAGCCCTGCGCCGACGATGACCAGTGCTCCGAAAGCTGCCACGATATCGGGCCGTTCGCCGAACAACACCCAGCCAAACGCGCCGGCAAGCAGAAGCTGGACATAAGTCATCGGTGCAATCGAGGCAGGCCCGGCCCGCGTGGTCGCAACGTAGATCAGGGCGTGCGCGCAACTCGCCGAAACCGCGATTACCGCGCATTTGATCAGCACAGACGTTGGCGGCGCCGGTATCTGGAAGAAGTGGATGCCGCTTTGATGGCCTGCCCATGTGCCCAGACACAGGAAACCAGCGCCGATCAGGGCCACGTTGAACTGCATCGACAGCAGACTGCCGGTTCCGGCAACCTTGCGGTTTGCAACCATGAGCAGGGCCATGCCACTAGCTGCGACGACCGGCAGCAATGCTACCGGCCCCAGCAGCGAAAGGTTGGGGCGAAGAATTACCAGCACGCCCGTAAACGCCACCCCCGTTGCGATCCAGGTTTCCTTGCGCATGGGCTCGCCCAACAGGATCGCCGAGAGGAGAGCCGTTATCATCGGGCTCGTAAACGAGATCGCGGTCGCCTCACCGATAGGCATCAGGTGGACTGCGCTGAAAAAGCTCATGGCCGATACCGCTACGCTCAAGCCGCGCAGGATCTGCCAGCGCAGTCGCGGGAAGGCAAAACCCTTCGGCCCCTCTCGAACGAGGAGGATAACGCCAAGCCCCAGTGCTCCGAAGACATAGCGCAGGGCACCTATGGCGGTCCCCGGCCACGCCCCGGCCATGCTCTTTACCAGCACATCACCCAGCGAAAGCAGAGCGAAACCGCCAAGGGCAAAGAGCAGTCCGGACCTGTGACTATCCTGCAAGATGCGAAATCCTGTTACCCTTCAGGGAGCGGTTATTGATCATAACCAAAGTCCTAGCGGGATGGGCGCGACACCTCCAGTGCGAACTGCGGCACTTTACCCGCAGTTAACCATGGCAGCTTAGAAATACGGAGTTGCAGGGCACCGGGGGGCCCGGCGCAAGGACGGAAACGGGGCCCATGATCAAGCTTATCATCCAGATACCCTGCCTTAACGAGGCTGACAGTCTGCCTGACACGCTGGTCGCCCTGCCCCGGCGCATCCCCGGCATAGACAAGATCGAGATACTGATCATCGATGATGGTAGTACCGATGGCACGGCCGACGTGGCGCGGCGCTTCGGGGCGCATCATGTTGTCAGCCACCGCCGCAACCGCGGTCTCGCCGCCGCCTTCCAGAGCGGCCTTGACGCCGCTCTTGCCGCTGGCGCCGACATCATCGTCAACACCGATGCCGATGGGCAATACGCAGGTGAAGACATCGCCAAGCTCGTTGCGCCGATCGTCGCGAACGAGGCCGATCTGGTCATCGGTGACCGTGGCGTGGGGCGGAATGAGCATTTCGGACCGATCAAGCGCCGGCTTCAGCGCCTTGGCAGTGCCGTCGTGCGAAACCTCTCGGGCACCGAAGTCACTGATGCGGTCAGCGGGTTCCGTGCGATCAGCCGGGCGGCAGCGCAACGCATCACCATCACGACCGAGTTCAGCTACACGACCGACATGCTGATCCAGGCAGGCCGCAAGCGGTTCAAGATCGTGAGCGTGCCGATCCGCACCAATGCCACCGAACGCCCTTCCCGCCTGTTCAAGTCAATCCCGCAGTTCATCATGCGCCAGCTGATGACCATGGGCCGGGCATACGCAACCTACAACCCGCTGCGCACGTTCGCCATGATTGGCGGCGCCATTGCACTTGTCGGCCTGCTCCCTATCCTGCGGTTCCTGGCCCTGTGGACCATGGGCGACGGTGCCGGCCACATCCAGTCGCTCGTACTTGGCGGAGCACTGATCGTCCTGGGAACTCTGACGGGACTCCTCGGCGTTCTGGCCGAACTCATCGGCGCCAACCGCAAACTCCTCGAGGCAACACTGGGGCATATCCGCAGGCTCGAGCAGGATATCGCGACGCTCAAGGACCGTAACCCGCCGCATCCTGATTGGTCTTCAAACAATGTCTCGGACAAGGAAGCGGCATGACTGCCGTATTGCAGGCGGCGACCTCTCTAAAACCGACCGTGAAGAACGGTGACAAATCGCAGCTGATCGCACTTGGTGCGCTCCTCATCGTTCTGGTCCTGCAGCTCCAGCTTGCGCTCTATCGCGCAATCAACTGGGACGAGTTCTGGCACTACAGCCTGACCGTGCTGGCGATGAAGGGCGAGCTAGACCAGCCACTGCAGACGTTTTTCACGCGAGCGTTCATGTGGGTGCCAGCCCTGCCCGGCAATGCGGTGGACCATGTGCTTCTGATGCGCCTGTTCATGTTCGGCTGCGAACTGGTGACTCTGGCCTGCATTGCAGGCATCGCGGCGCGGTTCAGCGACAAGACAACCGGCCTGCTATCCGCGCTGGCCTATCTGTCGGCGGGGTACGTCCTGCAGCACGGCACGTCGTTCCGCTTCGATCCGCAGGCAACCGCGCTGCTAATGGCCAGTCTGTGGGTCCTGCTGTGCCGTCCGGCAAGCCTGACATGGATGGTGTTCGCAGGGGTTCTTGGCGGACTTGCAGGCCTCATCACGATCAAGGCTGTCCTTTACGCACCCGCTTTTGCAGGCGTTTTCTGGCTTCGCTGGAGCGAAGCCGGCCAGGATCGCGCCTACATCAAGGCAGTTGCGGCAATGGTCACTGCAGCGGCGCTGACGTTCGCGATTGCATATGTGCTCCATGCCAGCCACATCATCGAGGCGAGCGGGCGCGGAGCAAAAGACATCGTCGGCGCATCGGCGGAAAAGATGTTCAGCCTTACGAGCCATCCGTACTGGCGGCACAACCTCAAGGGCGCAATTTTTTCACCTGCCACTACACTGCTGGTGCTGGCAGTGCCGCTTGTCCTGCTGGGGAGCGATCGTCCCGGCGCAGAGCGCGTCGCTCTTGCGGGACTTTGGCTGCCTCTCTCGACCCTGGGTTTTTACCACAACACCGCGCCGTACTATCACGTCTTCATGCTGGCGCCGGTGGCGGCCTCGGCATCGGTCGTGATCCGGCTTGCCACCAGACGCTATGGCACCGGGATGGTCGCCCTGTTCCTGATGGCCGGCGCGGCGATAACCATGAGCCGCGAGGAGACCGGTACGCTGGAAAAACAGCGTCAGCTGGTTGCGGCAGCGAACGAGATATTCGGCACACCGGTGGGCTACTTCGACAGCTGCGCCATGCTTGGCCAGTTCCCGAAAGCCAACGGCTTCATGACGCCATGGGGCACCGAGCGCTACTTGCGCGGGGAATTGCCGAGCCTCGAGCAGATCCAGCGCGAACGCGTGGTCCCGCTGGTGGTGAACGACGACCAGATGTTTGCCGATGCCTTCAACTCGAAGGCAGACGTTCAGCAGCTTTTGCCTTCCGATCTTGCGATGTTGCGCAAGAGCTATCTGCACTTCTGGGGTCCATTCTGGATCGCGGGTTTCGACCTTTCACAAAATGCAGTGCCGTCAACCCTCAATGTGGTGGTACCTGGTCCCTATACCGTTGCCTCCGGCAGAAGCATCGTCATCGACGGTGTGCGTCATGAAGCCGGTGCCGTAGTCGAACTGGGCCGGGGGCCGCACAAGGCGTTTGCAGACTCCGGAGCCGCGCGCCTTCTCTGGGGACGAAGCCTTCGCACGCCCACGCAACCGGCGCCGTCCGCACCTTACTTCACGTCGTTCTGAAAAGATGAAGCTGACCTCTTCTCTTAATCTCCAGATCGAGTGGCTGACAGACTTGCGCGCACGGATGCAGGACCTTGTTGAGCGCCACCGATTGCCACTGCTTCTGGCAGCAACCGGGCTTTTCGCGAGCGGCAGCTGGTACGCCTTTCGGGCGCTTGGCTTGTCCCCACGCGATCTTGATCCGCAGGCGCTTCTGGCAACTGTGCTGCTCATGCCGCTCTCGCTGCTCTACTCTGGACTGGGGCTTGCTCTGCTTTCACGCTGCGCGGGAGCACACACCAACCTTGGACAGGCCACGATGATCGCTTCATACGGCACCTTGGCCGAGGCCCTGCCCATACCGGGCGGGGCTATGGTCCGGGTTGGCGCGCTGATGGCGGCTGGAGCCAGCGCTGCGCAAAGTTCGCTATTGGTGCTGATGACGGCGGTCTTGTGGATTGCGCTTGCGAGCCTCGGATGCAGCTTTGCCCTATGGCTTCATCAGGCCTCTGCCAGCTGGATGCTTGCCGTGGGGGGGCTGACGGGAGTCTTGACAACGATCTTGTGGTTGTTGCGGCATGTCGGGGTAAAGTTGACCGTGTTGACGGTCGGCCACCGCCTAGCCGGATTGGCCCTGATCGCATTGCGCCTTCATTTTGCACTGCTGTGTCTGGGATTGATCGTACCTCCGGTACATACGCTCCCGTTTGCCCTGGCCAACATTGCCGGCTCTGCCGCTGCCATTGCTCCGGCAGGACTTGGCATCAGCGAGAGCCTTGCGGCGCTTGTTGCGAATTCCGTCAAAGTAGCGCCAGCGGCGGCGTTCCTTGCCGTAGGGCTTGATCGCCTTGCCTGCCTGACGGCAAGCGCCCTTGCCGTATTGGCAAACCTGACGTCAAAAACACCGAGCCGACAATCCTTGGGCGATGACAGATGAATGGCAGGACGATCGTCTGGGGTACATTCGATTGCGGCAAGCCACGCGTGCGGATCATGCTGGAAGCCTTGCGCTCGCTTGAGCCAGACCTTGTCGTCTGCCACCGCTCCCCATGGAACGGGATCGAAGACAAGTCGGTGCTGCCCCCCCGTGCGCGCCTGATCGTCCTCCTGCGCTGGCTGGCAGCCTATCCTGCGTTGCTGTTGGCCTATCTGCGGATACCGCAACATGACCGCGTGGTCGTGCCTTATCCCGGAATTCTCGATGTTCTGATCCTCTACCCTTTCGCCAGATTGCGCGGTGCGCGGATCTACTGGGACATGTTCCTTTCCGCCTATGACACAATAGTGATCGACCGTCAGATGCTTCGGAAAGGCAGCCTGCTAGCCAAGCTCCTCTATTCGACCGAATGGTTGGCCACTCGCGCCGCCGGAACCATCCTGCTCGATACCTGCGAACACGCCCGATACATCGCAGCGCTCTATCGCCTGCCTTTGGCCAAGACAAAATCTGTGTGGGTTGGAGTTGAAAGCGACGTTTTCACGCCTGTTAGTACCCCTCCGACCGGAATGCCTGTCAAAGTCCTGTTCTACGGCCAGTTCATCCCACTGCACGGCCTGCCGGTCATCATCGAGGCCATCCGCGAGATCGCCTCTCGCCCAGAAGCGCCTGCCATGGAATTTACCATAATCGGCACCGGTCAGGAACAGCTCGCCATCGATGCCATGATCAAGCAACATCAGTTGGAAAATTTGGTGCGCATTCCTTGGGTGGACTACCGGCTCCTCGCTCAGAAAATCGCCAACGCCTCGATCTGCCTCGGCGTATTTGCCGCCGAAGGGAAAGCTACTCGCGTGATCCCGAACAAGGTCTTTCAGATCCTTGCTGCAAGGCGGCCGCTTGTCACCATGGATTGTCCGGCAATTCGGGAAATCATCGCTCCTGGCCGATCGATCCGACTTGTTCGCCCCGGAGATCCATCCGATCTTGCCAACGCCCTGATCTCACTGGCACAAGAAATGTGCGATCCGGCAAGGACCATCGAAATTCACGAGGCGGCCCAGACGGAAATGACCACGGTCGGCATGACGGTGGTCCGAGATCAACTCGCAACCGCGTTGGAGACACTGTGAATACCTCCACGATGCTCCACGCCCTGCCCGGCACACAAAAAGGCCTGTTTCGTAAGGACAGGCAATACGGCCCGATGCTGGAAGGATCTTGGGTACCCGCCCCACGCTACGTACTTCGACGGGCGCGCATCCTGGCAGCTCTGGCCGGACATGCGCCGGGACGTGTTCTGGAAATTGGCAGCGGTGCAGGCGCGTTGCTGCGAGAACTGGCCGATCTTGGACACGAATGCACCGGCCTTGAATCCGCACCCGCCGCAGCGTCGGTGGCAAGAGCCATGACAAATGGCGCCAGCGCCACCCAGATTGTCAGCGAACCTGCTTCTGGCTGGAAGGAAAGCTTCGACACGCTGCTGGCCTTCGAGGTCCTCGAACATATCGAACGGGACGCGCAGGCGCTTCGGCAATGGCTGACATGGTTGAAGCCCGGCGGTCTGGTCATGCTTTCGATGCCTGCCCACATGCGTAGCTGGAGCAGGCGTGATGAATGGGCGGGCCATGTACGCAGGTACGAGCGTACCGACATCCTGCGACTGGCTGCGGAGTCCGACCTGTGCCTGGAAGTCGTGGAATGTTACGGTTATCCGCTGGCAACCTTTACCAACTGGCTCGCAAACAAGCGCTTCCGCAACAGGGACAGAGCTGGCGGAGCAGACGATCCGCTCGCCGCCACGGCAGCCAGTGGGACGGATCGGTCTGTTGATCTCGCCTATTTTGGCATGCAACAAAGCTGGCTCGGTCGCCTCGCCATGGCGCTTGCCTGCCAGATCCAGCGGATATTTTGCAGGACCGACTTCGGCGACGGATACATCATCATCGCCCGCAAGTGCTGAAGTGGCACGCATTAGGAAATCTTCAAAGTTTCAAGTCTATTCACCATTCCTGAAGACGGATCGCTGACCAGATTGGCCGGATGACCGTCGGGACACTGACGGGACACTGGGAATGAGCGCTTTCGGGCGGAAGAACGGTATTGCAGGCAACGCCGCTGGGGCTCGCCCCTCGTTCGGTGTCGCCCGGCCCATGCGCAGTGGCGAATCTGCAGCGCCGGTGCCCGCCGCACCTGCGCCGGTGCCGATGCCGATGCCCATGGGCGGTGACCAGTTCCCGCCGCTGCCACCGCTCGATCCGGTCGATACTCCTGTCAACGCCGCGTCGCTCAAGGCCGACGCCCTTACGCGCCTTGCCGACCGTGCCAATGGCGTGAACGAAGGCGGCTATCAGGCCGAGGGCTTTGAAGCGTCGGTCCACAAGATCAAGGAACAGGTGCTGCCGCGCCTGCTCGAGCGCGTCGATCCGGAAGCGGCTGCCACGCTGACCAAGGACGAGCTTTCGGAAGAATTCCGTCCGATCATCCTGGAAGTGCTGGCCGAACTCAAGGTCACGCTCAACCGGCGCGAGCAGTTCGCGCTGGAAAAGGTGCTGATCGACGAGCTGCTCGGCTTCGGGCCGCTGGAAGAGCTGCTCAACGACCCTGACGTCTCGGACATCATGGTCAATGGCCCCGAACAGACCTACATCGAAAAGAAGGGCAAGCTCCAGCTCGCCCCGATCCGCTTCCGCGATGAAAGCCACCTGTTCCAGATTGCACAGCGCATCGTCAACCAGGTTGGCCGCCGCGTCGACCAGACCACGCCGCTGGCTGACGCCCGCCTCAAGGACGGCAGCCGCGTCAACGTGATCGTGCCGCCGCTGTCACTTCGTGGCACGGCTATCTCGATTCGTAAGTTTTCCGAAAAGCCGATCACGATCGACATGCTGCGCGATTTCGGCTCCATGTCCGACAAGATGGCGACCGCGCTCAAGATCGCGGGCGCCTGCCGCATGAATATCGTGATCTCGGGCGGTACCGGTTCGGGCAAGACGACCATGCTCAATGCCCTTTCGAAGATGATCGACCCGGGCGAGCGCGTGCTGACCATTGAAGACGCGGCCGAACTTCGCCTGCAGCAGCCGCATTGGCTGCCGCTCGAAACGCGCCCGCCGAACCTCGAAGGCCAGGGCGCGATCACCATCGGCGACCTTGTGAAGAACGCCCTGCGTATGCGTCCTGACCGCATCATCCTCGGCGAAATTCGTGGCGCAGAATGCTTCGACCTGCTCGCCGCGATGAACACCGGCCACGATGGCTCGATGTGCACGCTTCACGCCAACAGCCCGCGCGAATGCCTCGGCCGTATGGAAAACATGATCCTGATGGGCGACATCAAGATCCCCAAGGAAGCGATCAGCCGCCAGATCGCGGAATCGGTCGACATCATCGTCCAGGTCAAGCGCCTGCGCGACGGTTCGCGCCGCACCACCAACATCACCGAAGTGATCGGGATGGAAGGGGACGTGATCGTGACGCAGGAGCTGTTCAAGTTCGAGTACCTGGACGAGACCGAAGACGGCAAGATCATCGGCGAGTTCCGTCCCTCGGGCCTGCGCCCCTACACGCTGGAAAAGGCGCGCCAGTTCGGCTTCGACCAGGCCTACCTGGAAGCTTGCCTCTGATAGCGGATCAGGCCGCGAACCATTCCCGCGCGGCAAGGCCGAGAAACACGCAAGCGGCCAGAAACGAGACCATGTAGATCACGGTCCACGGCATGAATCCCACCGCGTCCAGGTTGACGCGGCGAAAGCGCCGACGCTCGGCCCAGACCGATGTTGTCGCGACGACGAGCGCCAGCGCGCCTGCTGCAAAGTGAAATTGCCAGATATGCGGGAACGAGTCTTCCATTGCTCGCCAGATGGGCAAGGAAGGGGTTGATCGCAAGGGGCAATGGCCTATTGCCCGGGCCATGTCCGAGCCGATGTCCACCGCGCGTGACCGCCCCATGCTGGCTCTCGGCCTGAGGCTCGTCGCGACGGTCCTGTTCTCGGTCATGCTGCTGCTGGTCAAACTCACTGGCGAGCGAAACATCGCGCTGCCCGAAACGCTGTTCTTCCGGCAGGCCCTCCCGGCGCTGTCGATCTTCGGGTGGCTGGCGGCGCGCGGGCAGATCGGGCGGTTACGGACGCAGCGTCCGTGGATTCACGCCCGGCGCGCACTGATCGGCGGCACCGGCATGTTCCTGACGCTAGGCGTGGTCAGGCTACTGCCCCTCGCCGAAGCGACCATACTGGGCTTCACGACGCCGATCTTCGCCGTGATCCTTTCTGCGCTGTTCCTCAAGGAAAAGGTCGGTCCGTGGCGCTGGACTGCGGTCATCATGGGCCTGATCGGGGTGGTGGTCATTGCCGGGCCCGACACTACCAGCCTTCCGCCATTCGGCGTTGCGGTTGGCATTGGCGCCGCCTTCATGGTCGCGCTGGTGACGATCCAGGTTCGCGACCTTGGCCGCACCGAGGAGCCGATCACGGTCGTGTTCTACTTCTCGGCGTTCAGTGCCCCGGTTCTCGCGCTGGGACTGATCGGGCAGGATCTTGGCCATGACGCCATCGGCTGGGCGATGCTGGCCGGGATCGGTATCTCCGGGCTGTTTGCGCAGATCGCGATGACCGCATCGCTCCGCTTCGGCTCGGTATCGAGCGTAATCGTGGTCGACTATATCCAGCTTGCCTGGGCGACATTCTGGGGGTGGCTGATATTCAATCACCTCCCACCAGCAACAACCTGGCTGGGCGCGCCGATCATCATCGGGGCAAGCCTGCTGATTGCCTGGCGTGAGCATTTGCTGGCGCGCGCCCGCGAACGTGCCCCTTTGGCTGCTTGATGGAACCGCGCCGCAATTGCGGCGTTTTGCGTCTTGTCCAGATCGTGAGGTTCCCCCGCCTCACCCCAAAGTTCGAAAGGTGAAAGCCATGATCCGCAAGTTCGTATTTGCCACCATGATGGGTGGCCTTCTGCTTGGCGCGACTGCCTGCAACACCGTCCGCGGCGCAGGCGATGACCTGAAGTCGGCAGCCAACGAAACCGAAGAAGCGATCAACTGATCGCCCTGACGGTTGGGAAAAGGGCCGCTCCGGATAGCCGGGGCGGCCCTTTTCGTATTATCAATCCTTGTAGACAAGCTTGGGCTTGCGCGCTGCCAACGTCTCGTCAAGACGGCGCCGCGGTGCCAGATGCGGCGCGGACTTGAGCAGTTCGTCCCCTGCCCTCGCCCGTTGGGCGAGCGACCGCATCGCGCCGATGAACTGGTCGAGTCCGGTCTTGCTCTCGGTTTCGGTCGGCTCCACCAGCATCGCGCCGTGGACCACCAGCGGGAAGTAGACCGTCATCGGGTGATAGCCCTCGTCGATCAGGCCTTTGGCAAGATCGTTGGTCGAGAACCCTTCGGCAAAGCCATCGTCCGAGAACAGCGCTTCGTGCATGCATGGTCCGGCACTTCCGAAGGGGGCATCGAGCACGTCATCGAGACTGCGCAGAACATAGTTGGCGTTCAGCACGGCATCGCCCGAGACCTGCCGCAACCCATCCGCGCCGTGGCTCAGGATGTAGGCAAGCGCGCGGGTATACATGCCCATCTGGCCGTGGAACGCGCACATCCGGCCAAAAGCCTGCGGGTGCTCTTCATGAGCCTGCTCTTCCTCGATCAGCTTGATCAAGCCATCGGCCTGCCGCGCAGTAAACGGCAGGGGGCCGAACGGCGAAAGCGCCTCGGAAAGCACGACCGGCCCGGAACCCGGACCACCACCACCATGCGGGGTAGAGAAGGTCTTGTGCAGGTTGATGTGCATGGCATCGACGCCAAGGTCACCCGGACGCACCCGTCCGACGATTGCGTTGAAGTTAGCGCCGTCGCAATAGACGTAGCCGCCTGCCGCGTGGACCGCATCGGCGATGATCTTCAGGTCGCGCTCGAAGAGGCCGCAAGTGTTCGGGTTGGTGATCATCACACCCGCAACGTCGGGACCGAGCCGCGCCGTCAACGCCGCGGTGTCGACGCGCCCGTCCGGGGTGGCCGGGATGTTTTCGACCTTGAACCCGGCGAAGGCAGCCGTTGCCGGGTTGGTGCCGTGGGCACTTTCCGGCACAAGAATGACTTCACGCGGATCGCCCTTGGCTTCCAAGGCGGCGCGGATGCAGAGCAGGCCGCAGAGTTCGCCATGGGCACCAGCCTTGGGCGTCATTGCCACGCCATGCATGCCAGTCAATTCGATCAGCCAATGCGCCAGTTCGTTGATTACGCCCAATGCGCCCTGCACGGTATGGACCGGCTGCAGCGGGTGCACGTCAGCAAAGCCGGGCATGCGCGCAACCTTCTCGTCCAGACGCGGGTTGTGCTTCATCGTGCACGAGCCGAGCGGGAACAGGCCGAGGTCGATCGCATAATTCTGGCGCGACAGGCGCGTATAGTGACGCACCGTTTCCGGCTCGGACAGGCCCGGCAGATCGGGACGTTCCGCCCGCGCCATCGGCCCCAATGCCGAGAGATCGATCCCGTCAGTCGCGGGGAAGTCCACGCCCGAACGGTCAGCATTGCCAAGTTCGAACAGCAGCGCTTCCTCAAGCTTGAGCGCGCGGTTGCCGGTGAAGGTCTGGATGCCGCTGTCATGCGCGTTCTCGCCGATCGAGGGACGCCATCCCGTGGGATTGATCGCGTTCATGCCAGCACCTCCTTCAGCGCCGAGACAAGCGCGGCAATGTCTTCATCCGTCGTGCATTCGGTCGCAGCCACGACCATGCCATTCGCCAAGCTCTCTTCCTGCGGGTAGAGCCGGCCGAGCGAGATGCCGCCGAGCACTTGGCGGTCAGCCAGTTCGCGCACGATCTGGCGCGCGTCGCGCCGCAGGGTCACGGCAAACTCGTTGAAATAATGGCTGTTGACCACTGTCACGCCCGGGACTCCGGCCAGCGCCGCAGCGGTCTTGCGTGCGGCCGAGTGGCTCAACTTTGCCATGTCGGCCAGGCCGGAGCCGCCCAGCAGGGTCATGTGGATCGAAAAGGCCAGCGCACAAAGTCCGGAGTTCGTGCAGATATTGCTGGTCGCCTTCTCGCGGCGGATGTGCTGTTCGCGGGTCGAAAGCGTCAGCACGAAACCGCGCTTCCCGTCAGCGTCCACAGTCTCGCCACACAGGCGGCCGGGGATCTGGCGCAGATACTTTTCGCGGCAGCCGAACAGGCCGAGATAGGGCCCGCCGAACTGCAGCCCGACGCCTAGCGACTGTCCCTCACCCACGACGATGTCTGCGCCAAGACTGCCGGGGCTCTGCAATACGCCGAGCGCGACCGGCTCCGTCACCACTGCGATCAGCAACGCGCCAGCGCCTTGGGCGGCGGCCGCAATCTTTGCCAGATCGGGAATACGACCGAGGATGTCGGGGTACTGCACCACGACGCACGAGGTTTCGGCATCAATCTTGGCGATCAGCGCATCATCGTCCGGCGTGGCTTCAAGAACCGGCGCGCTAATGTCGAGCACGTCGCCGGTAAATTTGGCCATCGTGCGCGCGGTTTCGACGTAGTGCGGGTGCAGGCCGCCCGAAAGCACGGCCTTGCCGCGCTTGGTGATCCGCCCAGCCATTGCGATCGCTTCCCAGCACGCGGTCGAGCCATCATAGAGCGAGGCATTGGCGACGTCTGTGCCGAACAGACGGGCGACCTGGGTCTGGAACTCGAAGAGGACCTGCAGCGTGCCTTGCGCAATCTCGGGCTGGTAGGGCGTGTAGGCCGTCAGGAATTCGCCACGCTGGATCATGTGATCGACCGTGGCCGGCACGTGATGGCGATAGGCCCCCGCGCCGAGGAAGAACGGCACCGATCCGGCCGTGGTGTTGTTGGCCGAAAGCCGCGCCATGTGGCGTTCGACGGCCATTTCAGTGGCGTGGTTCGGCAGGCCCGCGATGGGCGCAGAGAGACGTGCCTCGGCGGGCACATCGGCGAAGAGTTCGTCGATAGAGCCCGCGCCGATGACCGAAAGCATTGCGCTCCGGTCGGCGTCGGTCAGGGGAAGGTAGCGCATGGGATCACAGCTCCGCGACGTAGGCCTGATAGGCGGCCTCATCCATCAGGCCCTCGAGCTCAGCGGCATCTGTAAGCGACATCTTCCACAGCCAGCCCTCGCCCTCCGGATCGGTGTTGACCAGTTCCGGCTGATCCTCGAGCGCGGCATTGGCCACAGTTACCTTGCCTGAAACCGGCGCATAGACGTCGGAAGCTGCCTTGACGCTGTCGACGACCGAAGCGCTGTCGCCCTTGCCCACTTCACTGCCCTCGCCGGGCAGTTCGACGAAAGTGATGTCGCCAAGCTGGCTCTGTGCGTAATCGGTGATCCCGACCGTTGCTTCATCGCCTTCGACCGCAATCCATTCGTGGTCCTTGGTGAAATAGCGGGTCATCAGGCGGCTCCTTTGCGATGGTAGCGATGGGGAACGAAAGGCGTGGGGACGACGCTGGCAGCGAGCTTGCGGCCACGCACGTCGATGGAAAGCGGAGTGCCGGGGGCAGCGAGTTCGACAGGCACGTAAGCCATGGCGATCGGGCGCTCGAGGCTGGGCGAGAATCCGCCCGAGGTGACGGTGCCGACTTCGGTTTCGCCAGAGAGAACCTTTGCGCCTTCACGCGCGGCCATGCGGCCCTCGATGGCCAGGCCAACACGGCGCGTGGAGGCGCCGGCGGTAATCAGTGGCAGGACCTTGTCCGCGCCAATGAAGCCGCCTTGGTTGCGGCGGCGCTTGTTGATCCCGAACAGCAGGTCCGCGCTGACCGGGTCGACAGTGTCGGTCATGTCGTGGCCATAGAGCGGGAGCCCTGCTTCAAGTCGAAGACTGTCACGCGCGCCGAGGCCGATTGGCCTTACCTGGGGCTGGCCGCAGATCAGATCGGCAAGCTCCGCCGCGTTTTCGGCGGGAACCGCAATCTCGAAGCCGTCCTCACCGGTATAGCCCGAGCGGCTGATCCAGGCATCGATGCCGCCCAGCTTGAACTGCCCGCCGCGCATGAAAGTGAGCGCCGAGAGCGGATGTTCGCCCGTCACCAGTGGCTCAAGCGCTTCAAAAGCCTTGGGGCCCTGCAGCGCGAACAGAGCGCTGTTCTCAAGGTGGTTGATGGTTACCGCATCGGGCAAGTTTTCGCGCAGGTGGCCAATATCATCCCACTTGGTCGCGCCGTTGACGACGAGGTAGAAACCCGTGCCCCAGCGCGTGACCATAAGGTCATCGAGTATGCCGCCATCCTCGTTGAGCAGCAGCGAGTAACGCACGCCACCCACCGGCAGCGTCGAAAGGTCGATCGGCAGCACTGCCTCCAGCGCCGCATCGGCCCCGTCACCCGAAACATAGAGCTGGCCCATGTGCGAGACATCGAAGAACCCCGCACTCTCGCGCGTCCACAAGTGTTCGGCGATGATGCCTTCAAACTGGACCGGCATCCAGTCACCGGCGAAATCGACCATGCGACCTCCGCGCGCCCGGTGCCACTGGTCGAGCGGCAGGGTCAGCGGACCAGTCGGCACGTCCGGATCAATGTCAGAATTTTCGCCAGAATTTTCGTATGTGTCGCTCACAAATATCATTCCCGTGCAGTTCAGACGCCATGCGGCGCCCCCTCTGTCACGGAAACCTGAGAGCTTTCCCCCGCCCGCCTCTCCAGACGGGTTTGGTTGGGGTTACCCCTTCGGCGGCCCTTCCCTTTGCGGGAAGCGGCACTTTCCAGAGTGTCGCTATCGACCAACGCGGTCCATTTGCCTGAGAGATTCCGGGGCGGTTGCTCCTTCGGCGTCTCTCGATCCTGAACGAATCGAGAGAGCTCTCCCGCGCGATCAGCGACGCATCCTCATCGTTGCGGTGCAGCACGAAGTCAACATTAGCGAGAAAGATTATCCTCGATTTGCACGGCTTATAATCCGGCGCATCTCGTCGTGCTGGTGAACGACCCGGCCACGCTGCTTCGTGCCCACGAGCAAGAGGATCACGCGCGCAATGTCTCTCGCCTTGGCTGAACGGTACTTTCTCAAGCTGCCAAACATCAGCAAGTCCACGAGAGGACTGAGAATCATCCCGATCCGCTCCGCCGGTCGCGGCGCACCCTCACGCTTACCGCGCAACAGTCCGGGCTGGATCAGGTCGAGCCGGTCGAAGTGCAACTTGGCCAGCTTGTCCTCGACCTCGCCCTTGACCGAAAGGTAGAAGTTCTTCGACGAGAACTGCGCACCGACCGAGGACACCACGATCAGCTGCCTCGCCCCCGCAGCCTTCGCTGCCGCAGCACACTCCAGCACCAGATCGTGATCCACGGCGCGGAAGGCCTGCTTGTCACCGCCCACGGCCTTGATCGTGGTGCCTAGCGCAATTACCACGGTGTCCGGCCGCCCTGCAGCGATGGCATCAGGCCAATGCCCTGTATCGGACAGCAGCATTTCCATCCGCGCGCCTTTGGGCAACGGCACTTCGCGTCGGGCAACGGCAACAAGGTGAATGTCTGGCCGCCCGACAGCCTCGGCCATCACGGCACGGCCAACCAGCCCGGTCGCGCCGACGAGAACCACCCTCGTCTGCTCAGACATTGCGCAATCCTTCCGGCGCCTGGCCAAACAGCCTGGCGTAGCTGTCGATCGCATAGCGATCGGTCATCCCCGAAATGAAGTCCGCAATGTGTTGCGTGCGCGCCGGTTCGGTATCGGGCAGCGTATTGCGCCAGCTTTCGGGCATCTGCGCAGGGTCGCCAGCATAGGCCTTGAACAGCAGGGCAATCACGTCCTTGGCCCGGTCTGCCGTCTGGCATTGCTCTTCGTGCAGATACAGCCGATCATACATGAACTGCTTGAGCGCCCGCTCTTCCTCGCCCATCGCTGGTGAAAACGTGGCCAGCGCACGGCCGGCCGCGCGCACGTCTTCCACGCTTGCCACGCCGGTTTCCCGGATGTTCGCTTGCGCCGTGGCGAGCACGTCATTGACCATGCGCCCGATCTGGCCCCGCACCAGTTCGCGTAACAGCCGGTCTTGCGGAGCACCCGGAAACCGTCGCTCGATGGCGCGCCATTGCTCGGCCAGCGAAGGCAGCTCCAGCAACTGGTCAAGGCACAGGAACCCTGCACGAAGACCGTCGTCGATGTCGTGATTGTCGTAGGCAATATCGTCCGAAATTGCCGCGACTTGTGCCTCGAGCGAAGCGAACGAGCCGAGGTCCATGGAAAACGCGGCGTCCAGTTCCTCGAGCGCCCAGGTCGGCTTCAGGATCGGTCCGTTGTGCTTGGCCAAGCCCTCCAGCGTCTCCCAGGAAAGGTTCAGCCCCTCGTGCCCGCAATAAGGGCTTTCGAGCCGCATCAGCACGCGCAGGGTGTTGGCATTGTGATCAAAGCCACCTGCCTCTGCCATGGCCTCTTCCAGCGCGTCCTCACCAGCATGGCCGAATGGTGGATGCCCGATATCGTGCGCCAGGCACAAGGCCTCGGTCAGGTCCTCGTCCAACCCCAGCGCCCGTGCGATCACTCGGCCGATCTGAGCCACTTCAAGGCTGTGCGTGAGGCGCACGCGGTAGTGGTCGCCATCCGGCGCGATGAACACCTGCGTCTTGTGGCGCAGGCGCCGGAACGCGATCGAATGGATGATGCGGTCCCGATCGCGCTGAAACGCGCTGCGTGGGCCACGCGAGGCCTTGTCGTCCAGCCCGAACTCCCGCCCGCGCGTGCGCGCAGGGTCGCTGGCATAAGGAGCGCGCCCCTCGATCACGCTGCGGTCAACCGAGAATCCAGTCGACCGCGGCCTGCGCGTGAATGCGCGTGCCATCGAAGATCGGCAGGACGTTGGCGTCCACGTCGATAACCATGTCGAGCTCGGTGCAGGCCAGCACCGCGCCCCGGGCTCCGCGCTGCCCCATGTTTGTCAGCATGGTCTTGAACGTCCGCTCGGCCGAGCGCGAGGCCTTGCCCAGCATCAGTTCGTCGTAGATGATCTTGTCCATCGCCTCGACTTCCTCGACCACCGGGGGCAGCAGGCTCACGCCATGGGCGACGAGGCGCTTGCGATAGAAGCTCTCCATCACGACGTTGCGCGTACCGATCAGCGTGGCATTCGTTACACCCGCTTCCTGCATCTTGGCGCCCACGGCATCGGCGATGTGGATCACCGGCACGGACACCGCTGCCGCCACCTGATCGTAGACCTTGTGCATCGAATTGGCGCCGATCAGCAGCGCGGTTGCCCCGGCCTGTTCGAGCCTGCGGGCGCTGTCAGTCAGGACTTGCGCGGCATGGTCCCACTGCTCGGGCGTCGAGAGGCGGATCAGGTTGGTGAAGTCCAGGCTTTCAATCAGCAGCGGCGCGCTGGCCGTCTTCGAGGTGCGCGCCTGCACCAGCTGGTTGATGTCTTCGTAGTAAGTGCGGGTCGAAACCCAGCTCATGCCGCCGATAAGGCCGATCTTGCGCAAAACGATAACTCCCCGGGCTTGGATGACAGGCCCCTGTTTGCACTGGCCTTACGAAAGGCAGCGCGGGAGGTCCAGACCGCTAAAGCGTCTTCTCGCGCGCCAGACCGCTGGCACAGAGCGCTGCGGCGCTTGTCGTGACACCAAGCAGTTCGGCATCGCCCAAGCGCTTCACCGTGGCGACATAGTCCGCCAGCCCGCGCTTAGGCCCCTGCAAAGCCTCCAGCCGTTTCAACTGGCCGATGCTCAGCCGGTCGGTCATCCGCTCGGCCATGCAAGCGGCGTTGGAATCGGAAAGGCCCGCATCGACCAGAGCCGAGCGGACCTTTCCATAAGCCAGTTTCGAAGGCGCGCAGGCCGCCACCGTCAAGGCAATCGCGAAGACGGCAGGGCCTTTGTGCATCAGTGCTGGAGCGCCTTGACGATGTCTTCGACCATCTTCTTGGCGTCGGCCAGAAGCATCATGGTCTGGTCCATGTAGAACACGTCGTTGTCGACACCGGCATAGCCCACGCCGCCCATCGAGCGCTTGACGAAGAAGATCGTCTTGGCCTTGTCCACATCGAACACGGGCATCCCGTAGATCGGCGAGGACTTGTCGGTCTTGGCCGCCGGATTGACCACGTCGTTCGCGCCGATGATGAAGGCCACGTCCGCCTGCGCGAACTCGCTGTTGATGTCTTCCAGCTCGAACACTTCATCGTAAGGCACGTTGGCTTCGGCCAGCAGCACGTTCATGTGGCCGGGCATGCGACCCGCGACCGGGTGGATGGCGTACTTGACGTTTACGCCTTCCTTCTTGAGCACGTCGCCCATCTCGCGCAGCGCGTGCTGCGCCTGGGACACGGCCATGCCGTAGCCCGGAATAATGATGACGTTCTCGGCTTCCTTCATCATGTAGGCCGCGTCTTCGGCAGATCCGCGCTTCCACGGACGCTGCTCCTTGGCCGCGCCGCCTGCCGCAGAGGCTTCGGCGCCAAAGCCGCCTGCGATAACTGCCAGGAACCCGCGGTTCATCGCCTTGCACATGATGTACGAAAGGATCGCACCCGACGAGCCGACCAGCGCGCCGGTCACGATCATCGCGGTGTTGTGCAGCGTAAAGCCCATCGCCGCCGCTGCCCAGCCCGAGTACGAGTTGAGCATCGAGACGACCACCGGCATGTCCGCGCCGCCGATCGGGATGATCAGCAGGAAACCGATGATGAACGAAAGCACGGTGATCGTGGCGATCACCCATGCCGACTGGTCCTGCGTGAAGTACGCCACAAGGCCGATGATCGCGATCAGCGTGCCGAGGTTCAGCACATGGCGGCCCGGCAGCAGGATCGGCGATCCGCTCATCTTGCCGGCAAGCTTGAGGAAGGCGATGACCGAGCCCGAAAACGTGATCGCACCGATGGCGATGCCAAGGCCCAGCTCGATCCGGCTGACTGGATTGATCTGGCCATCGGGAAGCATGATCCCGAAGGCATCGGGATTGAGATAGGCGGCAAGGCCGACCAGCACGGCGGCAAGGCCGACCAGCGAGTGGAACGCGGCGACCAGCTGCGGCATGTCGGTCATCGCGATCTTGCGGGCGATGACGAAGCCAATAGCCCCGCCAATAGCGATGGCCGCAAAAATCTCCCCTGCAGCAATCCAGTCTGGTGTTTGTCCGCAACTATCGATGCAAAAATATCCAGGTGTCGCCGCCAGAGGGACCATCGGAAAATGCGTAACCAGCGTGGTGGCGACCGCGATGGTCATGCCGATCATGCCATAGCGGTTCCCTGCACGGCTCGTCGCGGGACTGGAAAGCCCGCGCAGCGCGAGGATGAACAGGACGCCCGAGACCAGATAGGCCAGCGCGACCCAGGGAGAGACAGCGACGTGTTCCATCACTTCTTCTCCTTCTTCTTGTACATCGCCAGCATGCGCGCCGTCACGGCGAACCCGCCGAAGATGTTGACCGAAGCCAGCACCACTGCACCCAGCCCCAGCCACTTGGCCGAAGGGCTACCGGCAGCGGCCGAGGCCACCAGCGCGCCCACCACGATCACCGACGAAATCGCGTTGGTCACCGCCATCAGCGGCGTATGCAAAGCCGGCGTGACCGACCAGACGACGTAGTACCCGACAAAGCAGGCGAGCACGAAAATGCTCAGGATCGATATGAAGTCCATGGCTTTCCCCCTCAGCCGAGCAGTCGTTCGTTGACCACCTTGCCGCCCTGCGTCAGGCGGATGGCGTTGCCGATTTCCTCGTC
>JBEQCK010000029.1:0-25577 GCA_041639335.1 Novosphingobium sp.
TGTGCTCTTCCGATCTCAGGGGTGACGGCAACAGGACCATCGATGTCGCCAGGCTTTTCGGTGACGCGCTGGTGGCCGGTGGCTGGAGTGCGTCGGACATCGAAATTACCCCGGTGGACGATACCGCCTACATCATCGCGACGTGGAAGGGCAGCAATCCGGCGCTGAAGCCGCTGGTGATCTCGGGCCACATGGACGTGGTCGAGGCCAAGCGCGAGGATTGGGAGCGCGATCCGTTCGTGCCAGTGGTGGAAGACGGCATCCTCTATGGCCGTGGCGCGAGCGATATGAAGTTCGACGGGGCGCTGGCCCTTTCGACGCTGATCGAGCTGCGCCGGCAGGGCTTCAAGCCCAAGCGCACGATCGTCATCGAGTTTTCCGGGGACGAGGAAACGACGATGAAGACCAGCGCGATCATTGCTGAAAAGCTGAAGAACGCCGAATTGGTCATCAATGTCGATGGCGGTGGTGGACTGCTTGACGAGGCGACTGCCGAGCCGCTGTTCTGGACGTGGCAGGGCGCGGAGAAGACCTATGCCGACTATCGGCTGGAGGTGACCAATCCCGGCGGGCACAGTTCCGCGCCCCGACCCGACAATGCGATCGTGCAACTCTCGCAAGCTTTGGTGAAAGTTGGGGCTTACAAGTTCAAGGCCGAGCAGAACGAGATCACCAAGGCCGCATTCGAGAAAGCAGCGCCGTTTACCGAAAAGCCGGAAGTAGCTGCGGCCATGCGCGCTTTCGCGGCCAATCCCGCCGATGAAAATGCCCTGGCTACTCTGCGCGCCGATCCTGCCATGGTCGGGCTGGTCGGCACGACATGTGTTCCGACGATGCTTGGTGGTGGGCACGCAGAGAACGCGCTGCCGCAGCGGGCCTTTGCCAACATCAACTGCCGCATTTTCCCCGGCCATTCCAAGGAGGAGATCATGGCTGAGCTGGGTAAGGTCATTGGCGATCCGGTGGTCAAGATCACCGACGTCACGGTCGGCTCGGTAGCGTCGCCGGCATCGCCGCTGCGGCCTGATCTGATGGCTGCCGTAACGAAGGCGATGGCCAAGGCCTATCCCGACGTACCGCTCGTTCCTTCGCAATCATCAGGGGCATCGGATTCGATGTGGTTCCGCGCGGTCGGCGTGCCCAGTTACGGCCTCAGCCCGACGTTCTCGAAGGACTCGGAGTCGTTCGCCCACGGCCTCAATGAGCGGACCCGCCTGTCCAACATCCGGCCGGGGATCACTTACTACCTGAGCCTGATCACCGACTTGACGAAGTGATCGAAGCGAGGAAGCCGCGGGCGATATCCCGCGCTTCTTCGGGGGTGAAACATCCGGGCGACAGGCACAGTTCGAGCCAGAGCCCGTCAACCAGCGCCGTAACCGCGATGGCGTGCCGACGGCGTGTCGAGACGGGCACGCCGCAATCTCCCAGCAGGGCTTCGAGCCGGGCGCGGTAAAGGGCGTATTGCTCGTCATGCTGTCGAGCAATGTCCTTGCGTGCTGTGACAAGGCTCCAGAACGCGATCCACGTGGCCAGCAGCGCCGTGTCTGCAATCGGCGGCGCAAAGGATGCCGTAACGAAAGCCTCCAGCCTGTCCTGAGGGGCGGGACCAGCAGCCGCGACTGCGAGGTCGAGCGCTTCGGCAACACGGCGATCGATATGATCGTAAGTCGCGGCAACAAGCGCATCGACGCCACCGAAGTAGTGACCCACGAGGCCGACGGAGGCACCTGCTTCCTGCGCAATGGCGCGCACACTGGCTCCGGCGGCCCCATTGCGGGCAAGCACGCGGGCGCAGGCTTCGATGAGGCTCAGTCGCCTAACGTCAGGTTCTGCACGACGGAATGCGGGGGATGCTGCTTCGCTCATCTATTGAACATTCTGCCCGTTGTTGTACGATTGTTCAACAAGCAATCTGGATTCGGGTTTATGGGCGATCTATCCGGCGCATTCCGCCATATCTCATCGGACGAGGTCGATCCCGACGCGGACTGGAGCCTGCCGGGCTGGCTCTATACCGATCCGGAGTACTTTGCCGTCGAGATGGAGCGGGTGATCCGGCCTTCGTGGCAGATCGTCTGCCATGAAAGCGACATCGCCGATGCCGGAGAATACCGGACGCTGGATTATCTGAACGAGAGCGTGATCGCGATCCGCGGCGACGATGGCATGATCCGCGCCTTCGCAAACGTCTGCCGCCATCGCGCCATGCGGCTTGTCGAAGGTCCAGCAGGTTGTGCCAGAAAGCTGGTCTGCCCCTACCACGCCTGGACATTCGAGCCTGACGGGCGGCTTTCGGGCGTGCCGATGAAGTCGGACTATCCAGCGCTCAAGCTTGAAAGCAACGGTCTTGTGCCGGTTGCGGTCGAGATCTGGCGCGGCTTTGTGTTCGTGCGCCTAGTGGACGGAGGCTTCCCCAGTGTCGCCGAAATGCTGGCGCCGTTTGAAGATGAAGTTGCGCCCTACCGCTTCGAGGACATGCGCCGCATCGGCGACGTGCGCCTGCGCGAGCGGCAGGTGAACTGGAAGAACGTCGGCGACAACTATTCCGACAACCTGCACATCCCGGTCGCGCACGACGGCCTCACGCGCATTTTCGGCAAGTCCTACGAAATCTCCGACCACGGTTGGGCCGACCGGATGAAGGGCGATCTTGTCGACAAGCCCTCGGCGAATTTCTGGGAACGGTTCTATCAGACGCATCTGCCGGAGGTGCCGCATCTTCCGCAGCAATCGCAGCGCCGGTGGCTATATTACAAGCTCTGGCCGAACATGGCGTTCGATATCTATGCGGATCAGATCGACTTCATGCAGTGGCTGCCGCTGACGCCTACGACTTCGCTGCTGCGCGAGATGTGCTTTGCACTGCCGGATGAACGCCGCGAGATGAAGCTGGTGCGCTATGCCAACTGGCGGATCAATCGGGTGGTCAACGCGGAAGACACCTGGCTGATCGAACGGATCCAGCAAGGCATGGCGTCGCACTCCTACGGCGCCGGACCAATCGGCAAAAGCGAAGTGTGCCTGCGCAGCTTCGCGCGCAAGATCCGTGCGATCACGCCCGAGGCACGGCTGCACAAAGCACCGCCGGCCGGCTGGTCGAAGAAGTAATCACAAAAGCTCCGGGGAATTATCGCATGTCCAACCGTTACGACGCATTGATTATCGGCGGCGGCCACAATGGCCTGGTCTGCGCATTCTATCTCGCCAAGGCGGGAATGAAGGTGCGCGTGCTCGAACGCCGCGATATCGTCGGCGGCGCAGCAGTAACCGAGGAGTTCCATCCCGGCTTCCGCAACTCGACGGCCAGCTACACTGTCAGCCTGCTGCGACCAAAGGTGATCGCGGACATGAAGCTCCACGATCACGGCTATCGCGTGATCGAGCGGACGATCAGCAATTTCTTCCCGTTTCCTGACACTTACCTGAAACTCGGGGGCGGGCCAGGGCGTACTGAAGCAGAGTTCGCACGCTTTTCAAAGAAGGATGCCGAGGCTTACCCCAAGTATGACGCCGCGCTGGAAAAGGTCGCCAATGTGCTGCGCGACATTTCGCTGCAGACGCCGCCGAATGTTGGTGGCGGGTTGGCCGCACTGAAGTCTGCTGCAATGCAGGGGTGGCCCATCGCCAAGCTCGACATGGCAACGCAGCGTGACCTGCTGGACATTTTCACCAAGTCAGCGCGCGATTTCCTCGATGGCTGGTTCGAAGACGATCACGTGAAGTCGGCATTCGCGTTCGATGCCGTGGTGGGCAACTATGCGGGGGTTTCAACGCCGGGTTCGGCCTATGTGCTGTTGCACCATGTATTCGGTGAAGTGAACGGCAAGCTTGGCGCATGGGGGCACTCGGTTGGCGGCATGGGTGCGATCACGCAGGCGATGGCCAAGGCCTGCGCCGAAGTTGGCGTGGAGATCAGCCTTGAATCGCCGGTGTCGCGGGTTCTGGTGAACAACGGCAAGGCGGCGGGCGTGAAGCTCGAAGGGGGCGAGGAGCTTTATGCGCCGATCGTCGCTGCCAATGTCGGCCCGGCGCTGCTCTACCGGCAACTGGTCGATTCTGCGGATCTTGATGACGACTTCAACCGCCGGATGAAGGGCTACAAGACCGGCTCCGCCACTTTCCGCATGAACGTCGCCCTGTCCGAATTGCCGGACTTCACCGTGCTGCCGGGCAAGGAACAGGCGGAGCATCACACTGCCGGCATCATCATCGCGCCAGGCATGGACTACATGGACCAGGCCTTCATCGATGCCCAGCAGCACGGCTGGTCAAGGAAGCCGATCGTGGAGATCAAGATTCCGAGCACTGTCGACGACAGCCTTGCGCCTCCAGGCCAGCATGTGGCGAGCCTGTTCTGCCAGCAGTTCGATCCGACTATCGATTGGGATGCGCACCGCGAGCAAGTAGCGGACCTGATCATTGATACGGTCACCGACCATGCGCCCAACTTCAAGGGCGCCGTGATTGCGCGCCAGATCCATTCGCCCTTGGATCTTGAGCGCAAGTTCGGGCTTATCGGGGGCGACATCTTCCACGGCACGATGGGTCTCGATCAGCTTTGGGCTGCGCGTCCGGTGCTGGGCCACGGTGACTATCGCTCGCCGATCAAGGGGCTCTACATGTGCGGATCGGGGACCCATCCCGGAGGCGGCGTGACCGGAGCGCCCGGTCACAACGCGGCGCACGAGATCATCCGTGACCGCTCGGTACTGTGGAAGCTGCTGCATCGCGCCTGATCCATAGATAGACCGGCAAGCCGAGCGCGATGAAGCCTGCGCCGTAGGTGAGGGCCTCGATGCCGAGGCCCCATGCCGCCCAAGCGATGAAGGCTGCACCCACCAGCGCTGCCGCAACCAGCAGGCGCTCTTTCGGCAACAGACGCACCGCGGCAAGCATTGCGAGGAAGTACGATAGCATCCCTGCGGCAAGGCTGACCGAGGCGATGAAGGCGAACAGGTCGCCCATGCCGCGCCCGTAGTTGAGCAGTGTGACGATGCTTAGCAGGATGCTCGACACGACATGTGAGCGTACGGGCGTTCCTCGCGCACCTTCCGTGGCGAACCAGCGGGGGAAGACGCCGCCCTTGGCCATCGCCCACGGGACCTCGCCCTGAAGCAGGATGAACCCGTTCAAGGTGCCGAAAGCGCTGATCGCGGCAAAGACGGCCACGATCTGCCCCACGCCCGATCCGAAGAAGCGCGCCAGAAAATCGGCCACCGGCGCAGGAGAAGCGGCAGCGGCTTGCAATGGCATGTAGAGGGCAAAGGCCGTGGAAATCCCGATGTAGACGAACCCGGTCAGGGCAACGCCGATAAGGGTCGCACGTGGGACAACGCTTGCGGCATTCTCTACCTTGTCGGCCGGCACTGTCGCGGATTCGAGCCCGAGGAAGCCCCAGAATGTCAGCCCGGCCGCTGTTGCGACTACCGCGCCCGATAGCGGCACTGCCGGTTGCACGGCCTGCGGTGCGCCGGTCAGCAGCAGCCAGACCGTAAGGGCAATCAGCCCCACCAGTGGCACCAGCTTCAGCGCCGTCGTCACTACCGAGACATCGCCCGCAGCACGAACGCCGCGAATGTTCACGGCAGTGAGCAGCCAGACACAGGCCACCGAAAGCACTGCTGGAAGGCCGGGAATGCGTCCCATGGCCGGCACGATCAGGCTGAGGTTCGATACGACTGCGACAGCGACTGCCCCGTTCCCCGCCCAGACCATCGTCCAGTAGGACCAGGCGGTTACAAAGCCTCCAACCGGTCCGAATGCGGCCTGCGCATAGGCATAGGGGCCTCCCGCCAAGGGCAGGCGCGCGCCAAGGCGGGCGAAAGTGAAAGCAAGGCACAATGCACCGCCTAGCGTCACCGCCCAGCCAATCAGCTGGTTGTGGCCCAAAGGGGCAAGCGTTGCCGGCAGGATGTAGATTCCCGAGCCAATCATGTTGCCGACGACCAGCGCCAGGGTCATCCAGAAGCCCAGCTTGCGCGTCGCGGTCATAGGCTGCGGGTTCCCTTCATTGTGCCTGGGTGAAGACTAGCGCTTGATCGCGAGGCGTCACCATGTTTGTGATGCTGTTGATGACCAATGTGACCACGTCTTCGCCCCGCATTGCTGCACCGGTCTACGATCCGCGTCTTGTCCGTGCGGCAGTCGCCATGAACGAGAACGACTTGCCAACAGCCGAGCCGCTACTGCGGTCCCTGCTGAAGGATGATCCCTTCGATGTGCGCGCTATCCGTCTGTTTGCGGAACTTGCCGGGCGGATCGGGCGCTATAACGACGCCGAGAACCTGTTGCGGAGGGCAATCGAGCTTGCTCCGCAGTTCACGGCAGCGAGGGCGAACCTCGCGCTGGTCCTCTACCGCACAAATCGGGCGCCCGAGGCGCTGGAAGAGCTGGCAAAAGTCACGGCCGACGATCCGGACAATGCTGGGCACGCCAACTTGCAGGCAGCAGCCTACGGGCGCATCGGTGAGTTCGACGAGGCACTGGCGCTCTACCAGCAGGTACTCAGGCAAGCGCCCAACCAGCCCCGCGTCTGGATGAGTTATGGCCATATGCTCAAGACCGTGGGGCGGCAGGCCGAGGGCATCGCGGCCTACCGCAAGGCCATCGAACTTCTGCCCGTGCTTGGTGAAGCATGGTGGAGCCTCGCGAACCTCAAGACGGTGAAGTTCACCGATGACGACATTGCCGCCATGCAGCAGGCACTGGCGCGAACAGACCTGACCGTCGAAGATCGCTGGCATCTCGAGTTTGCGCTCGGCAAGGCTCTCGAGGATCGAGGAGAGGCGGAGGCGTCGTTCGCGCACTACGCGGCGGGGAACGAATTGCGTCGTCGTCGGATGCCATACCGGGCGGAAGACACGACCCAGAATGTGAACGCTGCGATTGCTGCATTTACGCCGGCAGTTGTTGCAGGTTTGCAGGGGAAGGGGTGCGCAGCACCTGATCCCATCTTCGTCCTTGGCATGCCCCGCGCCGGCTCGACGCTCGTCGAGCAGATCCTGTCCAGTCACTCGCAGGTTGAAGGCACGAGCGAGCTTTCCGACATCGGCTTCCTTGCACGAAGCGTCGAAGGCTATCCCGAAGCTCTGTCGGCTTTCGGTGCAGATGAACTGCGCAAGCTCGGCGAAGCCTACCTCGCGCGGACCCGGGTGCAGCGGCATACGGCGCGGCCAATGTTCATCGACAAGATGCCGAACAACTGGCTGCACGTGCCGTTCATCCATGCAATCCTGCCGAACGCCAAGATAATCGATGCCCGTCGTCATCCGCTCGCGTGCTGCTTCTCGAACTTCAAGCAGCATTTCGCGCGGGGGCAGGGCTTCAGTTACTCACTGGACGACATGGGCCGCTATTACCGCGACTACGTGCGGGCGATGGCGCACTTCGATCACGTGCTCCCGGGTGTTGTTCACCGTGTCATCTACGAGCGAATGGTCGACGACACTGAGGCGGAAGTCCGCGCCTTGCTGGAGCATTGCGGGCTGCCGTTCGAAGAGGCCTGCCTCAACTTCCATGAGACCGAAAGGGCGGTGCGTACTGCCAGTTCCGAACAAGTGCGGCGTCCGATCTTTCGCGAAGGCACCGATGCCTGGAAGCCGTTCGAACTGTGGCTCGATCCGCTCAAGGCTGCCTTGGGTGACGTGCTCGATTGCTATCCGGACGTGCCGGCCGACTTCGGAACCGACATCGTTGTAAATTAGCCACGCCTGCAGGGTTAACGCTCGCTTCGCGCAGTATCCCGCTTGACGATATGGATCGCGGAGGAGCAGCATTCGTGTGCAAAACAGAAACATGAGGGTAAATTCTGCTATGCGCGGGCACACGAAGATCAATCGTCGTACGCAGTTGGCTAAGGTTCTCATGCTGGCGGGGGCGGCCGTAAGCTTCCCTGCGATGGCCCAAGAGGCGCAGACGGATGCTGCGGAATCCGATCCCAACGTAATTATCGTTACTGCGCAAAAGCGCAGCGAAAACCTGCAAAACGTACCGATTTCGATTCAGGCTCTCGGCACGCAGAAGCTGGAGCAGCTTGGGGTTGCCAGCTTCACCGACTATGCGCAGCAGTTGCCATCGGTCACTTTCCAGGCACTTGGCGGAACGCCAGGTACGAACGTCGTTTACATGCGCGGTGTCGCTTCGGGCGGGGATGGCAATCACTCCGGCTCACTGCCGTCGGTCGGTGTCTATCTCGACGAGCAGCCGGTCACCACCATCGGTGGCAACCTTGACGTGCATGTCTATGACATTGCCCGCATCGAAAGCCTCTCTGGTCCGCAGGGCACGCTCTACGGGGCCTCGTCCGAGGCCGGGACCATCCGCATCATCACCAACAAGCCCGATACCAGCGGTTTTTACGGCAGCGTTGATGGAGAAGTGAACACCGTCAAAAAGGGCGGGCAGGGCTACAAGCTCGAAGGCATGATCAACGCGCCACTGTCCTCCAATGCGGCATTGCGCGTGGTCGGCTGGTATCAGCGCGATGCCGGATTTATCGACAATGTGCCGGGCACCCGTACTTTCTGCGGAACGCCGACCTTTGATTCCAAAGGCGAGATCAACGGTTGCATCAAGGACGGTGTCAGCGTCAACAACGCTGCCTTCGTGAAGAAGGATTACAATTACACCGACATCTACGGCGGCCGCGCGGCGCTCAAGGTCGATCTGGACGAAAACTGGACCGTAACGCCGCAGTTCATGTACCAGGAAACCAAGAGCCGCGGGTCATATGGATATGATCCGTCGGTCGGCGACCTTCAGGTCCAGCACTTCTTCCCGGAGTTCCGCAACGACAAGTTCTGGCAGGCTGCACTGACGATCGAGGGCAAGTTCGGCAACTGGGACGTTACCTACGCAGGCGCGTATCTTGACCGCAAGACCTTCCAATCTAGCGACTACACTGATTATTCGGAAGCCTATGACTCACTGTATGAATCGGTGGGCGGCCTAGCCAACTACTTCTATTATCAGGATTCTCTAGGAAACACCATCGATCCTCGACAGAAGGTCATCGGGAGTGACCACTTCAAGAAATTGAGCCAAGAGTTCCGCGTCGCATCCCCCTCGTCGGACCCCTTCCGCTTCGTTGGGGGCCTTTTCTACCAATACCAGTCAAACCTGATTCATCAGGACTACCAGATCGCAAATCTGGGCCCGCTGGTCTCGGTCAACGGCCTTCCGGGCACGCTCTGGTTGACCCAGCAGAAGCGCGTCGATCAAGACTATGCGGCGTTTGGTGAGTTCAGCCTTGACGTTTCACCGACGGTGACGCTCACTGCGGGCGGACGCGCATTTATCTATGACAACACGCTGGTTGGCTTCTTTGGCTTCGGACGCAATCCTGCCTTTATCCAGGGTGCGGACGACAATCCTCCGCCGAATGCTGCGGGCTCATCGCGGACTGGCGTTGCTGCGTGCTTTACGCAATCCGGTCTGCGGCTGCGGGACGCGCAATTGGCCGGGCAAACCAATACGACCTTGCTGCCGCCAGAAGTTGCCGGCAGTCCGTGTACCAACCTTGGTGTCTACACCACCGATGGTGTCAAACCAGTCAAGGCGTCCGGGACTGGCGGCACCTATCGCTTCAACGCAACGTGGAAGCCCAACAGTGACATGCTCGCGTATGCGACCGTTTCACGAGGCTTCCGCCCAGGTGGCATCAACCGTCGCGGCGATTTCGGAGCCTATCAGCCGGACTACCTGACCAATTACGAGATTGGCTTCAAAACGACATTGGCCAACGGTCTGCTCCGTCTGAATGGCGCGGTGTATCAGCAAGATTGGAAGAACTTTCAGTTTGCCTACCTTGGACCGAACAGCTTCACGATCATTACCAATGGTCCGAATGCCCGCATCCGCGGCTTTGATCTCGATGCCGCTATCTCGCTAGATCGTCTGAGCATCAATCTTTCGGGAGCTTACACCGACGCCAAGATCAGGAACAATCTTTGCGCTGCGGTCGATCCGACGTTTACCTGTTCTGACCCTGACAACAGCATAAGCGCGCCTGCCGGCACGCGCCTGCCGATCACGCCGCAGTGGAAGATGAGCGGCACGGCGCGCTACACGGCGCCTGTCGGCAGCGGCAAGGTCTACGGACAAGTCAACGCGACCTACCAGAGCTCGGCCAGCTCCGACCTTCGTGTCGATTTTGCCGCGGCGCAAGGCAGGCTCGAAGGCTTCGGTCAAGTCAATCTTGCTATCGGAGGTGAGTGGTCGACGTATTCGATCGAAGCCTTTGTTCGCAACCTGACCGACGAACGTGGCCAACTCTCCCGTTTCGTCCAGTGCGGCGCATGCACGCAGCGACCCTACATCGTCCCGACGACACCGCGCATGTTTGGGCTGCGGGCCGGCGCGAAGTTCTGAGATACCGGAGCCCGGTCCGGATCAAATCCGGCCGGGCTCACCCATCCTTACAAGCTCGGCGAGCGTCTCGGTAACCGGGGCGGCAATTCCTGCCCGTTTTGCTGCTGCAATGATCTGACCGTTGATCGCCTCTATCTCCGTTGCGCGGCCGGCCAGTCTGTCTTGTAGCATGGACGGCTTGTGCGCGCGGTGGTTGGTGAGCGCGAAATCGGTCTTGGCCAGGAGGCGTCCCCTATCCATCTGGATGCCCTGCGCGCTCGCCACTGCAATTGTCTCTTCGATCACTGCTGTGGCAACTCTTCGGCCTTCCGGGGAATCAAGGCCACCAACAGGACAGTCGAGGATAGTGGCAAGCGCGTTCAGTGCGGCATTGAAGGCTGCCTTCTCCCAGATTGCTGCAAGCACAAGGGGGTCATGCTGCGCCTGCATTGCTGCAGCATTGAGACACGCGACAGCTTCCATTGCCGAATTTTTTCCACCTGCCGTGACCGAACCCAGCCAGACGTGGCCTGTCCCATGCGCCGCCACAGCGTTGGGAGGCGACAGGTCTGCAGGCCAATCAGTGACGCCAACAAGCGTCCGGTCTGGCGTAAATACTTCAGAAATGGCTTCGGCATTCCCCAAGCCATTCTGGAGGGTCAAAGCGGAGCAATTCCCATCGGCAAGGTGGGCAATGGATTGAATAGCAGCACGGCTGTGCATGGCCTTTGTGAACAGCAGCAACAGGTCTGCCTGGGGTGCGTCGGCTGCTAGTGCGGTGCCGACGGTTACCACGTCTTTGCCGTCTTCGTCGTGCAACTCGACACCCTTCTCTGCGATCTGCCTGAGGCGGTCCGCATCGATGTCCACCACTGTGACGCTTTTTCCTGCTCGGGCCAGACGTGCCGCGAAAAGGCATCCCATGGCTCCGGCACCCAGCACCACCACTCGTTCCATGTTCCCTCCCATGCGTGGTTGGATTACGACAGGGGCCCAACTGCGTTTCACTTATGGGGTCCCGAGCAATATAACAATTGTGCGTATGACAATCACGCAGCAGACTTTGCACCCTGTGAACCTCGAGGAGCACGATGCCGACAGTTCGAGAAGTTTCGATAGGGGTGATGCGCGAACTTGGGATGACCACGGTTTTCGGAAATCCGGGTTCGACCGAGTTGCCGATGTTCCGCGATTTTCCGGCAGACTTTCGCTATGTGATGGGGCTGCAGGAAAGTGTCGTCCTGGGCATGGCCGATGGATATGCGCAAGGAACGGGCCGCGCGGCGCTCGTCAATCTCCATAGTTCGGCCGGGGTCGGGCATGCCTTGGGAAACCTGTTTACCGCGTTCAAGAACCAGACGCCGCTGGTGGTGACGGCCGGGCAACAGGCTCGCTCCATACTGCCATATGAGCCATTCCTGTTTGCAGAACGAGCCAGCGAGTTTCCTCGGCCATTTGTGAAATGGTCTTGCGAACCGGCGCGCGCGGAAGATGTGCCTGCGGCCATTCAGCGCGCGTGGCTGGTGGCAATGGAGCCCCCACGGGGGCCTACCTTTGTGTCGATACCGATTGACGACTGGGACCGCGAATGTGGGCCTTTGGCAGTGCGCAAGGTTCACGCCGCGTGCGCTCCCGACAATTTTGCGCTGGCCGAGTGCGCCAACGCTCTGGCGCGTTCCGATCGCCCTGCGTTCGTTGTTGGAGCAGGTGTCGCGCGCGACGGGGCATGGGACGAGGTCGTCGCGCTGGCCGAAAGGCACAATGCCGCAGTATGGGTTGCGCCGATGTCCGCACGCTGCAGCTTTCCGGAAGATCACCCGCTCTTCGCAGGCTTTCTCACAGCGGCTCGCGAAGCCATTGTTTCGGCCCTTGCTCCCTTCGATTTCGTTCTGGCCCTCGGCGGCCCCATGAACCTGTATCACGTCGAAGGCACCGGACCCCATATTTCCGCGAACTGCGACGTCTGGCTGATTGGCGACAATCATGTGCACGCAGCGTGGGCGCCAGCGGGAACGGCAATAGTTGGCAACTGCAAACATGCGATTGCCGCGATACTTGCAGACGACGGCTCTGTGCGGCGAGCAGCACCCTTGTCGCGATCGCTCCCTGAACCACTTGACGGCAGAGTCATGTCGGACGCTTTCGTCTTGCAACGGCTCTCCGCGCTGCGTGACCCGCACAGCATCGTTGTCGAGGAGGCCCCCTCCAGCCGTGGGGCGATGCATGATCGCTTGCCGATCCTGCACAAGGATACCTTCTATACCACGGCCAGCGGCGGGTTGGGACATGGCCTGCCGGCCGCCGTGGGAATGGCGATGGCGCGCCCGGACGAGAAGGTCATCGCAGTGCTTGGAGATGGCTCTGCCATGTACGCAATCCAGGGCTTGCACGCCGCGGTGCAGAATGGCCTTTCGGTCAGTTTCATCATCATCAAGAATAACCGCTACGAAGCACTGCATCACTTCGGACATCACTTCGGGATGCAGCAACTCGTCGGGACCAGATTTCCTGAACTAGACTTCTGCAAGATCGCCGAAGGCCATGGGCTGTCGGCGCGCAGAGCCGATGATGCTGCGTCGCTCGATGCTGCGCTTGCATGGTCGCTGGCTTCAAGGGAGCCCACGCTTGTCGAGGCAGTCGTCCCATGAACCTGCGTCTGACAGACCTGATTGACGACAGGCCTGATGAAGGCGTGTTCCGGGTCAACCGTGCAATCTTTACCGAACAGCGCGTGTTTGATGCCGAAGTCCGCCGGTTGTTCGAAGGTGGCTGGATATTCCTCGGGCTTGAAAGCCAAGTCGGCGAGGCGCACGACTTCTTTACGACCTTTGCTGGACGTGTGCCGATACTGGTCCAGCGGGATGGCGAGGGCATCCTGCGCGGTTTCATCAACTCCTGTCCTCACAAGGGAGCACGCCTTGCGCAGGTCCGACAGGGCAACGCGCGCCTGCATGTCTGCCCCTACCATAGCTGGTCCTTCGACAGCGCGGGCAGGAACAGGGCGGTGAAATGGAAGGGGGCCGGGTGTTACGCGCAGGCTTTCGATCAAGACGATCACGGACTTGTGCATTTGCCGCAATTTGCCAACTACCGTGGTTTTCTGTTTGGCAGTCTGGCGGCAGACGTCCAGCCTCTTGCGGACTACCTTGGCGAAGCGGCCAAGTTGCTGGACCTCGTTGCCGACCAGAGCGCGGATGGATTGGAGCTAGTACCCGGTCAGGTAACCTTTACCTTTGAGGCCAACTGGAAGTTGCAACTCGAGAATTGTTCAGACGCCTATCACTTCACCTCTGCTCATCCGTCCTACATCCGAGTGCTGGAGCGACGGCAGAAGGAATTGAGTACTGACGTTGTCGCTTCGGTCTGGGAAAACAGCGATTATTGGAAGGAGGATACGCAGGGCATCGGCGGTGGCAGTTTCAGCTTTGCCAACGGGCACGTGCTGAACTGGGGCGTGTTTGGCGTAACGCCGGCCATACCCTTGTATGAACGGGCAGAAGCACTTGCTGCGCAACATGGCGAAGCAAAGCGCAACTGGATGTTCAACATGCGCAACCTCACCATCTTTCCGAACCTGCAGATTGCGGAGAATGCTTCGAGTCAACTGCGCGTGATACGTCCGCTCGGGCCCGGGCTTACGGAAATGCGAACCTGGTGCATCGCACCGAAAGGGGAGAGTGATGCAGCCAGGCGTCAGCGCATTCGCCAGTACGAGGACTTCTTCAATCCCACCGGCATGGCCACGCCCGACGACACGGTATCGTACGAGAACTGCCAGATCGGCTTTGCTGCAGAAATCGAGCCATGGCTCCAAGGTTATGCACGAGGGATGACGGCGTCCGCCGCAGGGGGAAATCGCTTCTCTGACAGAATTGATCTCCATCCGGAACGCAGTGTTCTGGCGGATTCCCAGCTGTGCGACGAGACGCTGTATCACAGCTATTATCGCGCGTGGGCAAAACGCATGAGCGCGGAGTTTGCAGAGTGACGCCGCCGATGACGCGCCTGGAGGCTGAGGAGCTTCTGTATCTGGAGGCCCTGCTGATCGATACGGGCCGCTTTGAAGAGTGGCTGGACCTGTTTACTGCAGACGTGGAATTCTGGATGCCTGCGTGGCGTGATGAGATCACGCCGACCGCTGACCCGGATCGCGAGTTGTCGCTGATCTACTACAAGGGACGCCGCAACCTTGAGGATCGGGTCATGCGGCTTACGTCCGGTTTGTCGACTGCCTCCTCACCCTTGCCGCGCGTGGTTCACCAGATCACGAACGTTCTTTTGACAGGCGCCGGCGAGGAATGGGCCGAGGTGTCCGCAGCCTTTACCTGCCACCGCCATGACGTGCGGATGAACCGTTCCGACTGTTTCTTCGGACGTTACGAATACCGGCTGGCCAATTCCGACGAACGGTGGCGGATCGCGCGCAAGAAGATCTTCCTTCTCAACGACACGATCCCCACCGTGGTCGATATCAATGCCGTTTGATCAGGCGAGGACGTCCGCAACCGGAACGTAGTCGTACCCGAGTTCACCGGCGACGGCTTGATAGGTCACTTTGCCTTCGTGAACATTGAGGCCCTCGGCAAGGTTCGGGTCGGCCTTCAATGCTGCCTTCCAGCCCTTGTTGGCAATACGCAGTGCGTGGGGCAGGGTGACGTTGTTCAAGGCGTAGGTGCTGGTCCGTGCGACAGCGCCCGGCATGTTCGCGACGCAATAGTGCACGACGCCGTCGACGATGTAGGTCGGCTCGGCATGGGTAGTGGCCTTTGAGGTTTCGAAGCAGCCGCCCTGATCGATTGCGACGTCTACCAGCACAGCGCCCGGCTTCATGGTTGACAGCATATCGCGCGTGACAAGCTTCGGCGCAGCAGCCCCGGGGATGAGCACGGCGCCGATGACCAGATCGGCATCGGCAATGAGAGAGGCAAGTGCAGCCTTGCCTGAATAGAGCGTGCGGGCGCGGCCTTCGAAGTGGTTGTCGAGGCGCTCCAGCACGTCAGGATCGCGATCAAGGATGGTGACGTCCGCGCCAAGGCCTACGGCCATTTGCGCTGCGTTGAAGCCGACAACGCCGCCGCCGATCACGACGACCTTTCCAGGCAGCACCCCCGGTACACCGCCGAGCAGTACGCCGCGACCGCCATGGGCTTTTTCAAGAGCTGTCGCGCCCGCCTGAATGGCCATGCGGCCGGCAACCTGGCTCATCGGCTTGAGCAGGGGCAGAGTGTTGCCCAGGCCCGTCACCGTCTCATAGGCAATGGCCGTGACGCCGGACTTCACGAGGTCCGCAGTCTGCTCGGGATCGGGAGCGAGGTGGAGATAGGTGTAGAGAATCTGGCCCTTGCGAAGCATTGCCCGCTCAATTGCCTGCGGTTCCTTTACCTTCACGATCATCTCGCACCCGTCGAACACTGTCCTTGCGTCAGCCTTGATCAGGGCGCCTGCGGCTTCGTAGTCGGCATCGCTGGCCCCAATGCCGTTTCCTGCGCCTGTTTCCACCCACACTTCGTGTCCGTGAGCCGCCAATTCCCGAACGCTCTCAGGCGTCAGGCCGACGCGATATTCGTGGTTCTTGATTTCCTTGACGGTGCCGACGCGCATTGGATCGTTCCCTTGAAGCAGGTCTATTCAATGCTGGAAGAGTATCGCGGCGCCGGCGGCAGTTCTTGCCTATTTTTCACGTTGAACACGCTTCAGATGGTGATATTTTCCGGGAAGCACAGAATTATTGGGAAATTTGCCTTTGGATCGTGCAGATCTCGCCCTGCTTGAAGCTCTGCAGAACGATTCGTCCTTGTCCGTCTCGGACCTTGCCGAGAAGGTGGCTCTGTCCTCATCCGCCTGCCATCGTCGCATCAAGGCGCTGGAGCAGAGCGGCGTAATTGCGCGTTACGGCGCGGTTTTGGATCCCCGTGCTCTTGGCCTGTCGGTTGAAGTGTTCGTGGAGATTACACTGACTAGCCAGAGCCGCGAGGCAATGGACCGCTTCGAACGCTCGGTCTGCGATTTCGACGAAATTCTCGAATGTCACCTGATGTCCGGCACGGCGGACTATATTTTGCGCGTGGCGGCAAAGGATCTGGAGCAATACGACTGGGTGCACCGCGAGTGCCTTGCTCGCCTGCCTGGTGTCTCTGCGATGAGATCCAGCTTTTCCCTGCGCCGGATAAAGCAGATGCGGGGATATCCTGTCAGAATTGGCGGACTCAGGAGCGGCCCAGTCCCTTGATCTCGCTTTCGCTGATGGTCTTGACCAACATTACGAACGAATGCGCTGCAATGCATTCGATCTGCGGCATCCGAGGTTCGAACGGCTTGCCGTGCCCAGCGAAGATGGTCATGCCCTCCATCGATCCGGAAATGAAAAGAGCCACCGTTTCCCGGCTGGCCTCATCCAGATCAGGACGCATTTCGGCGATGATCTCGATAAGCGGCGCGCGCGCACGGATGTAGAGCTCCTGGATGCGTTCCAGAACGAACGTGTCGTGGTTCGACAGCGCCCAAAGCTCCGGAAAGAAATTGGTCGTCTTCTTCGATCGGATGTCGTCCAGGATAAGGTTGCAAACCCGGCGCAGCCGTTCCTCTGCCGGTACGCCCGGCATGTGCACGATCTCGACGAACTCGACTTCATAGCTGCGAATCACGGCTTCGAGCAGTTCCCGAACCAGGTCTTCGCGGCTTCTGTAGTGGTATGTCAGGTTGCCGAACTTCATGCCGCTGGCAGCCGCGACTCGGCGCATCGACATGGCCCGGTATCCCTCTTCGATCAGGATGGATAGCGCCGTGCGAAGAATGTGTTCGCGCGTTTCATGACCCTTGACGTAGCCACCTTCACGCTCCGGCATGACCATGTCCGTCACGTACTTTGGCGCATCATCAGCCTGATTCATCACAATAACCCTTCATCTTATTCCCATCATATCGCTGCTTCGAAAAGCTGTCATAGGCAAAATCTAGGTCACTTGACAGATTTGTTGCTCCTCTGAGACTATGGTGTCCAGCCGATGAGCAAGTTCGGCGGACAAGGGAGTGCCGGCATGAGAATTGTTGGGTTGACCATGGCTTTCACTCTGGCGGTCAGTGCGGTCGCCGGGGCTGCTGCAGCTAATCCCGGCAAAGAGACATCTCCGTTTCCCAAGGCGCTACCGGAAGAGCCGATTCCCTCGATCCAGAGTTTGCCGTCGGCTTGGCCAGCAGCATGGGTGCTGATCCACGACTTCCATTTCAGCTCGATCGTCGATGGTCGGGTGATGCTTGTGGACACTACGTCCGAAGACCGGCCCCTGAAGGGCATGGTGCGCGCTGCGCAGTTCGCGAACATGCTCGTCTCTCCTCGGCGCCGAGAGGTCTTGACGGCGGAGACCTTTTACTCGCGCTTGACGCGTGGTGATCGGACAGATGCGATTACCATTTGGGACATGGCCACGCTTCAGCCGAAAGGTGAAATTGTGTTGCCGGGCGGCAAGCGCCAGCAGTCAGTCACCTACCCACAGCTGTTCCAGTTCACCAATGCGGACAAGTGGGCACTTGTCGCAAATTTCACTCCTGCTCAGTCGGTTAGCGTTGTCGACCTCGACTCGCGGAAAGTACTGGCGGAAGTCGATCTGCCGGGCTGCGCGCAGATTTACCCCACCGGCGAGCGGGGATTTTCAAGTTTCTGTGCCGATGGCTCTATCCTGAGCGTGGGTCTTGGAACCGACGGACAGGCGGTGACGTCCAAGACCGTCGAGAAGGTTCAGGACATCGACAACCAGCCGCTGTTCAGCACTCCGGCATGGGTCGGGCGCACGGCCTGGTTTGTCAGCTATCGGGGGCAGATCAAGGCGTTTGATTTTTCAGGGGATGTTGCTCGCGCGCTGGGCGGATCCTTCAACATCGGGACTGCCGAAGGTGGCGCGCCGGAATGGCGGCCGGGCGGGTGGCAAGTGCTTGCAGCCGATGGCGCGGGCAAGCTGTTTGTCCTGATGAGCCCCAATGGCCGCGAGGGTAGCCACAAGGATGGCGGGACGGAAGTATGGGTCGTCGATACTGCGTCCAAGGCGCGAGTGGCCCGCATTCCCCTGCGCGCAATGGCTTCGGCGATTGCGCTGACAAAGGAACCCAAGCCGCAACTTGTCGTCGCTCGCGGTGACGGAGTGATCGATATTCACGATGCCGTCACCGGCGCTTTTGTGCGCTCGCTTGGCACTGCAGGTGGCGCCAACCCTATTCTGATCACGGCGCCCTGATATGGCTCCGGTCATTATCTTTCTCGCCATGCTGCTTGCCGGGTCCGCCGTGCACAAGGCAGTCTCTCACCGGCGAATGGCCATCGCGGCTGCAAGATTGGTCGGCATGCCTGCGCAGGGGCAGCTGTTCTTGATCATCGCCGGTACGCTCGAGGCTACTGCTGCCATGTGCCTGCTTGCCGCGCCGCTTCAGAGGACCGGGGCATTGCTGGGCTCGGTCATATGGCTGGCTTACGCAGCGACGCTCTTGCTGCGTCGTGGACAGAGCTTCGATTGCGGTTGCGATCTTGTGGCCCGTGAAAAGCCGATCGACTGGCCCGCCATTGCCCGTCCCACGGTGCTCGCCCTGCTTGCCGCTATTGCTTCCACCCTGCCGGCGGCGCCGATCGGACTTGACGCTCCCTTCGCTGCCGCCGGCCTTTTGGCGCTTTATCTCGCAGCTTCGGAACTGCTTGCAATTCCCCATCCACGCTGGAGGAAATCGTGATGCTGACGTCCCAGATTCTCTTGTGGACCGCTGTGGTCGTGCAGGCTTTGTTGATCGCGGCCCTCGCTCGTCAGGTTGGTATCCTCCACGAACGCATTGCCCCAGCTGGTGCGCTGACGTTGCACCAGAAGGTGGAGGTCGGAGAAGTCGCCAGTCCGATGACTGTCACCACGATCGAGGGCGCCCCCATCGAGATCGGCGGCAAGCGGGAAGGGCGCAGTCAATTGCTGTTCTTCGCCTCGCCTGACTGCCCGGTGTGCAAGACCCTGCTACCTGTCGTGCGATCCGCGGCAAATGCCGAAGCCGATTGGCTTGACATTGTCGTCGCAGGGGATGGAACCAAAGCCGATTATCAGCGGCTGCGGGACAACCATGGTCTCGAGCGCGTGCCAATGGTCCTTTCCGAGGCGCTTGGCAGGGCATTTGGCGTCTCCAAGCTGCCTTATGCAGTTCTGCTGGACGAAAATGGCCGCGTTGCCTCGCTCGGTCTCGTCAACAGCCGTGAGCATCTGGAAAGCCTGTTCGAGGCGAAAGAGCGCGGCGTTGCCTCGATCCAAGAATTTCTCGCACGCCGAAAGGAGGCCTGATCAATGGCTGGCTTCGACAAGTGGACTGAGCGCCTGACCCGCACAATTGCGCGCGGAACATCGCGGCGCAGCACTCTCGCCTGGCTGGGGGCGACGATTACCGGTGCAGCAGTGTTTCCGGTCCTGCCGGTCGCTCGCGCTGCAAGCGGATCATCACACGCCGGTGGCGGCAAGCACGCACCCATCTCATCGGGCAATCCGCAGGACCCGGGCGATCAGTCTTCGTGCGATTACTGGCGCTACTGCGCTATCGACGGGTTTTTGTGTTCGTGCTGCGGCGGGACTGTCAGTTCCTGCCCTCCCGGCACCGAGATGTCGCCGATTACGTGGATTGGTACGTGCACCAATCCGGCTGACAACCGCGCCTACGTGATCAGCTATAACGATTGCTGCGGCATTTCCTCGTGCGGACAGTGCTTGTGCAACCGGAACGAAGGGGACCGCCCACAAGTCCGACCGCAATCGAACAACGACTACAATTGGTGCCTTGGCACGGAAAGCAGCATCTACAACTGCTCGACCGCAGTGATCGTCGGCGTGGCGTTGGAGGCGCCGAAATGAGAGCGCTTGTCGGTCTGATACCGGTCATGGCGATGGCGGCACTGGCGCTGCCTGCCACGGCGGCCCCCGACGGCGCGGCAGTGTTTCAGCGCTGCGCGGCGTGCCACACCAAGACTGGTGCGGGCGTGCCTGGTGCCTACCCCCCGCTCGGCGCCGATTTCCGGGCCTTGGCAGTCAAACCGCCAGGGCGGCGCTATCTTGCGCTTGCAGTGCTGCGCGGTCTCTCAGGCCCTATCATGGTTGAGGGAAAGCCCTATCGCGGTGTCATGCCCGCTCAAGTGCTGGACGATGCTGCGGTCGCGGCGGTGCTCAACCATATTGGTACGCAAGTGGCAAAGACCGGGCCGAAGTTCACCCCGTTCACCGACAAGGAGGTCGCTGCGCATCGCCAATCCGGCGCTTGGCTCTCGGCAGCCGATGTCGCCAGGCTTCATGCGGGAGCCGGCGGCAAATGAAGCGCCTGGCGCTCGCTCTGGCCGCTGTCCTTGTTGTGCTGGCAGCGGGAGCCGGCGTCGAGGCGGGCGAGCCGGTGATGCGTGGCGTCAGCAATCCGCAGCAGGCGCGGATCGATTACATATTGAAGTGCCAGGGGTGCCATCGCCCCGATGGTGGAGGCGATGATCGCTCCAATCCGCCGATGAAGAATGTTGTAGCCCGATTCCTGAAGGTGCCCGGGGGGCGAGAATTTCTCGGTAGGGTGCCGGGTGTCTCGACCGTCGATCTCGACGACGTGCGTCTGGCAAATCTCCTGAACTGGACGCTCTACACTTACGACCCGGCGCACATGCCTGCCGATTTCAGGCCCTACACGGCTCAGGAAATCGGCAGGCTGCGGCGCCACCCCCTGAGGCTGGATAGAGCGCCGATGAGGGCGCGGCTTGTCGCAGGGTTCGAGCAGGAAAGAACACAAACGCAATCACCCTGAACTTGGGAGCAAAGACAATGAGGGAACGTCTTTTCCGTGGGATCGCGCTGGCTGGGGTAGCCGCAACATGCGTCCTCGTCGCAACACCGGCTCTTGCACAGGATGCCAAGAACGAAGCAGCTGTACCAGAAGGGGAGATCGTCGTTACGGCGACAAAACGCGCGGAAAGCCTGCAGTCCGTTCCGATTTCTGTATCGGCAATTGGCGGCGACACGCTCTCCAAATCACGCGTTGTCAACGTTGACAGCCTCGTCACCAAGGTTGCCAATCTCCAACTGACATCGATCGTGGGAGACAACACGCCCATCTTCTCGCTGCGTGGCGTTTCGATGTCGGACTACAGCCTCAACCAGGCCAGTCCCGTCGCAACCTATTATGACGAAGTCTACAAGGGTAACTTCGCCTTCCTTGGCGTGGCCATGTATGATCTTGAGCGGGTCGAAGTCCTCCGTGGCCCTCAAGGCACGCTTTATGGCAAGAATACCACGGGCGGCGCGGTCAATATCATTGCCAATAGCGCCAAGCTTGGCGAAACCAGCGGTTACTTCAATGCCGGCTATGGCAATTACAACCGCGTGGACCTGAACGGTGCAGTCAACGTGCCGCTGGGGGAAAAGGCGGCGCTGCGCGTTGCCGGGACCTATGCCAAGGCCGATGGCTGGTTCAAGAACGTGGTTCCGGGAAAGCCCGACCTTGCCTCGACTGACGAGTACGCGATCAGGGCCACCTTGAATGTCGAGGCGAGCGAGACCGTCAGGTTTGTCCTGCGCGCATCGACCAGTCTGCAGAATCCCTACAACTACGGGATCTATGCTCAGCCAGAAGCAGCTAACCGCCCTGGCCTTCGCAAGCGGGAGATCGCGTCAAACATCGATACCAAGCGTCGGGCGCGCACCTATTCGGTAGCCTTGACCAGCACATTCGACGTATCCGACGCCCTGACCGTCACCAGCATCACTGCCTGGGACAAGGGCAGCCTGTTCTTCTACGAAGACACCGATGGCACGGCCAGTGAACTGCTGGAGATCCCCTACAACGACCGCGCGACCCAGTTCGCCCAGGACTTGCGCCTGACCAGCGACTTCGGCGGCCCGTTCGATTTCATCCTCGGTGGCTACTTCCACCGCGAGAAGGTGTTCAACGAAACGACATTCGAGATCGGCAAGGATATCGATTCTGACGGCGTCCCGGGAATTACCGCTGATGACTGTGCGGTCGGCCTTCCGCTTGCGTGCCTCTTCCGTAACCGCTTCGACCAGTTGAAGAAGAGCTATGCGATCTATTCCGATGTGAAATACGAACTCACGGATTCCGTCACGATGCGAGGTGGCCTGCGCTACACGCACGATACCGGCGTCCAGAGCGGTTTCCGGTCGGATGCACTTGGCGTGGGCGGCACATTGATTGCCAATCTCATCCCGCTTTCTTCGCTGCGCTATTCGCAGGACAACCTCTCGGGCAAGATCGGTTTCGATTACAAGCTTGCTGACGGCAACCTGCTCTATGCAAGTGTCAGCCGGGGCTATCGTGCGCCCAGTTTCAACGCGCAGGCCTTCTTCGATCCGTCGGAGTTGTCGATCGCCAAGCCCGAGCAGGTGACGTCCTACGAGGTGGGGGCCAAGACCCAGTTCATGGATCGCAAGGTCACGCTCAATGTCGCCGGCTTCTATTACGACTATCGCAACCAGCAGTTCATCAACGTCGACCCGGCGTCGGCGGCGCAAACGCTACTCAACATTCCGAAGTCGCGGATCTATGGCGGTGAGGCCGAGTTGACGATCCGCGCCAGCGACCGGCTGACACTTCATAGCGGCATGGGCGTGCTGGCGACAAAGATCCAGCGTGGCAGCGTAAGCGGCGTGAACGTGGCAGGGAACCGCCTGTCCAATGCGCCGACCTTTACCTTCAACGCCACCATCGACCTGACGGTCTTCGACGGCGACATAGGCAAGTTCTCGCTGCACCCCGACATCGCCTATCAGTCAAGCCAGTTCTTCGAAGTGCTCAATGTTCCCCGCTTGCGCCAGTCCTCCTACGCCCTCGTGGGAGGGCATATCGACTGGGAAAGCGCGGACGGACGCTTCAACGCCTCGATCTGGGCGAAGAACTTGACCAACAAGTTCTACTTCACCTCCCGCGTTGATCTGCTGGCAGGCTTCGGCTTCGACTACAACCATATCGGCAACCCGCGCATGTACGGGGTGACGGTGGGCGCAAAATTCTGACATTCTTGCAGTGTAAGGCGGCAAAGCCGTCAGGAGAGGACCATGGCTGACTACAAGCTGCTGATCGGCGGCAACCTCGTCGACGGCGAAATGTCGATGGACGTGATCAACCCTGCCACCGGGGAGCCGTTCTGCACGGTTCCCCGGGCCTCCGTCGCTCAGGCAGACGCTGCCATCGCATCAGCCAAGATGGCCGTTCCTGCGTGGTCAGCCTTGCCTTGGGCAGAACGGCAGGCAAAGCTCGTTGAACTCGCGGACGCAATTGCCGCTCGCAAGGACGAACTGGCCCGGACCTTGACCATGGAACAAGGCAAGCCGTTGGCCGAGGCCATGGGCGAGTTGGCCATGACCGATGGCTACTTGCGCCATTATGCCACACTTGAGCTTCCCGATCGCGTTATTCAGGACGATGAGGCGGGGTACATCGCAGTCAAGCACCGTCCGTTGGGAGTGGTGGTTGGAATAATCGCCTGGAATTTCCCGCTGCTCGTTGCTTGCTGGAAGATTGGACCTGCGGTTCTGGCGGGCAATGCCATCGTGCTCAAACCCGCGCCGACAACGCCGGTCTGTGCGCTGATCCTTGGCGAAATCTGCCGGGACGTGTTCCCCGCAGGCGTGGTCAACATCATCACTGATGCCAATGACCTTGGGCCGCACCTGACGGCCCATCCGGACGTCGCCAAGGTCGGCTTCACCGGCTCCACGGCCACTGGCAAGCGTATCGCTGCCAGTGGTGCCGATACGCTGAAACGCGTCACTCTCGAGCTTGGAGGCAACGACCCTGCCATCGTGCTGGAGGATGTGGATGTTCGCGAGACGGCGCAGGCGATCTTCGGCAATGCCTTCTTCAACAACGGCCAGGTCTGCCTTGCCGTGAAGCGCGCCTATGTACATGCTGACATATATGACGCCATGTGTGGAGAACTCGCCCGTCTTGCCGAGGCTGCCGTGGTGGACGATGGTCTGCAACAAGGGACACAGATCGGACCGATCCAGAACGCAATGCAGTTCGAAAAGGTCAAGGACTTCCTCGCGGCCGCACGCGCCGATGGCACGATCGTTGCCGGCGGCGAAGTGATGGAGCGTGCCGGGTACTTCATCCGCCCGACCATCGTCCGCGACGTGACCGACGGCGACAGGATCGTCGACGAGGAGCAGTTTGGCCCGATCCTTCCGTTGATCGTATTCGATGATGTCGAAGATGTCATCGCACGCGCCAATGCATCGGACTATGGCCTTGGCGGTTCGGTCTGGTCAAAGGATGTAGGACGCGCCGCAGACATTGCATCGCGGATCGAAAGCGGTCAGGTCTGGGTCAATCAGCACATCGCAATCGGTCCGCACATTCCGATGGCCGGTTTCAAGTCCAGTGGCCTTGGCGTGGAACAATCCGTCGAAGGCCTAGCCGAGTATACCCAGACCCAGGTGGTGAATATCAAGCGATGACGCAGCTTTCCTACGCCAAAGGCGCAACCGACGAACCGCTGCTGGAAAAGACGATAGGACAAGCGTTGCGCGATGCCGCGCAAGCTTGGGGAGCGGAGCTCGCGCTGGTTTCCCGCCATCAGGGGATCCGGTGGAGCTGGGCGCAATTGGACGCTGAAGTCGATCGGATTGCAACCGGCCTGCTCGATCGAGGAGTGGCAAAAGGCGATCGCGTCGGCATCTGGGCACCCAATTGCGCCGAATGGACCGTGCTCCAGTTTGCCACGGCCCGGATCGGCGCGATCCTGGTCACCATCAATCCTGCCTATCGGACCAGCGAGGTGGAATATGCGCTGAACAAGGTCGGCTGCACCTTTCTCGTCACCGCAGCCAGCTTCAAGACCAGCGATTACATCGCGATGCTGCGCGAACTGGGGCGCGCCAAGTTACCGATGCTGCGCGGCATGGTTGCTCTTGGCGATTTGGTCCATGACGGCTTCGAGCCGTGGGACACCTTGCGAGCCGAACCTGATCCGGATCGGCTCTTGGTTGTAGACGGGACGTTAAACCAGAACGATCCGATCAATATCCAGTTCACCAGCGGTACGACCGGCTTTCCCAAGGGTGCAACGCTTACCCATCGCAATATCCTCAACAATGGACATTTTACTGCCCGGACGATCAACCTGACGGCCAGCGACCGCATCTGTATTCCTGTCCCGCTATATCACTGCTTCGGTATGGTTCTGGGCAACCTCGCTGCGCTGACGAGTGGTGCAGCCATGGTCT
>JBEQCK010000030.1:0-25280 GCA_041639335.1 Novosphingobium sp.
CATGGGACCCCAATCTCCGAAGGTGTTGGTCCAATAAAAGAGAACCGCACCCAGAAGACCCAGCGCGATCGGGCCGACCAGGCGTCCAAGAATGACCGCGACAGCCCATTCCTTCTTGCGGATGCCGGCCTGCGCCAGCTTCTGCTGGATCACCGCCAGCTGGCTGTCCTGCAGAACCTTGAGCGATTCGAGGAAGCCACGGATCTGATCGGTGGTCTGGTTGCGGCGGACGATGCTCTGACGCTTGCGGGCGTTGGCAGTGACGATGCCGGCCTTGAGCTGTTCGCGCCGTTCGTTCAGGACCTTGACCCGCTTGGCCATGGGGTCGCGGACAGTAACGGCGGCGTAGACGGCAAGCATGACGGCAGCCGCGGCAATCCCGATCAGGATCGAACCGACAAGGTAGACGTCGAAGCCGAGCAGCGTTGGTCCTGCGGGGTTGTTGATCATGGCCGGTCCCTCCCGCTCAGATTTCGAAGTTGACCATCTTGGCCATGATGAACGAGCCGATGCCAAGCCAGGTGAGGCCGCCCAAGCCGGCGATGATTAGACGCTCGTCCACGAAGAACTTGCTGAGATAGGCCGGGTTGATCGTATAGATCAGCGCAAACACGATGAAGGGCAGCGAGCCGACGATATAGGCTGATGCCTTGGATTCCGAGCTCATCGCCTTGACCTTGAGCTTCATCTGCGCGCGTTTGCGCAGCACGTCCGACAGGTTCGAAAGCGTCTCGGCAAGGTTGCCGCCGGTCTCGCGCTGGATCGCAAGCGTGATGCAGAAGAAGTTGAACTCGGGCATGTTGAGGCGATCGGCGGTGTCTTGCAGCGCCTCTTCCATGGTGCGCCCCACCTTGATGCGGTCGGTCACCAGCTTGAACTCTTCGCCCACGGGGCCGGGGAGTTCGCTGGCGACAACGCCAAGGGTTTCCGTGACCGGAAGACCGGAGCGAAGCCCGCGTACCAGGAGGTCGAGCGCATCGGGCAGGCGTGTCGTAAAGTTCTCGACGCGCTTGCCGATTGCCCGACCGACGATGAAATGCGGCAAGCCAATGCCGACGAACAGCCCGGCGACGAGCGACAGCAAGGGCGCTCCGGTCTTGACAAAGACCAGCAGCAGGACCGCCAGAGCCAGGCCGCCGCTGACATAGAGGTACTGCGACAGCGTCCAGCCCTTGCCGGTTCGATGGAGTCGCAGTTCTAGCGCTTCCATCCGCGATCCCGAGCCAGCGATCTTCGTCGTCCGCGGTTTGCGGGCTGCGACGGTCTTGCGATACTGCGCTTCGACCTTGTCAACGGCGCTGTCCGAGTGCCGAAAGCGCACCGACTGGAGACGGCGGCCGCTTTCCTTGGACGCGGAAGGGCCAGACACTGCGGCATAACCGAGCACCATCGCCGCCATCATGCCGCCGGCCATCAGGATCAGCTGGATCGTATTGCCCATTGCAGGTCTCTTTCCGTCACCTCAAGCAAATGCGGGCCGTCAGGCGGGCACACCGGCCTTTGGCTTGTTGAGCATCTTCTTCAGATCGAACTTGCCCAGCAGCGAAGGCTTGCGCGCACTGGCTGCAGGATCTGCGGCTGCTTCTTCCTCACCGGTTCCGATGATCGCGAAGGCGATGTCCCGGATCGTGCCCCCGACCTTCGAGGAGCGATTGGCTGCAACGAACGACTGACCGAGCTTGGCCGCGTTTGACGCCCCCTTGATATCGTAGGGCAACATGAAGTTGATCTTGCGTTCGATCGAGGCTTCGAAATCGGCCTTGCTGATCTCGTTGGCGCCGGCCTGGACCTTGTTGGCAACCACGATCGGACGGGCGTGGGCCGCATTGGTCTTGAGCCACGAGAGCAGGCGAATGGCATCGCGCGCGCCCGCCAATGTCAGTTCGGTCGCAACGATCACCACATTCACGTCACCCAGCAGGTGCGGGAAGTTGATCAGCATGTTGCGCGGCATGTCGATGACGGTCATCTCGAACGCCTGGCGGAATTCCTCCTCCAGCTGCACGAACGCGCTGCCATCGGTCATCAGGGGCGAACTGATCGGCGCTTCGGCCGACAGGATGGCCAGGTTGTCGTTTGCCCGGATCATGGCGCGTTCGATGAACAGGCCGTCGATGCGGCTCGGATTGTCGATTGCATCGGTCAGCCCGCGGCCGGGCTCCAGATCCAGCGTCAGTGCGCCGGTACCGAAATGCACGTCGAGATCGAGCAGCGCGGTGGGCAGCTTGTGATCGGTGCTGAACAGCCAGGCAAGGGATGTCGCCAGCGTCGATGCGCCGACGCCGCCGCGCGTGCCGACAATGGCGGTCGAGATGTGGCGCTTCGCCGCTGACGGATCATGGCTCTTGGGCGCAGTGAAGATCGTCTGCGCCTGGACCAGCGCATCGCGGATCTGGCCTGCGTTGAGCGGCTTGAGCAGGTAATCCTGAATGCCCGAGGCAATCAGATCGCGGTAGAGGCGCACGTCGTTGACCTGCCCCACGGCGATGACCACGGTGCCAGGCTCGCAAACTTCGGCCAGGGCGTTGATGTCGTTCAGCGGATCGCCGCTTTCCGACAGGTCGACCATGAGGATGTTCGGGCTGGCCGTGATCGAAAGCGACTGGATCGCGTTCCGCAGGCCGCCGCGGTGGCACTTTTCCGGAGCCCAGCCCATGTCGACGACGACTGGGCGAAGGACGTCGAGCGCGGTCTCGTCGCACATGAAGGCGGCGAAGGCGTCGCGATTGGCATTCTTCCAGCTCATGTCAGTTTCCTCCTCCGCCGCCACCGCCAGAGGCATTGGACGTCGCATTGTTCTTCAGGCCATCTTCGCCGGTGGGCTTGGCAGCGCGGAAGCTGTCGATCGCCTTGGTTCCGCTCATCACCACCGTTTCCCCAGTGCTGCTGGCACCCTTCACGAGGTGTTCCTTGTCGGCGACCATTGCAGCCAGATTGCTGTTGATGGCGCAGCCGAAGTTCGACGTCGTGCGGTTGCTCATCGAGAAGTCGGACTTGGCGGTCCAGTCGGGGCAGCCGGGCACCGAGGCCGTGGCGCGGGTCACGACGATGCGCGCGCCGCCAGCCGGGACATAGCCGGGGGTTACCGGGGCGGGGCCGTCGACGAACATGCCCCAGCGGCCGGCAACCGTGTCGACCGACGCGATCGTTGCCTTCGACTGCAGCGGATCGTCTATCGCGATCTTGTCACCATACTTGAGGCCAAGGCTTTCGAACCATCCGGCGAGGCGCCGTTGTTCGGTGATCGAAATACCGCCGCCCGGCAGCGTCTCGACGTCGAAGACATAACGGTCGCGCTCGACAATCGGCTGATGCACCGAGTTGAGCATGCGGTTTTCGGGAGTATTGGCCGAACAGGCCGAAAGGACTGTCGCCAGCGAAAGCAGCAGCGCGGCGGAAGCGCGGCGGGTATGATTGGTGCGCATGGGCTGTCCCTCGTTCACTGGATGCTGAAGCCGGGTTCGACGCTGGCGACCTTCTTGTCGCTGCGGCGATCGGCGGGCTGCGAGGCCTTCGCGGGCTTGTCTAGGCTACCAACCTTGGGGCCGGACTGAACCGTGCCTTCCTTCTCGGTCGGCTTGGGACGATCGCCACCGGTGATGCCGTCGTGTTCCATGTTGCCAAGCAGGCGCTGGATATCGTTCGGGCTCTGGAAGCCGTCGGTCGGAAGCTTGATGTCGCTGGCGTTGACCGGGTTCACCAGATACGGCGTGACCACGATAACCAGCTCGGTTTCGCCCTTGCGATAGCGGGTCGAGCGGAACAGCGAGCCGAGGATCGGCACATCACCTACACCGGGCATCTTGGTCAGGGCATTCTGCGCGCCGTTCTGCAGCAGACCCGCGATCATGAAGGACTGACCCGAACCGAGTTCGATCGTCGTTTCGGCCCGGCGCACGGTCAGGGCCGGGATTTCGACGCTGTCGAGCTTCAGCGCGCCCGTGCTCGAAAGCTCGGAGACTTCCGGGCGCACGCGGATCGAGATGCGGCCATTGGCCAGAACCGTTGGGGTATAGGCGAGGCTGACACCGTAGCGCTTGTACTCGATCGAGGTGGTGCCAAGACCTTGCGAGACGGGGATCGGGTACTCACCGCCCGCCAGGAAGTCGGCCGTCTCACCGGAAAGCGCGGTCAGGTTTGGCTCGGACAGGGTCGTGACGAGGCCGATCGTCTCGGCGGCATCGAGCGCACCCAGCAGATCGAGACCGAGAAACTTGCCCATGCCAGCAATGGTGGTGCCCGTGGCGGCGGCCGTCACCGAGCTGCCAGCCTTCTCCACCAGACCGAGCGGATTGGTCTCGGTTACCTTGGTGGGGTCGAAGGTGAACCCGGTGGTCGACGAAGTGCCGACGCCAAACGGCAGGTTCCGGTCAGTGGTGAAGAACGATCCGGTCGACCGCCCCTGACCGATGCCGAACTTGAAGCCACCTGAGCCATCGATGCTGGTCAGGTTCACGCCCAAGTCGCGCACCAGCGTGCGGCTGACTTCGGCGAACTTCACGTGCAGGCTGACCTGTAGCGGCGTTGCCATCTTCAGGCGGCTGATCACGTTGGTCTTGTCGCCGACGAAGGCCCGGACCAGGCGCTCGGCTTCGGCAGCGTCTTCCGGCGCGCCGACCGTGCCGGTCAGCAGCACCGTGTTGTTCATTGTGGCAACGTTGACGCGGGCCTCGGGCATGGCGAGGTGCAACATCTGGTCAATCGAGTCGATGTTGTTGCCGACGCGGATGTTTGCCGACCACACGACGTCGCCCTTGGCGTTGCTGGCGTAGACCGTGGTCTCGCCGCCCGATTTTCCGAAGACGTAGAACTGGTTGGTCGACTTGACCTGGACGTCTGCCACCTTGTCGTCGGCGACGAACACGTCCGCCATCCGGCCCGGCACGGTGACCAGCTCGCCGCGCCCGATCGAAATCGTGACGGTGCGGGCAGGGCTCGTCAGGCTTTGTGCGTGGAGCATGCCGGAAGCGGGCATCATTGCCAGCGGGGCAGCGATCAGCGCGGCCGTGAGAAGCTTCGAGGAAAAACGGCGGTTCATGGTGCTGCCCTTCGAGGTCGGGATCTGTCGCATGATCTTGGTGTGGGGAGCGCAGTTCATCACTTCGCTCCTATCGAGACATCTTCGGTGTCCTTGCCACGGGTCACGCGGACCACGGGGCCGGTCGGCACCGGTCGGCCGTTTGCTGCCATCCGCGGGGCAGAGCTTGCAGCGGGTGCGGAATATCCGCCGCCTCCAGGAGCAGCTGCCACCGGCACGGTCGTCCGCTGGAAGCGCGATACGTCGCCGCCGGTCACGAAGCTGGCCTTGGTGCTCTCGATCGGGCGGGCCATGGCCTGCTTGATCAGCGCCTCTTCCTGTTGCTTGCTGGCGCCGGCGGGGATCTTGACGTCGCCCGAGGCAATCGCCTGCTCAAGCTCGGCCGAGTTGTCGGCCAGGGAGCGCAGAGAGAGGCTGATCGTGCCGATGGTCTGGGCTACGGCAATCTTCTCCGCGATCTTGGGCGTGACCTCGAGCGTGACGGTGCTGAAGGTGCGCACGCGGGTCTTGCCCTCGACCATTTCCTGCTCGGTCGACTGGTCGGTTGCCAGCACGCGCAGGTTCTTGAGGATGGTTTCCGAGGCCTTGAGCGCCATGCCGCTGTCGCCGCTGCCCTTTACGGTCTGGGTCAGCACCAGGTCGATATGGTCGCCCGGGAAGACGAAGCCGGCAACGCCGGTGCGGGCCGAGACAGGAATGGTAACGGCGCGCATGCCTGGCCCGAGAGCAGCTGCCAGGAAGCCACGGTCGCCAGGGGCAACGAGATTGCCCTTGGTCACCGGCTCGCCGGCGGTCATCGGGTTGCGCACCACGGTGCCGAGCAGCTTCTGCATGTCAGCCTCGCCCTCGACGAAGTAGGCGTCCTGAACCATGTCCTTGGGCCATGCCTGGAAGTTGAGGGCATCGGCGGTAATGATCGTGCCAACGGGCAGGGCGCGCTGGGCTACCAGCACCTTCGGGCCCATCGGCATCTTTGCCGCAGCTTCTGCCTGGGGCGTGGACGCGCCAGCGAAAAGGCTCCTTGCTGCGAAGGCCGTGCCGATCGCAACGATCAGCGCCCCCACCAGCAACATCAGCTTCCTCTTGTCCATGCTACTTGTCCCGCCCTCTTAACTCAGGCCCGCATGTCTCGGGCAAAATGGTTAAAAATTGTGATATGGTGTTCATGCACCTGTAACGGAGCGCCAGCCGGCCTCGAGCATCGGGGCCAGAACGATCAGTCCGGCGCTGGCGATTGCCACGCCGTAGGGGATCTTTGCGTCGCGCCGGCGCGTTACCGTGTAGTGCCACGCGGCGACGACAATGGTCAGCGCGCCGCCCAGCAGCGACATGATCACCAGCAGCTTGACGAAGGTCAGGGGCGGCAACCACAGTGCCAGTGCCGCCAGCAGCTTGACGTCTCCGCCGCCCATGAGCTTCAGCGCAAAGAGGCCTGCCAGGGCGACGAAGGCGATAAACGCCACACCCACCTGCATCGCCACGCCTGGCCAAAGCGACAAGCCCGATGCCCACCAGTAGGCCGGCGCAGACAGCGCGATGGCAGCGTTCAGCCAGTTGTCGATCTGGCGGCGGCGGATATCGGTAAAGGCGGCAACCAGCAGCGCGATTGCCAATGCCCCGACCAGTCCGTAAACGAAGATGTTCCCCTGCATGTCTTGGGGCATACGGGACAATCACTTACCAAACGGTAACCAAACCTTGGCGCGCAACTGCGCCATTGGAGGCGTTTCAGGCATGGAGTTCGGTACCAGGAGTCGGATCGATCGCAGGGCGATTCCGGCGGATGCGAACGAAGGTTTCTGGACCGCCTCAGACGGCCATGTCATCCGCCGGATCGACTGGCCCGGCCACGCCGTTGCACCTGCCGAACACGAACCGCGCGGTTCGATCCTGTTCTTGCCGGGGCGTGGAGATTTTTACGAGAAGTATCTGGAATCTCTCGATTACTGGCATGAAGAAGGGTGGCGCGTAACCGCACTCGACTGGCGCGGGCAGGCAGGCTCAGGACGCCTCTCGGCGCATCCTGCAATCGGGCACGTCGAAGACTTCTCCATCTGGATCGAGGACCTCGCCGTGTTCTGGTCGCAATGGGTCGACCAGACGCCTGGCCCCCATGTCGTGATCGGCCATTCGATGGGCGGTCATCTCGTGCTACGTGCTCTTGCGGAAAGGCGCATTAACCCTGTTGCGGTGGTCCTGAGTGCTCCCATGCTGGGCTTTCTCACTCCAGGACCGAATCGGGCGCTGCACAAGGTGGCCGAGGCGATGTGCCGATTCGGCGATCCTGCCCGCCCCGCCTGGAAGATCAGCGAAAAGCCCGGGACGACCGCCGCTGCCCGCAATACCCTGCTCACGCATGACGCCGATCGCTACGAGGACGAGGCACAGTGGAAGCTGCAGCGCTCCTTCCTCGGCATGGGGCCCGGCTCATGGCGGTGGGTCGAGCGCGCCTATGCCTCGATGCTCGCACTGGATGCGCCCGGCACTCTCGAGGCGGTTGAAGTGCCGGTGCTCCTGCTTGCTGCCCGTCATGATGGCCTGGTCAGCTGGAAAGCGATCGAGCGTGCCGCCCGCCGCCTCCCGCGTGCGCAACTGATGACCTGGGGGCGGGAAGCCCGTCACGAATTGCTGCGCGAGGCCGATCCGGTGAGAGACAAGGTCATGGCTGCGATTGACGATTTCCTCGACCGCATGGCGCGCCCCGCGGAGGCCGAAGCCGCGTGACGACGTTAGCCGGAGATTTTGACGTTGCGATCATCGGCGCCGGGATGGCAGGCGCCAGTCTCGCCGCCGAATGCGCGCCCCATGCCCGCGTGCTGCTGGTCGAGGCGGAGGACACCCCGGGATACCACACCACCGGTCGCTCTGCCGCATTCTGGGAAGAAACCTATGGCGGCCCTGGCGTCTTTCCGCTGACGATGGCCTCGGGCCGGTACTTGCGGGAAGGGGGCTTCCTGTCCCCGCGTGGCGCTCTGAATATCGGGCAGGCGTCGGACCGCAACAAGGTCGAGGCTTTCATCGAAAAGTTCACCGCCCTGGGAGCGACCCTGCATCTGCAGGACCGGTCTGCGCTCGAAGCCCGCGTGCCCGGGCTCAAGCCCGAGTGGGTTGTCGGCGCGTGGGAGCCCGGCTGCGCTGACATCGACGTTGCCGACCTGCACCAGCACTACCTCGCAGCGTCGAAGCGCACCGGCACCGTGATGCGCGTGCGCGCCCGCGTCGAGCGGCTGGAGCGGGAAGGCGGACAGTGGCGGCTGGCCTGGGCTGGTGGCGAGGCACGCGCTCCGATCATTGCCAATGCCGCCGGAGCATGGGCGGACACGCTTGCCGGCCTTGCCGGTGCGTGCCCGCTCGGCATCCAGCCGTTGCGGCGGACGATCGTGCAGCTGCGCACTGATCCTGCCCCGGCAGATTCGCTGCCACTGACGCTGGGCATCAACGAGGACTTCTATTTCAAACCCCAGGCCGGGCGCCTGTGGCTTTCCCCGCACGACGAGATCCCCGACGTCGCGGGCGATGCCGCGCCCGAGGAACTGGACGTCGCCATCGCCATCGACCGTTTTCAGCACGTGGTGGACTGGAACATCGCCGCCCTCGAGCGCCGCTGGGCGGGCCTTAGATCCTTCTCGCCGGATCGCCTGCCGGTCTACGGCTTCGATCCGGAGGTGGAGGGTCTGTTCTGGTTTGCCGGGCAGGGCGGCTTTGGCATCCAGACCGCGCCTGCCGCGGCCCGGCTTGGCGCGCAGCTGCTGCTCGGCCTGCCCCGCGACGAGCTTACCGCGGAAATCGACGCCGGCACCTATGGGCCGGCGCGATTCCGGCCAGATCAATCGTAGATCGGGCGCAGTTCGTTATCGAGATAGTAGCGGGTCATCGCCATCGAGGCGAGGAGGTCGGGCGAGCCGTCGTACTCGATCGACATCCAGCCCTTGAACCCGTGCTCCTTTAGCGCACGATACAGGCCCTTGAGGTCCAGAGTGCCCATGCCCGGTTCCCAGAACCAGCGCGTGCCGTCATCGGTGATCTCCGGGTCCTGCGAATGGCGCAGGCTGTCGGGTTGGGCCGATGATGCGGTGTCCTTCAGGTGGAACGTGCTGATGCGGTCGTGATAGTCGTTGTAGAACGTCAGCAGGTCCTCGCCCATGATCGAGATCTGGGCGGTGTCGATGCAGTAGTGGACCAGCGCGGGATCGGTGGATTCGATCAGCTCGCGATGGTTCTCGAGGTTGATCGCGCAGAAGAACTCGTTGTGCAGGCCGATCTTCACGCCCTTGTCGGTGGCATAGCGGCCAATCTCGTTCATCACCTTGGCGCAACTCTGCACCTCTTCGCGGCTCAAGGGGCCGCAGCCGAAGTAGTTCTGGGTGGGGCAGGTGTTCATGTAGGTGCCGCCGAAGCGTACGATGGTGTCCACCGCCTCGCGGCCTGACTGCACGGCCTCATCGAAGTGGCCGGCATCGTGCGAGGCGTGGGCGCCATGGAACATGCCGATCACTTCGACGCCGCGCTCCTTGGCAAAGGCGGTGAAGTTTTCAGGGGAGCCGAACAGCGGCAGGATGTCGGCCATGTCCCACGGTGCGATCTCGATGCCGTTGAAGCCCAGCGCCGACTGGTACTTCAGGATGTTGTCCCAGTCGGAATAGTAGGCGCTGTTGGTCTTGTCCTCGTAGTAGAAGTCGCGGAAGTTATCGATCTGCTTGTAGGGGATCGACTTCCAGTGGCTCATGTTGGCGTATTGGATGTTGGGCATTTCGGATAACTCCGGAAATCAAAGCTGGTTGAGCAGGGCGCGCGTGCGCAGCAGGGCGCGGAATGGATCGCGGGTCTGGCGGGCGCTGCATGTCACGGAGCCGGCGTAGCCCAGCTTGTCGAGCGTGGCGGCAATCGCGGCCAAATCGACCGAGCCGGTGCCGGGATCGCGGAACACTTGCGTGGCCTGGCCCTGCGGGTGTTCGGGGTTGGGCGTCTTCCAGGTGTCGTTGCTGTCAACGAAGCTGGTGTCGGTCAGGTGGACGCAGCCGGTGCGGGCGATGTTTGCGGTGAGGAACTGCACAGGGTCGATGCCTGCGACGCTGAGGCTGGCGGTATCGACGTCAAGGCCGACACTTTCGGGCAGGCGCGCAAGCAGCGGGAGCACACGCTCACCCCCGAACAGGCTCCAGTATTCGTTGCGCAGGACAAGCCTGACGCCGAGTTCCTCGGCCTTGGCGGCAAGGCCAGTCAGCAATTCGACGGTGCGATCGGTGAACATCGCGATCTGCGCGTCGATATCGGGGTGGTACTGACTGATGCGCCCGTAATAGGGCGAGGGGCTGATGGCGAAGTATTCTGCGCCAAGGTCTGCCGCATGGGCCAGTGCCTCGCCCGCGAAGTGGCCCGATGCGCCGAAGTAGAAATGCATGTTGTCGTTGCGCATGAACAGGTTGGGATCGAAGGTCACGCCGCTAACGCGGGCAATCCCGCTTGCGGCCAATACGTCGCGGTACTGCGCGGCGCTGGCATACTTGGTGTTGATGCAATAGCGGTTCATCGGTACGCCGCTGCGCCCGCCGAACTGCCATACCGGCTCATAGGGAACCTCGATCGCGGAAAACCCTGCCGTTGCGATCAGGGGGTAAAGCTCCTCCCAGAAATACTTGCTTTCGAACCGGTTGCGGTTCGGCTCCTGGTAGTGGCGATTGATAAGGTCGAGGCTTATCGCGGTATCTTTGGGGTTCATGGTCAACCTTCTGGCGTTCCTGCCCCGGCAAGGGGGCAACTGCGTTCGTGCATGTTCGGGACATGGTCGCGTGCCGCGCAGGCGCAGTGATCCGCGCCTGCAGATGTGCTGGCGACGTTGCTATTGGCAGATGATGACTTTGCCGCCGCAGACACAGGATCCATTCCCATTCCACGGCCCCGACGCGCATTGGCGCTCGTTTGCCTGGCGGGTCAGACGCCCGCTACTTTGTGCTGGCGGGCATCTGCCATTCGCAGGCAAAAATCAACCCCGCGCGCGTGATTTGCCTGATGCGCTTTGCCTTTCCCGTGATATCTATCGACCTGGGCCAAGGACAGTGGCCAGGGACAGGGAGAGTCATGATGGCGCACCGTTTCGAGATCCGCCGGAACAAGGCAGGCGAGTTTGTCGCCTACTTCTGCCACAACAGTGAAACCATCTTCTGGACCGAAGGCTACGCAAGCAAGGCCAGCGCCCGGAATGCCATTGAATCGATCCTCAAGAACGGGCCAGAAGCACCGGTAGTGGATACAACCGTCGATTGAGACCGCCGGATGATCGGCCGGTTTCAGAACAGGCCATCATCCTCGTCGTCGTCGTCGGCACCCGGCGCAATCTCCGACGCTAGGGCGATACCGGTCAGGCCAGAGACCAGCGCCTGATTGTGGATCAGCCGCTCGTCTGCCATCGTGTAGCTTCGCGCCAGGTCGTCCAGCATCGTCTGCAACAGCACCGCGCTGTCGCCCCCGACCGGCTGAGCACCCGATCCGGCGTCTTGCAAGGCCGCTGAAAGGCTGTGCATCGACGCTTCCAGCATCCCGGCTTCCTCCAGCGCATCGATAGCCAGCGCGAGGCTTGACCCCAACTGGTCGGACTCGGCGTCGACCACGGCCATCGCCTGCCGGCCCTTTTCGTTGCAATCCCCGATCGTGGTGAGAAAGCGGGCCAGAAGTTCGCCGGATGCCGCACCGTTGTCTTGGGATTGGCTCTGCAGGCGATGGCAGGGCGCCGACAGGTTGGTCTGCGTCCGCTGGATGGCATCGGCTATTGCGTCAAGGCGTTCGGAATAGGTCCTGATCTCGTTGGCGATGACCATCACCGGACGACCGATCAGCTGCGCAGTGCGGCAGCTCAGGCCGATATTGATCGCCATGTGTTGCACGTCGAGCCGCAACCGGGTGATGGCCTCTGCGCGCTCTGTCACTTCGTCGACCGTCTGCAGGATCAGATCGAGTGTCGCCATGCCCTCGCTGTTCGCGCGGTCCAATTGGCGCAACATCAGGTGCGCCTCGGCAACGCTCGATTCGATGCGCCCCAGCATGTCGCCGTCGCCCTCGCTCGCCTGGTGGTCGCTCGGGCCCTGAAGGTTCTTGCACTGGCTTTGCAGCCGCGACAGCGACGCAGCGAGCTCGGCCCTGTCGCGCGCATAGTCAGTGATTGCCGCTTCGAACAATGCACCATGAACGCGAAGCAATGGCGCTGCCGCAGCGCCATTCATGCTGCCGTCCTGGCGTCGCGCTTCGACCAAGCGCAGGCTCGCCAGCACGTGCTCCAGACGCTGGCGCACGCTGTCGCCAATCTGGATGGCCTGGATGGCGGCGTGAAGCTCGGTCTGGATCGCCTGCGCCAGGTTTGCGATGGTCTTGGCCAGGTTGCCAAGGCGCAGTTGGTGCTGCTGCAGGTTGCCCGCTTCGCGCATCAGCGCATCGGGCACTTGCGGAAAGACCTTCGCACACTCGCGATCCAGCAAGCGGTCGTTCTGGCCCATCTCGCGCAGGCTCTCCAGCAGCACTCCGAGCATGTGGTCGAGGCCGCTCAGCTCCCTGTCGCCCTGATGCAGCTTTCCGCGCATGGCATCGGCAAATTCCATGAATTGCGGATGGCCCGACGCGGTAATCTTCACGTTCATGCCGTAGATATCGAGGACCTGCAGGCAGCGCATGACCTCGGCAGTGCTGGTACGCAAAGCCCGCGCGGCGTCGTGCATGGTCGTGATCTCGTGAGACCTGCCCTGTACCAGGCTGCGGACGTTGCGCAGGGATTCGGCGGCCATCCGCAACCCATTGACCGCTTCGACACCTACCCCGCCATCGAACATGCCGGTGACCTCGGTGAGGGCCGAGGTGATGTTCTGGATACGTGTCACCGACTGGCACAGGTGCGTGCTTGCCATGTCGAAACTCTCGTCCAGCCGCTTGAGCAGCGCCACCAGGTCCTCGATCAGCGCTGCGTGACCAACGTCCACTGCAGGCGGAGTGACGACAAGTTTGAGAGCCGCCATCGCTCAGCGCGCCGTGGCCCGGAGGATTTCCCCGGCAATCGTGTCGAGTCCCAGCACGCGGTCAGCCGCACCGCGTGCGATTGCTTCCTTGGGCATTCCGAACACGACAGAGCTTGCCTCGTCCTGCGCGAAAGTGCGTGCGCCTGCCTCCTTCATCTCGAGCAGTCCGCGCGCGCCATCATCTCCCATGCCGGTCATGATCACGCCCACCGCGTTTGAACCGGCGCACCGCGCGGCAGAGCGGAACAGCACGTCGACCGAGGGCTTGTGCCGGGAAACCAGCGGTCCATCGCGGACCGAGACGAGATAGCGCGCACCTTGCCTTTCGAGCAGGGTATGCTTGCCCCCCGGCGCGATGAGCACGTGGCCACGCATGACGGTGTCACCCTGCTCGGCCTCCTTGACCGAAACCTCGCACAGGGAATCCAGACGGCTGGCGAACGCACGCGTGAAGCGCTCTGGCATGTGCTGGACCACGACGATGCCCGGCGAGTTTGCGGGGAGGGCCTCGAGGACCTCGCGCAGGGCTTCGGTCCCGCCTGTCGACGCGCCGATGCAGACCACCATTTCGGTCGTCCGGCTCATGGCGCGGCCACTGGGGGGTGGCAGCACTGCGTCTGCAGTCAGCTTCTGCTCCGGCCTGATGCGCGGGGGCACAGGTTTGCGGGCCGAAACGCGAGCCTTGGCCGCGCCCTTCACAACTTCGCAGATGGCTGCGCGGGCTTCACTCAGGTGGTCCGCCACGCCCAGCCGGGGCTTGAGGATCACATCCACGGCCCCGGCCTCGAGAGCCTGCAGCAGCGTTTCCGAACCCTGCTCTGTCAATGAAGAGCACATGACCACGGGCACCGGGCACTGGCTCATCAGCTTGCGCAGGAACGTGATGCCATCCATCCGGGGCATTTCGACATCCAGAGTGATCACGTCGGGCACTTCGGCCTGGATGATGCGGGCTGCCGCAAAGGGATCGGCGGCAGTGCCGATGACTTCCAGATCGGGGTCTTCCTCGAGGATCGCCTTCATGGTCTGACGCACGCTTGCGCTGTCGTCGACCACCAGAACGCGGATACGTGCGGGACGCTTGTTCAACATGACCTCCGAAATACCGTGCCGGCAACCTGGGTGAGGTCATGCTTGAAGCCGGTGATCGACTCCGAGTGGCCGAGGAAAAGATATCCGCCGGGCAAAAGCTGCTCGCACAGGCGTTGCACGACCTGCTCCTGCGTTTGCTTGTCGAAATAGATCAGGACGTTGCGGCAGAAGATGAGATGTACCGGCTGATCGAGTGCGTAGGAGTCATCGATAAGGTTCAGCCTGCCGAACGCCACGCGACGTCGAATTTCAGGAGCAATGCGGATCTCTTGCCGTTGCGGATCCCTGGATTCGAGAATGTAGCGGCGGCGCAGGGGGGCAGGGACGGGCTCCACCTGTTCGCGAGGATAGATCCCCTTCATTGCCGTTGCCAGAACCTCGGTATCGATGTCGGTGGCGATAAGCCGATAGTCGATGCCGCGGCGCTGCGTCGTGAAGTCGTCCAGCAGCATGGCGATTGTGTACGGTTCGGCGCCGGTCGAACATGCAGCGCTCCAGCATCGGATCTGGCGACAGCCTTCTTCCGCATAGAGCGGCAGGACCGTGCTCGTCAGGTAGTCGAAGTGCCCCGGTTCGCGAAAGAAATCGGTCTTGTTCGTAGTAACCGCGTTGATCAGGTGCTCGATCTCGTCAGCATCGACTTGTCCGCCGATCACCAGGTCGCAATACCCTCCCAGCGTTTCCATGCCGAGCGCCCGGGCCCGCCGCCGCAGCCGCCCCTCCAGCATGGTCTGCTTGCTCGATTTGATATTGATGCCGGTTTCAAGCTGGATCAGTTCGGCAAGCGCCTTGAACTGCCTTTTGGAAATGCAGTCGCTGTCGGCTGCCAGACCAAAGGAGAGGGGGCTAAGATCGTTCAATTGCGCACCATTTTCTTGAGGGTACTACGGGCGGTCTTCAATCAGGCCGCCCGGCCGAAGTCGCTGTCCTCATGGTCCGCCCCACCACTGGTCAGATCGAGTGCGAAGCCGTTGAGCCGCTCCTTCTGATGGGCGACCGAGTTCGGCTTTGCGGGCCGAGCCTTTGTGCGGACTTGAGGTGCCGGCTTCGGCTTGGCGCTGCGCTGCGTGCGCGGAGCCGCTGGTGCAAACGAGCGCTGTTCTTCCAGCTGGAAAAATGCGGTGGTCTGCTGCAGTTCCTCGGCCCGCGCCGCCAGCGAGTCCGAAGTCGCCGAAATCTGTTCCGAAGCGCTGGCGTTTTGCTGGGTCACCTTGTCGAGCTGCTGGATCGCTTCGTTGATCTGCGAAGCGCCGATGTCCTGTTCACGGCACGCGGCGCTGATTTCCGAAACGAGTTCTGCCGTGCGACGAATGTCCGGAACCAGCTTGCTCAGCATCTCGCCGGCTTCGCTCGCTGCCTTCACCGTCTCGGCCGATACCGAAACGATTTCGGCTGCTGCACTTTGGCTGCGCTCGGCCAGCTTGCGCACTTCGGACGCCACGACAGCGAAGCCCTTGCCATGCTCTCCGGCGCGCGCGGCTTCGACTGCGGCATTCAAGGCCAGAAGATCGGTCTGACGTGCAATTTCCTGCACAATGCCGATCTTGTCCGCGATCGTGCGCATGGCGATGACCGCCTTGTCGACTGCCGTTCCCGAGAGCTCGGCGTCCTTTGAAGATTGCCGCGCAATCTTTTCGGTCTGTGCCGCATTGTCGGCGTTCTGTTTGATGTTCGCGGCCATTTGCTCCATCGAGGCCGATGCTTCTTCTGCCGACGCGGCCTGTTCGGTCGCACCTTGCGACAGCTGCTGCGAACTGCTTGCCATCTGTGAACTGCCTTCGGCAACCTCGTTGGCGGCAAGGCTCACGTTGCTGGCAAAGGCACGCAGATTGTCGACCAGCACGTTGATCGAATCCCGCATCTTCTGGTGATCGCCCTGGCAATCGATCTCGACCCGTTCACCAAGATCGCCTGCGCTGAGCTTGCTCAGCACCCGGTTGCCTTCTTCGATCGGCAGGATCGTGGCGTCGAGCATGCCGTTGATGCCACTGATCAGGCTGGCAAAATCCCCGACGAAACGTCGATCGTCACCGCGCTCGCCCAACCGGCCGGCCGTTGCCGCGTTGATCAGCATCTGGATTTCCGAGGTGATCGCCCGAAGATTCTGACGGAGGCTTTCGATCGTATCGTTGATGAAGGCCTTCTTGCCCGGCAGCTGTTCCATCGGAGCGCTGAAGTCACCTTCGCCAAAGGCCTTGATGCAGGCCATGGCCTTCTTCTTTACGGCAATATGGCTGGCGACCATGTCGTTGATGCCGCGCGCCACGACACCAAAGTCTCCCGGGAAGCGGGCATGGTCGATGACGATGTCGATATCGCCGCGCTCGTGTTCGCTCGCCATGTGGTTCATCTCGGCGATCAATCCGGTCAGGCTGCTGCGCAGCGTCTCGATCGTATCGTTGATGAAGGCCTTCTTCCCCGGCAAAGGATCCAGCTTGGCCTCGAAGTTGCCGAGGCTGAACTCGTGAACGATAGCCATCGCCAGCTTCTTCACCGCGATATGCGCGTTCACAAGCTGGTTGATGTCAGTGGCCATCTCCGCGATTGCCGCCGGAAGATTGTCGGAAGGGATAATCGCGTCGATATCGCCCCGCTCATGCTCGGCCGTCACGTGCTTGATCGAGCGGCCAAGCTGGTGGATCGGTGCCTGCGAATGGTCGAGCAGCCCGTTGATCGCGTCGATCAGGGCGCTGGTCCGCATGTTGCATCCCGCAGCATGCAGCCGAGCGCCAAGGTCACCGTTCGCGATGGCGTCCTGCACGCGTGCAATTTCTTGCTGAACCTGGGCAGAAGAAACTGCCGTGAATGGATTGATGGCCATTGTTGTTCCCGTCCTTCTTGTTCTGTTCACCTCTGTTGCGGCAGCGCGTTCCGTTCGCTGTCACGGGTGTTTCAGGCGTTGACCAATTGACCTTCGCTGCCGATCCCGATGGCATCTTCGGTCGTGAAAATCCGGGCTGCGTCGACGATGACCACGAAGCCCGTGTCCCGGCGCACCACGCCGGTGATGTATTCGGAATTCCAACTGATCCCGATATCCGGGGCAGGCTCCATGTCTGCCTTCTCGAAACTCGTGACGCTCAATACCCGGTCGATGACGACGCCCAGCGTCAGCAGGCGGCCTGGCAACCGCACGTCAAGGATCAGGATGCGTGTCGCCAGCGTGGGGTCGACAGACGGCAGGCCAAGACGCCGCCGAAAGTCGACAGTGGGCACGCCCTGGCCGCGAAGGTCCGTGAGGCCAATGAAATGCGCAGGGCCATTCGGCAGGTAGGAGGGTGGCGTGTAGTCAAGGATCTCGCGCACCAGGGCGACGGGGATGGCAAAGACTTCGTTGCCCAGGCCGAATTCCACGACCTGAAGTTCGCTCGCGCTGCTCATGCCGCGCGTCCGAAGTCTGCATCGTCGGCGTCTGCACCACCGTCGGTAAGGTTCAGGGCAAAGCCGGCCAGTCGCTCCTTCTGTTCAGCAACAGAATTGCGCTTTGCCGGTCTGGCTGCCGCGCGAGGTGTCACGCCGGTTTTGCGCGGCGGGCTTGCCTGGCGGCGGACCGGCGCATTCTGGCGTGGCTCGGCATAGCTGTTGCCAATCTGGAAGAAGGAAATGGCGCTCTGCAGTTCCTCGGCCTGAGATGCCAGTTCCTCGGACGTGGACGAAATCTGGTCAGAGGCGCTGGCATTGATCTGCGTGACCTTGTCGAGCTGTTGGATGGCCTCGTTGATCTGCGAAGCGCCGATGTCCTGCTCGCGGCATGCCGCGCTGATTTCGGTCACCAGTTCGGCTGTACGGCGAATATCCGGAACCAGTCGCGCCAGCATTTCGCCTGCGTCGGTCGCTACCTTCACCGTCTCGGAGGAAACCGAGACGATCTCGGCGGCCGCGCTCTGGCTGCGTTCGGCCAGCTTGCGCACTTCGGAAGCGACGACCGCAAAGCCTTTGCCATGCTCGCCCGCACGAGCGGCCTCGACAGCAGCGTTCAGGGCAAGCAGGTCGGTTTGCCGTGCGATCTCCTGGACGATGCTGATCTTCTCAGCGATCGTGCGCATGGCATTGACCGCCTTCTCGACCGCCTGGCCTGAAACTTCAGCGTCCTTGGACGATTGGCGGGCAATCTTCTCGGTCTGCGCCGCATTGTCGGCATTCTGTTTGATGTTCGCGGCCATCTGCTCCATCGACGCAGATGCTTCCTCGGCCGAGGCGGCCTGCTCTGTCGCGCCCTGTGAGACCTGCTCCGAACTTGCCGCCAGTTGGCGGCTGCCGGCCGAGACGTTATCGACCGCAGCAGTGGTCGTGCCGACGACAGTCCGCAGTTTGTCGATCATCGTGATCAGCGCGCTGCCAAGCTGGTCGTCGTCCGAAAGCGCCCGGTATTCGACCGTGAGATCGCCATCGGCGATGCGGTCGGCCACGCCGGCGGTCTTCTTCAGGTTGGCAACCAGGGAATTGATGGCGTCACGCATCAGCTGATGATCTCCGTGGCAATCGATATCGACGGTTTCCTGCAGGTTGCCAGTGCTGACCAGCCGCAGCACGCGATTGCCATCCTCGATCGGCAGGATGATTGCATCGAGCATGCCGTTGATGCCGCTGATGAGGCGGGCGAAGTCTCCCACGAAGCGCGAGGCAATACCACGCTCCGACAGGCGGCCCTCGGTCGCTGCCACGATCAGTCGCTGGATCTCTGCAGTGATCTCGCGCAGGTTCGTGCGCAGGGTTTCGATCGTATCGTTGATGAAGGCTTTCTTGCCCGGGAACTGCTCGAGCGGGGCGTCGAAATTGCCCTCGCCGAACGCCTTGACGCAGGCCATGGCCTTCTTCTTCACCGCGATGTGACCCGCGACCATCTCGTTGATGCCGCGTGCAACCCGTCCGAAATCGCCCTCAAACCGGGCATCGTCGATTGCCACGTCGATATCGCCGCGGTCATGTTCGGCCGCCATGTGGTTCATCTCTGCGATCAGGCCCGTAAGATTGCCGCGCAGGGTTTCGATCGTATTGTTGATGAAGGCCTTCTTGCCCGGGAACTGTTCGAGGGGAGCCTTGAAGTTGCCCTCGCCGAACGCCTTGACGCAGGCCATCGCCTTTTTCTTCACCGCGATATGGCCGGCAACCATGTCGTTGATGCCGCGTGCCACGATCCCGAAATCGCCCGGGAACTTCGCATGATCGATGACGACGTCGATGTCGCCGCGATCGTGCTCGCTCGACATGTGGTTCATTTCCGAGATCAGGCCGACAAGATTGCCGCGCAAGGTCTCGATCGTATCGTTGATGAAGGCCTTCTTGCCAGGCAGCTGCTCCATCGACGCATCGAAGTTCCCGAGGCTGAACTCGCGCACGCAGGCCATGGCCTGCTTCTTCGTATTGATGTGTGCTGTAACGAGATCGTTGATCTGCGTCGCCATGATGCCAAGCTTGCCGGGCAGGGCATTGGCGTCGATCACGACATCGATATCACCGGCTGCATGTTCGTCGGTCATCCGGGCGATCTGCGTGGACAGGTCCTGGACCGGATTTGTCACGGCATCCAGCAGCCGATTGAACGCCGCCATTACGGCTCGCGTTGGGGCGTTCCCGGTGGTTTCGTCAAGCCGAAGCAGCAGGTTGCCACTGGACAGCGCCTGCTCGACCCGGCTTACCTCATCGAGAACCTGCTGTTCGGAAACTCTCGAAAATACACTGCTCATCATGCGGCCTCCGCGAGGGACGTGAAGATTGTGGGCAAATCGGGAATGACGATGACCGAGCCCGGCTGGCGCACCAGTTCGCGCGCGAACTCGCGCTTCCAGCGCATGCCCAGCACGGGCGGCTCGCTGCTGTGCGCCTTGTCCAGGATCGTCACTTCATGGACCTTGTCCGAGCGCAGCCCGATCTGGAGCGGCTCTCCGCCGATCTCGGTCTCGATCACTACGATGCGGTGATCGGAATTGGCCTCCTCGCCGGGATTGCGCGGCATGCCGAAGGCCACGCGCAGATCGGCGATCGGGATGATCTTGCCGCGAAAGTTGACGACGCTGGCCACAAGGTCCGGTGCACCCGGTACGGGCGTTTCGGGCAGAAGGTCGAGTATCTCGCGGATGCTGACAGCCTCGATCGCCAAGCGTTCATCGCCCACATCGAATGTCAGCACCTCCAGTTGCCCGTTATCATCCCATGGCGTTGTGCCGGTCGTGGTCATGGCGTCACCCTGCGGCACGAAGCCGCTCCTCATGGCTCTGGCCCAGCGCAACCAGCTGGACGACATCGAGAATGAGCGCGACCCCACCATCACCGAGGATGGTCGCGCCGGAGAAACTCGGGATCGAGCGGTGCAGGCTCGACATGGATTTGATGACGGTCTGGTGGCTGCCGATGATCTGGTCGACGACAAGGCCCACCCGCTCGCCTCCGGTTGCGATCACCACGATCTTCTGGAAGGGATCGGGCCGAGTGCCGGTCGCGAAAAGCTCGCGCAGGCGCAGGAAGGGCACCAGGCGCTCGCGCAACTGGATCATGCTCCTCCCGCGTGAGCGAATGTCCTCCTCAAGGCTCAGCTCAAGGCATTCTTCGACCGCCGCCAACGGGATCACGTAATTGTTCTGCCCGACCCTCACGAGCAGCCCGTCGATGATCGCCAGGGTCAGCGGAATGCGCAGGGTTATGACCGAGCCCTTGCCGGGTTCGCTGGTCATGTCGATGTGTCCCCGCAGGCCCTCGATCGTGCGCTTGACCACGTCCATGCCGACGCCACGGCCTGACAGGTTGGTGATCTGGGCGGCGGTGGAAAAGCCGGGCTGGAAGATCAGCTGCAGCAGTTCGCCGTCGCTCAGCACCTGGCCCGGCTGGATCAGGCCATTGGCCTCTGCCTTGGCGCGGACGCGCTCGCGGCTGATCCCGCGGCCATCGTCCTCGATGGTGATCAGCACTTCGCCACCGGCCTGCTGGGCCGAAAGCCGGATGCGGCCGGACGCGGCCTTGCCTGCAGCAAGGCGTTCTTCCTCGGTCTCGAGCCCGTGGTCGCAAGCGTTACGGATCAGATGGACAATCGGATCGGCCAGCCTTTCGGAAACGGTCTTGTCGATCTCGGTGCTTTCGCCATCGGTCGTCAGATCGATGGACTTGCCGGTCTCGCGGGCCAGGTCGTGGACCAGACGGCGGAACCGCCCGAACAACGAGGCAATCGGCACCATGCGCAAGACCATCATTGTGTCGCGCAGTTCGTTGGCAAGCCGTTCGACTTCTTCCGAGATCGAGCGCAGCGCGAGTTCGCCCGCCGGGCCGGAAATGCCGTTTCCGGCAAGCTGGGCGAGGCGGCTCTGCACGATCACGAGCTCGCCCACCCGGTCCATCAGCAGATCGAGGCGCTCTGCCGGCACGCGCACGCTTTCGCTGGGGCCACGCGCGGCTTTTGCACTGGCAGGTTCGGTGCTGGCCACTTCCGCGCTGGCCACCGCAGCACGCGGCAACGGTGAGGGCACGACTGCCACAGCAGCAGTCTCAGACGGACCGCCTTCAGCCGTTGCAGCAACTTCGTCGTTCGCGCCGGCGACCGGCGTAATGGACATTTCCATGTCGTCGAGCACGAACAGGAAAACATCTTCGATGACTTCGCGGGTCGCGCTGGCAGGCAGATCCATCGACCAGCCCATCAGGCACTGCGTCGGGTCCAGCTCATCAAGCGGGGGAACCGCGTCAAAATCGGCGGCGACATTGGTGGCGCCCAATTCCCGCAATTCGTCGAGCAAAAGCAGCGGGTTGGTTCCAGTGGCAAGCGCATTGGCGGGCAGGCGGAAGTGCAGATGCCACCCCTGACCGAGCGCGGAGTCCGTGCTCGTGGCCGTGTGATGACCGGCATCCTCGCTGCAGTCCGCGGCTGCAATGGCCCCCGTTCCGTCCAATAGGGCCTCGAGCCTGGCAAGCAGATCGGCGCTTTCACTTTCGACGCCATCGCCGCTCGGCTGGTCGATGAGAGTGCGCATGTGGTCCATGGCAGAAAGCGTCAGGGCAACCAGTTCGGCCGAAGCGCGGGCCTGCCCCTTGCGCACCTGGTCGAAAGCCGTTTCGCAATGATGGGTGAATGCCGCCAGGGCATCGAAGCCGAACATCGCGCCCGAGCCCTTGAGGGTGTGCATCCCGCGAAAGACGGTGTCGATGAGCTCCCGGCTCGTCAGGTCGTGGCTGAGGTCGAGCAGTGCCTGCTCGGTCGCCTCGAGTAGCTCTCCGGCTTCGATCCGGAAGGCTTCGATCGGGTCCTGCCCGCTCATTGCCCCAGCACCTTGCGGGTTACCTTCAGCAGGTTTTCGGCCACGAACGGTTTCACCAGCCAGCCGGTCGCGCCTGCGGCCTTTGCCTGCTGCTTCATGCCCTCATCCGATTCTGTCGTGAGAAAGATGATCGGCGTTCCGGCCTGAAGCGGCAGCTTGCGGATTTCCCGGATCATCTCCAGACCATTCATGTTCGGCATGTTGAGATCGGTGATGATCATGTCGAACTTCGATGATCTGGCCTGTTCAAGGCCTTCCCTGCCATCGGCCGCCTCCGCCACCTGATGCCCGGCACCGGACAGCGCGATCCGGATAGCCATCCGCACGCTCATGGAATCATCGACGGTAAGTATGGTGGTCATTGCTCGGTCGCTCCGCTCGCACAGAGATCGTTGCAGAACGCAGCAAGCGGCCCAGTCAGGCCTGCGCGCTCGATCAGGCCGGCAATCGCCGGATTTGCGGCGGGAAGGATCGAGATGGTCTTGCCCTCCCGCTCGGCGAACTTGCGCGCCGCCGCGAGGATCTGCAGCAAGGTGAGGTCGGCTTCGACCACGCTCGCGCAATCGATCTCGATCGAGGAATGGATTTTCAAATCGTCGAGGATCGCCTCGCGGATGTCCGGGGCGGTGCTCAGGTTTGCAATTGTTCCAATCGGGATAGTCATGTTCCCTCCGCCAGTTCCGGCTGACAACATGACTGATGGCTTGCGATCTGCTCTTTTTACGTTTTCCGCTGTATAGTTGTTGTTACTAGGCAGAAGCTTCCGTTCAGGTAGCTATTGCCGCAGAAACTTTCTTAACCATTGGTGCTGTCGAGCGATGAACGAGGGTGATTCAGCGCTTCAGGTATGGCCCGTGCCTGCCTGATCGACAGGTGCTCGGCGCCGGATCCCAGTGCTCGTCACAGTGCTGGTTGCAAGCGTCGGCACCGGCGAAAAAGTGCCGGAACAACACTTGCCAACGATCTTCGATCCGGCCCGAAATACCGTGTTGCGGATAGCCGCGTTGAATGTTTTACTTTGCCGTCGTGTGGTCCGTTCGTGCGTCTACACGAAACAAGGGTGGATGCATATGAGGCAAGTTTTTCAATACCTTGCGCTGTCAACTGCGACCCTGCTTCTCGCATCTTGCGGTGGTGGTGGCAGCTCGGACAAGACCGCGGCCGACTCAGCGGCAAAGCCTGCTGAAACAACCGCTGCTGCAGCGCCTGCCGCGGCACCAAGTGCTGCTGCGCCAACTGCCGATTCGACAGACACGCTCGATGGCACGACCCTCGCTTCGCTGACCGGCGATGCTGCACATGGCAAGACCGTTTTTGCCCAGTGCCAGGCCTGCCACTCGCTTGAAGCGGGCAAGAACATGATCGGTCCCTCGCTCGCCGGTGTCGTCGGGCGCAAGGCAGGTACCGAAGCGGGCTACACCTATTCTGCCGCCAACAAGAACAGCGGCATCACCTGGTCTGCGGAAAAGCTGTTCCAGTATCTCGAAAAGCCCGCACGAGTCGTACCGGGCACCAAGATGTCGTTTGCCGGCCTCTCCAAGGCACAGGACCGCGCCGACGTTATCGCCTACCTCAAGGCTCCGAACTGAGCCAAGCCCCTTCGGGTCGCAAGAAAGGGCGCGGACACCAACTGTCCGCGCCCTTTTTCATGTCTGCGATCCCTTGGTATCAGGCGGCGGCTGAACGCCGCGCCAGCTCACATTGCGACCAGATGTCGCTCAACGCTTCGATCAACTTGTCCACGTCGCCATCGCTGTGCACCGGCGAGGGCGTGATGCGCAGGCGTTCGGTTCCGCGCGGCACGGTCGGGTAGTTGATCGGCTGAACATAGATGCCGTGGTTGTCCATCAGCCAGTCGCTGATGCGCTTGCACTTGTGCGGGTCGCCAACCATCACCGGAATGATGTGGCTGGGGTTCGGCAGGTGCGGAATGCCGATCGCGTCGAGACGGCGGCGCACCGTAGCCACGCGCTCCTTGTGCCGGGCCCGCTCCATCTCGCTCGTCTTGAGATGGCGGATGCTGGCCGCCGCGCCTGCAGCAAGGGCAGGGGGCAGGGCAGTCGTGAAGATGAACCCGCTGGCGAAGGTGCGGATGAAATCGCACAGCGCCTCTGACGCTGCGATGTAACCACCCATCACGCCGAAGGCCTTGCCCAGCGTACCCTCGATCACGGTGATCCGGTCCATCAGGCCTTCGCGTTCGGCCACGCCACCGCCGCGCGGGCCATAGAGGCCGACTGCGTGCACTTCGTCGATGTAGCTCATCGCACCGTGCTTTTCGCAAACGTCGAGGATCTCGGCGATCGGGCCGATGTCGCCGTCCATTGAATAGACGCTCTCGAACGCCACCAGCTTGGGCACGTCCGGCCCGTATTCCGAAAGCAGCTCGTCGAGATGCGCAACGTCGTTGTGGCGCCACACCCGGCAGGTCGCGCGCGAATGCCGGATGCCCTCGATCATCGAGGCATGGTTGAGCGCGTCGGAGAACACCACGCAGCCCGGAATCTTTGCCGCCAGCGTGCCGAGGCCCGCCCAGTTCGAGACATAGCCCGAAGTGAACAGCAGCGCCGCTTCCTTGCCATGAAGATCGGCCAGTTCCTGTTCCAGCAGCACGTGATGGTGGTTCGTGCCCGAGATATTGCGCGTGCCGCCAGCGCCCGCGCCGCATTCGTCGAGCGTGTTGTGCATGGCTTCAAGAACCGCAGGGTGCTGCCCCATGCCGAGGTAGTCGTTCGAGCACCACACCGTGACCTGCTCGGTCCGATCGTCGACATATCGCGTGGCGTGCGGGAACTTGCCGCATTTGCGCTCGATCTCCGTAAAGATCCGATAGCGCCCTTCACCCCGGACCGCGTCCAGTTCCCCCTTGAAGTAGCCCTCGTAGTCCATGGTCGTCGGTCCTCTTCG
>JBEQCK010000031.1:0-25214 GCA_041639335.1 Novosphingobium sp.
CCGGCTCGTGTCGCCGTGCCAGCCATCGAGCAGCGGGGTCACGTCGATATTGACGATGTCCCCGTCCTTGAGCGTCTTGTCAGACGGGATGCCGTGGCAGACCACGTGATTGATCGAGATGCAGCATGAGTGGGTATAGCCGCGATAGCCCAGCGTCGCGGGCACGGCGCCGCCATCCAGAGTCATCTGCCGGACCACGTCGTCAAGGTAGTCGGTCCGCACGCCGGGCACGACCAGCGGGGCCAATGCATCAAGGATCTCGGCGGCCAGTCGCCCGGCCTTGCGCATGCCTTCGAAGCCCGCAGGCCCATGGAGCTTGATCGTGCCGTCGCGCAGCAGGACGTCGTGGTCTTCAACAGTCAGATATTCGGTCATCGGGTCCATGTAGCGACAATGGCGGCAAATTGCGAGAACCGGACTAGGCAGCGTGAACGAATTCCGCACGGATCACGGTTGTCCTGAAAAGGGCCCCGGCAAGGCGCGAGGACGAAGGAATAGCGGGTCTATTTCAAGGCCGAGCAACGCAGATGGGGCCCTTGTCAGGACAACCCCTGCGGGGCCGGGCCAAAAACCGCCACTTTGGCGTCGGCTCGGCTCGAAATATCGACATATTCCTTCACCTCGCCTTCTTGAATTGGCGGTTTTTGACTCCGGCCGTGACCGCGCGGAATTTGTCCACGCCGCCTAAGGGCATTTCATCTCGCGACGAACGCCGCCTTGAACTCGGGTTTGACCGCATCGAGAACTTTCTGCGTCACTGGCACGGTCACCTCGTAGTCGCCTTCGGCGTAAGGGCCTGCAGCATATGGTGCGACGAGAATGCCGATGCGGTCGAACGCCTTGCCGTTCGAGGATCCCAGGATCACGGTCTGCTCGGTGGGATCAATGCAGTCGCTGAACTCCGGAATGTCCCCCACGCCAGAGCCGGAGCGCTTCTTGGCGCGTTGGCGATCGAGCTCCTGACAGAACGGCTTGCGGATCGCCCCGGCCAGCGCCGCCTTCGAGGCAAAGAGGTCTACCGGCGCACGACGCTTGGCCGCGATCCTGTCCCACAGCACTGTGTCATAGACGTAGTTCGGATGCGCCCCGCCGCTGTAGAACCCGACCAGCGTCGAGAGGCTGAGCCAGGCCGGAAGATCGGTCACGACCTTCCATTCGACGCTGTGCGTATAGGGATGGTACGGAAAGCCGCTCTCCTTTGCCGCCTTGCGTCCTTCCATCGCCTGCGCCTTCAGCTCAACGCGCGCCTCTTCCAGTTCCTTGTCGAGCAGCGCCTTCAGTTCCGGCACTGCCCCGGCAGCGGCCGGATAGGAATAGTCGAATTCGTAGAGATCGTTCTTCTCATGCACCTCGCGCGCGGTGACCGGCGTCTGTGCGGGCGGCGCTGGTGGCGCAGTTGCCTCAGCGGCAGCGGCCGTGCTCGGCGCCGGCGCAGGGACTTTCTCTGCCGAACAGGCGGCCAGCAGCGCCAGCGGGGTCAGCAACAGCACTCGCATCAGGCAATTTCCTCTCGCAACGCGCCGCGCCATGCGGCATGACCTTGGCCACGATGACCGACAGACAAGCACTGATCCAGCCCGATCGCGGCCAACCGGCAACGGCGCTCCACCTCGTCGACAAGGCTACCCTTGCCGATTTCCTCAAGGGGCTTAACGCAGGCCAGCGCGCGGCCCTTTCCGCGCAGAAGTTCGAAGGCGGCGGCTACGAACACGCTATCGTCCCCGATGGCGATAACTGGTTCGCCGTGGCGGGCGTTGCCAATGTCAATGAACTGTCGTCGTGGTGCATGGCCAAGCTTGCCGACGTGCTTCCCGGCGGCACCTATCGCCGCGCAGGGGGGGAGCCGGGCAAAGCGCTCCACGGCTGGATCACCGGCCAGTACCGCTTTGACCGCTACCGCAAGGACGCCAAGGATGCCGAGCCGCGCATCCTGCTGACCAAGGACGTGGCGCTGATCGAGCCTGCGATAGCCGAGGCTACTGCCGTCCTCATGGTCCGCGACCTCGTCAACACCCCCGCCGAGGACATGGGGCCGCTCCAGCTTGAAGCAGAGGTCCGTGCGCTTGCCAAACGTCACCACGCCGAGGTCCATGTCGTCTCGGGCGATGCGCTCGAGCATGATTACCCGATGGTCCACGCCGTCGGTCGCGCGGCGGCGCGCAGCCACGCCCCGCGCCTGATCGAAATGATGTGGGGCGATGCCAAGCACCCGCACGTCGCCATTGTCGGCAAGGGCGTGTGCTTCGATTCGGGCGGGCTTGATATCAAGCCGTCCTCGGGCATGGCGCTGATGAAGAAGGACATGGGCGGCGCGGCGCATGCGCTGGCTCTGGCCGGTCTGATCATGACGATGGGCTTGAAGGTCCGGCTGCACGTGCTTGTTCCTGCTGTCGAAAACGCGATCTCCGGCAACGCGTTCCGGCCCGGTGACATCCTCCGGTCCCGCGCCGGGCTCTCGGTCGAGATCACCAACACCGACGCCGAGGGGCGGCTGGTTCTGGGCGACGCGCTGACCCGCGCCACGGAAATGAAGCCCGAACTGATCATCGACTTCGCCACATTGACCGGCGCGGCGCGCGTTGCGCTGGGGCCGGACCTCCCGGCGATGTTCGCGCGGCAATCTCCAACTGCCACCAAACTCCTCGAGGCAGGACGGCAACTCGACGACCCCTGCTGGCAACTCCCCCTCCACGAAGGCTACCGCGAGTACCTCAAGTCCGACGTGGCTGACCTGCAGAATTCGCCGGCCAACGGATTTGCCGGTGCCAGCGTCGCCGCGCTGTTTCTTGACAGGTTTGTGGGCGAGGGGATCGACTGGGTGCACTTCGACACTTTCGCCTGGCGGCCTGTTGGAAAGCCTGGCCGACCCAAAGGTGGCGATGCCCTGGGCCTGCGTGCGGCGTGGGGCCTGCTGAAGGCACGCTACGGCTGAGGGGCCGGGCAAGTGCACCATAGCTTGCCTGATGACGCGAGCGCCGCTAATCGCCCGGCTTTCCTGCTGCGGGGACACCCTGAATTGACCGTCGAAGCCATGCCTCTTTCCACCGAACTGCCCACCGGCCAGCTCCAGCTCTCGCGAGCGGCTGATCGTTCGGACAAGCCGCACCTGCCGGTGCGCGGCGATCTTGCGCATATCGGTCTCGCCGGAAAATACTTCGTGCCGCACTATGCGGTGCCGATGGCACATGACGTGAAGGCCGAAACGGTGCTTCGTGCGGCGGGCAAGCAGGATGCGGCGGAACTGCGCGCCCTGGCGGCCGGCGAAGTGTTCGACGTTCTCGACATGGCAGGTGGATGGGCCTGGGGACAGGCCCGATCCGATCTGCTCGTCGGCTATGTCGAGATGAGTCGGTTGGAGGCTTGCGCATGACCACGACAGTCTTCATCGACGGGGCCGCCGGCACCACCGGCCTCGAGATCGCCGAGCGGCTTGCCGGCCGCAGCGAATTCGCCCTGATCGCGCTCGACGATGCGCGCCGCAAGGACGATGCCGCGCGCGCCGAGGCGATCAACGATGCTGACGTGGTAATCCTGTGCCTGCCCGATGACGCTGCGCGCGATGCCGTGGCGATGATCCGCAATGATCGCACCAAGGTGATCGACGCTTCGACCGCGCATCGCGTGGCCGAGGGCTGGACTTATGGTTTTCCCGAGATCGTCGGGCGCGAGACGGTTGCCGAAGCCAAGCGCGTTTCGAACCCCGGCTGCTACCCGACCGGCTTCATCGGCCTGCTGGCGCCGCTGGTGCACAATGGCCTGCTGCCCGCCGCATGGCCCTACAGCTGCAACGCGGTCACGGGCTACTCCGGCGGCGGCAAGGCGCTGATCGGCCGGTTCGAGCAGGACACCGACATCGCCTGGCGCGGCTATGGACTGACCTTCGGCCACAAGCACATCCCCGAAATGCAGCGCTACACCGGTACGGCCATCGCTCCGCTGTTCAGCCCGGCGGTGGTCAACGCCCATCGCGGCATGGTTGTCGAAATCCCGCTGCCGCTTGGCGTCATGCCCGGCAACGTCCCGGCAGAGCTTTTGCGCGCTGCCCTCACGCAGTTCTATGATGGCTCGCCGGTTGTGTCCGTGGCGCAGGATCTACCTGCCGACGGTGAAATGCTGCTGCGCGCCGCAATGGAGCCTTGGGACGGCCTTGCGCTTCATGTCATGGGCAGTGCCGACGGCGAACAGGCCCGGCTCGTTGCCGTGCTCGATAACCTGGGCAAGGGCGCCAGCGGCGCGGCGGTGCAATCGCTGAACCTGATGGCTGGCCTCGACGAAACGGCGGGCCTGCGCCTCTAATCCTCCCTGCAGGACATCGGGCATCCCCGCGAAGGCGGGGATCTCGGTGTTGTTACGGGACACTTGCGTAAACCGACCGAGGCCCCCGCCTGCGCGGGGGCGCAAACCCTGCTTGCAATCGCATCCGGCAAAAAAAGGGGCAGCATCTTGCGATGCTGCCCCCAAGTCGGACACGTGGCACCAGACCTGGAGCCTGATCCGAAAATCTGCGGGTCGGTCTGGCGGGTCTTTACTGCGCGGATTTCGTCGCGATCTTGCCACGATGCATCCACATCGCGGCCGCAATCACTCCTCATCCGCGCAGAAAATCCCTCGCCAGCCCTCAGCCGCCGACTTCCGGTTCGGGCTCTTAGAAGTCAGCCTGGAAACCAACCTTGAAGTAACGGCCCAGAATGCCCTGGCCGCCCTGGATCGGGTTGTAGAGGTACGCGCCGTAGGTCACGACATCGACCGGCGGCATGTTGTCGAACAGGTTCAGCGCGGTGAGCGACAGCGTGAAGCGGTCGTTGACCTTGAAGCGCGTCTGCAGGTCGAACGTGATGTAGCGCGGCACGTTGCAGCCCGAGGGGCTGTAGCCGGGGTTCAGGCCGCAGTCCTTGTAGCCGGTACCCTGATCAACCGCCGAGAGATTGTAGCCACCGAAGTAGTTGACGGTGGTGTTGACCTCGAGGTTGTCGTCGAACTGCAAACCGTTCAGCCAGTAGCCGTGCCACTTGGGCGTACCCGAACCTGCCGTCAGGTTGAAATTGCCGAGAGTGCCGTCATAGCGCTCGACACCGCCACCGCTCGCCGTCAGGTCCGATTCCAGCTTGATGATGTAGCTGGCTTCGAGATGGCTGGTGAAGCGGATGTTGTCGGTCAGGTTGACCCGGCCATCGATCTGGAAATCCAGGCCCGAAACCTTCTGCGTATTGGCATTGATCAGCTGCGACTGGATGAAGGCAATGCGCGGGGTCGCGTTCGGGAAATCCGGGCTCACCGCGTCGGCGATAACCGTATAGCCCGCCGGGATGGCCTGTCCGCTGTAGTACGCCTGCAAGGCAGGTCCGTTGGACGGCTGGGCAATCACGCCAGTCTTCTTGATGTTGTAGTAGTCCACCGAGAAGCTGAGGTTGCGGATCGGCTCGAAGAACACGCCGGCGGTAAAGCTGCGCGACCGTTCGGGCTTGAGGTTCGGCGAAGCCAGCGTCGTCTGGCCGTATGAGCCGGTCCGCAGGTAGCTGGGGCATTCGTCGAACGTGGCGACCGTGCAGCCATACTGGCTGAGGTAGGCATCGTTGAAGGCGGCTGCCGTGTTGGTGACGAAGCCCGTCGTTGGCAGGGCATTTGCTTCGCCGAACGACGGAATGCGGAAACCGCGCGAGTAGGTGCCACGGATCAGGAGCTGGTCGATCGGTTTGAACTTGATCCCCGCCTTGGGTGAGAATGCGTTCTGGCCGCTCGAATACTTGTCATAGCGGCCCGAAAGGTTGACCTCCACTTGGTCGACAACCGGCGCATTCAGTTCGAAGAAGCCCGAATAGACCCAGCGGCTGCCCTTGGTACCGAACGCGTTGAGCGTCAGGTAGCGCTGCGTCGGTCCGAAAGTGTCCGGGTTGCCCGAAGGCGCATCGACCGCTTCGTAGCGAGCCCCTGCACCAACCGCGAGCTGCAGGGGTCCACCGGGAAGCTGCATCAGGTCCGTGCCCAGCGATCCTTGGAACTGCACCTGGTCGGATGTGGCGTTGATGATCGATGTCGGCCGGACGAAATCGTTCTGGGCCTGGGTGTTCTGCGTCGGATCGACGAAGTTGTAGGTGCCACGCGATATCGCCGTCAGCAGATTGGCAATGTAGACGTAGCCCGCCTGCGTCCGGCGCAGGTCGTTGTGCATCGCGGTCGCACCGAAGTCGAAATTGATGCTGTCGGTCAGATCGCCCTTGATGCCGATGGCACCGCGATAGGCGCGGTTACGGGTCTGGTCATAGGTCGGCTGGTCAAGCAACCGGCCCTGGATGCGCGCAAGCTGTCCGGCAGCAGCAAACGGGTTGTTCGGATTCAACGTGCCGTTGGTGGCATTGCAACCGGTGTTGAGGCCGCTGGCATCACCGACGCCAGCTGCGCAGACGTAGACAGGCAGGGTCAGGGCAAACGACCCCGGCGCCACGGCGCCAGCGCCCGTTGCGGTCGAGAACGGCGGGAACAGGATACCGGCGTTGGCGCTGCGCGCAACGCGCTCCGGCAGGCCGGTGTAGGAGCTGCTGCTCTGCAGGTAGTTGAACTCGGCATAGCCTTCGATGTTGTCGGTAAGAGCCGCCGTGACTCGTCCCGAGATGCCCCAGCGTTCGAGGTCCGGCTGGATCACGCCATAATTGCGCGTAAGGTCGACCGTGCAGGTCTGCAAAGGCGCGGCTTCGTTGTCTTCAAGCTGCTGTGGCGTAAGCGTATAGGCGCTGTCGCAGCCCACGTTGTTGAGCAACTGGAAGCGGCCCAGCGCGGTCGTGTTGGTCGGATCGTAGGGGCGGACGAGCAAGGCGCCGCGCGTACCGCTGAAGTCGTCCGACGTGGGCGAGCCGTTGCGGTCATCGTTGCCGCAGTTGCCCGCCGCATCACAGACTCCGCGCAGGTCGGATGTGTTGAACGGGTAGGGGCGGTCCCGGTTCATGAGCTTGTTGCTCTTGTAATAGAACCCGGAGACGTAGGCGTTGTAGCCGTTCTCGGACAGGTCGCCCACGCCGGCGGTCAGCGAGAGGCGGTATTGTGCGGCATCGTTGCGGTCGGAAAGGCCGGCCTCGCCACGGGCGCGCACGCCCTTGAACTCGCGCTTGGTGATGATGTTGACCACACCGGCAATAGCGTCGGCGCCATAGGATGCCGAAGCGCCATCGCGCAGCACTTCCACGCGTTCGACGATATCGTCCGGGATCGTGTTGAGGTCGACGAAGTTGCGCGAACCGTCATCGGCCAGCGGGTAGTAGGCGGCGCGCATGCCGTCGAACAGGACCAGCGTCGAGTTGGTCGAAAGGCCGCGCAGCGAGATCGCCGAGGCACCAGCCGCGAACGCGCCGTTGGCGGTGAAAGAGTTGGTCAGCGCCGGGCCGTTATTGGCGGCGAGCGTATGCAGGCCTTCCTGCACGGTCGAGATGCCGCGCTGGTCAAGGTTCTCCTGCGTCACCGTGGTGACTGGCGAGACGGTCTCTGTGTCGGTGCGGCGCAGGATCGAGCCGGTCACGACGATCGCTTGGGTGTCACCGCAGCTCGGGTCGTCGGGAGTAACGTTGCAATCGACGCTCTGCGGCGCAGCCGTCGTGGCCACATCCTGGGCGAAGGCTGCGGTGGAGATGAGCGCAAAGCCCATCGCCAGAGGGGTCGCGCCCGAGCGGAGCGCGGAAAGATACTTGATGTTCACGTGGGCGTCCTCTTGTCCTGAACGTCTGCTCCCATGACGGGAGGCAGGCCCCACCACCCAGCCGCTACGCCACCGCGATTGCGGTTGGCCGGAAGCATGGGCGGAAAGGATGCGCCTGTGTGACTACGCAGTCGGCACCGTTCAAACGGGAAAACCCTCTTGCCACATTAAACGTTAGTTAGTGTTGTGTTCATGTGACAAGACACTGAAAAATAGCAATTATCTCTCTCTAGCAACGTTTCGTCGCAATTTGGAAATATAAAACCACACCTTTCGTTTTGGCGTAATATAATTTCATCCGCAACGATGTTGCCCTGCCGGATATGTCGCCCATTACAAGACGGAGGATTTGCGAAACCCGATCCGGCTCGCCGCACGCTCGAACGAGACTTTTGTTCCCGAAAAAATCGTCCTGGCGGTTCCGCTGCCGCGTGAAGGATTTGCGGCTCGTCCTCGTTCGGGCCTGACGGTCACGGGCGGGAGATGCGAAAAGAGCCCGCACTCCGGGTGGAGGCGGGCCCTTTTTCGGCGCAATGGCCGGGAAGATCAGTCTTCCGGTGCGATCGTCACGCGAAGACCGTCAAGATCGCCGGTGATCTGCACCTGGCACGACAGGCGCGAGGTTTCGTTGCGGTGGTCCGAGCTGTCGAGCAGGTCGTTCTCGTCTTCGCTCATCGGGGCAACCTTGTCGGCAAAGGCAGGGTCGATATAGACGTGGCAGGTGGCGCAGGAGCAGCAGCCGCCGCACAGGGCCAGCAGCTCGTCAAAACCGTTGTCGCGAATGGCTTCCATCACCGAAAGGCCGGCATCGGCCTCTACCGTCTTCTCTTCACCCGCACGATTGACAACCACGATCTTCGGCATCGTTCGTTCTCCAAATGCGGCGACGGGCATCAACGCAAGACCCGCGCCCCCCTGTTCGCCTTTGGAAGGGGCTGCTATCGCGCCATTTCGGCTTTGGCAACTGCCGATCCGGCCAAAACACTGTTGCGGAGAACTAGGGTGGGACTGACGGCAGAGGCGATCCGCGAAGGTCTCGATCATATCGCCGCACGGAGCCCTGCCATGGCGAGTGCGATCGGACGGGTCGGCTATCCCGAACCACGCATCCGCTCGACCGGCTACGGCACCTTGCTGCGCACCATCGTTGGCCAGCAGGTCAGCGTGGTGGCCGCCGCTTCGGTGTGGAACAAGCTTGAGGCGCTGCTGGGGGAGGACATTCCCCCGCATGACCTGCTCGCCACTGATTTTGATTCCCTGCGCGCCTGCGGCCTGTCGCGCCAGAAGCAGGGCTATGCGCGGTCGTTGTGCGAACTGGTCGTTTCGGGCGAGCTCGATCTTGATGCGCTGCCCGAAGATGACGAAGAAGCGATTGCCGAACTGGTCAGGATCAAGGGGATCGGCCGATGGTCAGCCGAGATCTACCTGCTGTTCGCAGAAGGGCGCCCGGATATCTGGCCCGCGGGCGATCTGGCCGTGCAGGTCGGTCTTGGCAAGCTGCTGGGCCTGGCGGACCGGCCGAGCGAGAAGGAAACGCGCGCTCTGGCCGAGGACTGGCGCCCGCATCGGGGTGCAGCGGCGATCTTCACCTGGCATTGCTATAACAATCCGGCGCTGTAGTGTCCTGCTGACAGCAATGTGAGCAGGGGGAGGTGCCGATGGCACGCAAGACGATCTTCATCACCGGCGGCGCATCGGGTATCGGGCGTGCCGTGGCGCAGCGCTTTGGGCAAGGCGGGTGGTTTGTCGGCATTGCGGACATCAATGAGGCCGGCATGGCCGAAACCGCTGCGCAGCTTCCCGCCGGGCAAAGCTCGATCCACCGTCTCGACGTGCGAGACCGCGCGGCTTGGGACACGGCGCTCTCCGATTGTGCCAGGGCGGCTGGAGGGCAGATCGATGTCGTGTTCAACAATGCCGGCATCCCCATCGGCGGCGGCATTGTCGACCTGACGCCCGAGGAGATCGAACGCACGCTCGACATCAATCTCAAAGGGGTGATCTTCGGCGCGCAGGCGGCGTTTGCGTGGCTGCGGGCGAGCGCGCCGGGCTCGTGCCTGCTCAACACCGCCAGCGCGGCGGGGATCTATGGCTCACCCGGCGCATCGGTCTATTCCGCGACGAAGTTCGGAGTGCGGGCGCTGACTGAATCGCTGGACGGGGAATGGGCCGAGCATGGCATCAAGGTGCGCAGCCTGATGCCCGGTTTCATCGAGACGCCCTTGCTGGATCATGCCCCCAATCGCGCCAGCAACGAAGACATCCGCACCCGCGTGCGTGGCGCCGGGCTGGAGATCACGCCGGTAAGCGAGGTGGCCGAAGCGGCGTGGGCAGCGGTGCATGGCGACAAGGTCCACACGCTCGTCGGCAAGACCGCGCGGCGGCTTGCGTTCGCCTCGCGCTGGATGCCGGGGGCTTTGCGCAAGCAGATGCGGTCAGGCGGGAGACCTTTGGGGAAATAGGCTGCCGTCTTTGTGCCGCCTACGAGAAGCGGGACCCCGGATCAGGTTCGGGGCGACGGTCGGTTTTTAGGCACGGTGTTAAGGCTCTGACCAGCTTGAGTGCGTTCAGTGTGGTAGGTCGCTCGTGCAGGGCGCATTGCAGAGCGCCCCTAAATTTCGAAGCCTATTTGCCCCGATGTTCGCGGTCCAGTTGCGGACGAATTTTGCGCTGATAAAACCGCTCTCGCTGGCGCGCGAATGCGGCCAGAAATGCGCTGTAGTAAATAAGACATGAGGTCAGAATAACGGTGCCTGCAACCCAGAAAATAACACCCCTCGACACTTCGTTCCATATTATTGTCAGAACGATTGCAGCGACAAGTAGGGGCCCTAGCTGAAATATACGTGCGCTGCCTTTGGTCAAATCGCCGCGTCTGTCCAGCCAGTCGCTTAATGTTCGAATGAGGCCCACTGATTTCCCTTCAAGGGTACATGCTTGTATTAAGGAAAAGCGACGGAAGGAGCGAGAGCAATAGCATCATGTGCGAATTGGACAATGTTCGCCATGATTTTCCTGACGTTTCTGCCGTCCACTTCTCTTGAATCCGTTAAGCAAACCCCTCCATCGCCCGAGCCATGGCCGCGTCTCTTGCCGAGAGCCCGTCGGCGTCGTGCGTGGTCAGCGTCACCTCGACGCGGTTGTAGACGTTGAACCATTCTGGGTGGTGGTCGGCCTTTTCGGCGTAGAGGGCGACGCGGTTCATGAAGGCCCAGCTTTCCGAGAAATCGGCAAAGCGGAAGGTGCGCACGATGGCGCGGCCGTCTTCACGCAATTGCCACTCCGGGAGTTCGGCTAGCAGCGAATCGCGTTCGGCATCGGTAAGGCGGGCGACGGTCATGCTTGGTCCTTTGGCATCCTTGGCAGTTGCCGCCGTTTCCCCTATCGCGTCTTTCCATGCAAGAGTGCGGTCTCGTCGCCACGGATATTGCCTGCAGGCGCGGGGACCGGCTTCTGTTCCGGGGGCTGTCGTTCGATCTTGCGCCGGGTGAAGTCGTCCACCTGGCTGGCCCCAACGGGATCGGCAAATCGAGCCTGATCCGCATTCTGGCAGGTCTGCTGCGGCCGTTCATGGGTTCGGTGGAGCGACATGGCGCCCTTGCGCTTTCGGATGAGCGGCTGGCATTGGACGGGCACGAACCGCTGGAGAAGGCGCTGGCGTTCTGGCAGCGGATCGACCGCGCGCCACAGGGCGATGCCGACTTCGGGCTGGCCGACCTGCTCGACGTGCCGGTGCGCTATCTTTCCACGGGGCAGCGCAAGCGCGCGGCGCTGGCCCGCGTGGCGGCAAGTGGCGCGCCGATCTGGCTGCTCGACGAGCCACTCAATGGGCTGGACACGCATTGGTCGTGCATCGCGCAGGCGGCGATCAAGGCGCATTGCAATGCCGGTGGCGCGGTGATCATCGCCTCGCACCAGCCGCTTTCGCTCGATGCGGTGAAGGTGATCGAACTGCTGGATTTCCAACCGTGATCGCCAAGCTGGTCCCGATCTTCTTCCGCGATCTGGTGCTGCTGACGCGGGGGGCGCAAGGGCGCGGGGGAGCGGTTCTGCCGCTGCTGTTCTTCCTGGCCGTGGCGATGCTGTTCCCCTTTGCGGTCGGCCCCGATGCGCGGTTGCTGGCACGGACCGGTGCGGGCGTGATCTGGGTTGCGGCGCTGCTTGCGGCGATCCTCCCGCTGGACCGGCTTGTCGAGCCGGATGTGGAAGCCGGAATGTTCGACCAATGGGCCTTGCGCGGCATTGCCGAGGAAGCGCTGCTGATGGTGCGCATCCTGGCACACTGGCTGAGCTTTGGTGTGCCGCTGATGCTGGCAGCGCCGATCTCGGCGGGACTGCTGGGTCTTGACGGGCAACAGTTGTGGACGGTGGAAGTCGGGCTGTTGCTCGGCACGCCGGGTCTGGCGGCGATCGGCGTGACCATTGCGGCGCTGACGGCGGGCTTGCGGGCAGGGTCTGCGCTGGGCGGATTGCTGGCAATTCCGCTGGCGGTGCCGCTCCTGATCTTTGGCGCAGGATCGCTGCAACCGGGGGGCGAGGGGGGCTTGTTGCTGCTGGGGGCGTGCAGCCTCGCGGCACTGGCCGTGGCGCCGTTTGCGGGTGGTGCGGCGATCAGGGCGGGACGCGAATAACGCCGCGAGCAGGGCTTGCACGCCGCAAAGCGCAAATTCGTTGGCAATCGCGCAAAGTCTCCCTAACTCGGGGACCATGACTGCACCTTCGATTACACCCGATACCATTTCGCTCATCGGCAACACGCCGCTCGTCCTCCTGAAGGGGCCGAGCGAGGCGGCAGGCGCCGAGATCTACGGCAAGTGCGAGTTCGCCAACCCCGGCGCTTCGGTGAAGGATCGCGCCGCGCTGTGGATCGTGCGCGATGCCGAAGAGCGTGGCGTGCTGCAGCCGGGTGGGACGATCGTCGAAGGCACTGCAGGCAACACCGGCATCGGCCTTGCGCTGGTGGCCAATGCGCGCGGCTACAAGTCGGTCATCGTCATGCCAGAGACGCAATCGCGCGAGAAGATGGACACGCTGCGTGCGCTGCGGGCCGAGCTGGTGCTGGTGCCGGCTGCGCCATTCTCCAACCCCGGCCACTTCGTCCACACCTCGCGCCGCATTGCCGAGGAAACCGAAGGGGCAATCTGGGCCAACCAGTTCGACAATATCGCCAATCGCCGCGCCCATATCGAAAGCACTGCGCCCGAGATCTGGGAGCAGATGGAGCACCGCATCGATGGCTTTACCTGCGCTGCCGGCACCGGTGGGACGATCGCGGGGGTGGGCCTGGGCCTCAAGGCGTTTGACGAGAACATCACGATCGCGCTGACCGACCCGCATGGCGCGGCGCTGTACAACTATTACGCCAATGGTGAGTTGAAGGCCGAAGGGTCTTCGGTGGCCGAGGGCATTGGGCAGGGCCGCATCACCGCCAACCTCGAAGGCGCACCGATCGACACGCAGTTCCGCATTTCGGACGAGGAAGGGCTGTACTGGGTCGAGCGTTTGCTGGCCGACGAGGGCTTGTGCCTTGGCCTGTCGAGCGGGATCAACGTGGCGGGCGCCGTGGCGCTGGCCAAGCAGCTTGGCAAGGGCAGCCGGGTGGCGACGATCCTGTGCGATACGGGCTTCCGTTACCTGTCGTCGCTCTACAATCCCGACTGGCTGAACGCCAAGGGATTGCCGGTGTTCCCTTGGCTGGAGCAATAGGGTAGGCTGCGGCCATGGCACTGTTCGGTTTCCCCGCAGGCAAGCAGGCTTCCGCCCCGAGCGAGGCGGAAATCGCCGCTGCCAGCGCACTGGCTCACGTGCCGCCGACCACGCGCGAGCTGCGGGCGCAGGCAGTCCATCGGCTGCAGGTCGGGCTGTTCGGTCTGGCCGGGATGCTGCTGCTGGTAAGCCTTGCCAACGTGATCATGGACCGGGCCAAGTTCATCGACGCCAGCGCGGTCAATACCGCTGCGCCAACGGTCGAGGCGAGCGAGACATCGGCGAAGGATCCGCTGGCAGACATGGGTGTGGCCCCGCAATTGCCGGTGACGGCCAAGGAAAAGCCGACCGTCACCATATCGCCCGCTCCTCCCGCACCGACGCCAGCCCCTTCGGTCCCGGCCCCTTCGGTCAACGCGCCGAAGAACTGAGTGCATCGCCGGATCGCTCTTGCCGTGCTGGCAGCGATTTTCGCGCTGGCCGGGTGGTGGGCGTTTTCGCCGGCACGCACGCCTGACAGGACTGTTGGCCTGTTCACCAGCCTGCCGATCCTGTGGAACGAGGCGGACGATATCAAGGGCATGATCGACCCGCCATCCGCGCCGCACTGGGCACGCGCCGTGCTGGAGTCCAACGGCAAGGTGATCCCGCTCGATACGCTGCTTCAGCTTGAGCCTGTGGACTTGCTGGTCGTGGCGCAGCCGCGCCCGCTCGTGCCCGAAGAGAATGTGGCGCTAGATGCCTGGGTGCGGGCGGGAGGACATCTGCTGATGTTCGCCGATCCGATGCTGACGCAGGAGAGCGCATTTGCGCTAGGTGACCGACGTCGGCCGCAGGACGTGGCGCTGGTTTCGCCGATTCTGGCGCGGTGGGGGTTGGAACTGCAGTTCGACGATACGCAGCCCGGCGGATTGCGGGAAAGTGCGGGCGAGGGGCTGCCGATCAATCTGGCAGGCACCTTCAAGGCAATCTCTGGCGGGCATGATGCGAACTGCGCGATTGCCAAGGACGGGCTGATTGCCCGCTGCACGATCGGAAAAGGGCGGGCAGCGCTGGTAGCGGACGCCGCGCTGTTGGAGCGGGAAGCTGCCGGAGACCGGCCGGAAATTCAGCTGCAGCGCCTGCTCGACGGGGTGATGGCGCAATGATCTTCTTTTGTTCGCGGGAAAATGCGGGTAAGGTGTTGCTCTGCAGGGAGGACTTCGCCGAAACGCCCGTATCTGCGCGATTACTTTTGCAGCACGTCATGGTTACTCAAGCGGTAAGATGTAGAGAAAATGCTACGGAATCATAGCTAGTCCGCATTTTCCCGCATTTTCCCCTTTTCGCCCGCCCCGTCCCGCGTTAGTAGTGTGGGTTATCGGGACGAACTCCAATCGCATCCGCGGGGGATGAGTCGGCAACGCGCGATGGCGCGGGGTCGAGCGATGGAGCTTTGTCCGCGAGCGGGGTGTCCAGCGTGGCGGGAGGGCCGGTAAATCTGGTGGGACAGGGCTTTTCGCCGCGTGGCGAAAAGGGCCGCTTCGTCCTGCCTGCCGACTTCCGCTCCGACATCTACGCAGCTTCCGCCAACCAGCGTGTTCTCTGCCTCGACAAGCATCCCCGCCTGCCTTGCCTGACCGGATTCGGCCTGTCCCGCCTGGACGAACTGGCTGCAGAGATCGATCGCGAGGAAGAAAAGAAGCTCCGCCTCAACCAGGACTTCGATCGCGACATGGCCGAGGCTCAGGCGTATGGCTTTACTCGCGTCAGCTTCGATGAGAGCGGCCGTTTCGTCCTGCCCGAATACCTGTCCGAACTGGGGCAGGTCGAGGACGGCCTCTATTTCCACGGCGGCGGTCGCCAGATCACCATCTGGAACCCGCAGATCCTGTTCGAGCAGGGCGATGGCTGGGCCAGCGCCAAGGCTGGGTGCCGTGCCAAGATGGCCGAAGCTGCAAAGGGGAAGCGCAAGTGACCGCTGCAGCGCCAAAAGCCCCGCACATTCCCGTGCTGCTGGAAGAGGTCGTCGAGGCCCTTGATGCAAAGCCGGGCGATCTGATCGTCGACGCGACTTTCGGGGCGGGCGGCTACACCCGTCGCCTGCTGGAATCGGGCGCCACGGTCCATGCGTTCGACCGCGATCCCGATGCGATTGCGGCGGGAAGGCTCTGGGGAGAAACCTGTGGAAAAGATCCGCGCCTCGTTCTGCATCCCCGTCGCTTTTCCGAACTTGCGGAAGGACTTGCAGAGGCCGGAATTGCGGGCGTTCAGGGCGTCGTGTTCGACATCGGCGTGAGCTCGATGCAGCTCGACCAGCCGGGGCGCGGATTTGCGTTCTCGTCCGACGGACCGTTAGACATGCGGATGTCACAGGACGGTCCAAGTGCGGCGGATTTCCTGAATGAAGCGGACGAGGGGGAAATAGCAGACGTTCTCTATCGCTACGGCGAGGAACGCCAATCGCGCCGGATTGCCCGCGCCATCGTGGCTTCCCGCCCGCTGACCACAACCGGCCAGTTTGCCGCCGTCGTGCGCAAGGCGCTGGGCTATCGCCCCGACATCAAGGGCCCCAAGGCGCAGAAGGACCCGGCGACCCGCAGCTTCCAGGCCGTGCGCATTCACGTGAATGGCGAACTGGACGAGCTGATCGAAGGACTTGCTGCGGCGGAAAAGGTGCTGGTTCCTGGCGGCCGCATCGCGGTGGTGAGCTTCCACAGCCTTGAGGACCGCATCGTCAAGCAGTTCCTGCGCGAGGCTGCCGGCGCCGTGCCTGCGGGCTCGCGCCACCTGCCGCAGATGGCCGCGAAGGTTGAACCGGTCTTCGAAAAGCCTTCGGCCGCCATCCGTCCGACGCCCGAGGAAGAGGAGCGCAACCCGCGCGCCCGTTCCGCCACGCTGCGCTGGGCCGTGCGCACCTCCGCGCCTGCCCGGACTGGTGCGGGGAGGGCTGCGGCATGATCTCGACCACAAGCCGTCTTCGCTCGGTTGGCTGGCTGGTCCTGCTCGGCTTGTGCCTGGCGCTGGTCGTGGCGCTGGCATTCCGGGTCAATGCCCTGCGGAGCCAGATCCACCATGCCGAGGCGCGCATTGTCGCGCTGAAGCAGGAGAAGATGTATCTCGAAACCGAATTCGAGACACGCTCGAACCAGCAGCAGTTGAAGGCCTGGAACGACGTCGAGTTCGGCTATGCCGCGCCCAACGCCAGCCAGTACATCGAAGGCGAACGCCAGCTTGCCGCACTGAGCGTGCCCGCCACGCCCGATGCGCCCGCCCCGATCCGCGTCGCCAGCGTCGACGACAGCGTGATCGCTTCGGCCGCGTTCCCGGCGATGGTTTCGCCGCTTTCGGGCAAGGCTCTGGCCAGCAATGACAGCAAAGTGGCTGCGGACGATATCGACGAGGATCGTCCCGCGCGGACCGTCGATCACGCTGAAGCAGTCGAGACGCTGAAGGACCGCCTCGGCAAGGTTGCCGATGCCCGCCCGCGCGGTCCGGTGCGCAAGGAGACGGCCTCCGAGAAGGAGCGTCCGGCCAAGAAGGACGCCAAGAAGGACAGGGCCGCGAGCGCGAAGTCTGATTCAAAGTCGGCCACCAAGCCTTCTGCCAAGGCCAAGGCAGTCGCAACTGCGGATAAGTCGGGCGCAAGCAAGACCAAGTCCGGTGCGGCCCCTCGCGCCACCAAGGGCAAGGAGGCTAAGGCAGCCCGGTGAACGCACTCACCGCCTCAGCCGCCATCGCTTCCGGCCGCGTCATGCTGGCCAATGTCCGCCAGCGCTCGCTGGTCGAGGCGAAGGTGCGCGCGCTGGTGGTGGCCGGCTTCATCCTGTTCTTTGGCTTCACCGCGCTGGCGCGAATTGCCCAGCTCGGGTTTTTCGAAGGTTCGCCCGAGCGTCGTTCGCTGGCCGAAGCGTTGCTGCCCCCGCGCGGCGAGATCACCGATCGCAACGGTGTTCCGCTGGCACGCGCGTTCCCGGCCTATGCGCTGTGGTACAATCCCAAGGCTTTCGGTGAGAACGGCACGCCGCTCGTCAAGTCGCCGGAAGAGGTGGCCAAGGCGCTTCTCGCCATCTTCCCCGATGCCGACTACAACGACCTGGTCCGTCGGCTGAAATCCGACAAGCCGAGTTATCTGCGCCAGCGCGTGATGCCGGAGGATGCCAACCGCATCTTTGCCCTGGGCGAGCCTGCGCTGGAATTCCCGCGCGAGAACCAGCGCTATTATCCGCAAGGATCGCTCGGCGCGCACGTGCTGGGCTATGTCGATAGCGAAGGCCATGGCCATGTCGGCATGGAGCAGGTGCTCGAGAAGCAGCTGCTCGATCCTGCCCAGCGCGGCAAGCCGGTGGCGCTTTCCATCGACATGCGCGCACAAGGCGCGCTTGAGGACGAGCTCGGGCGCGGCATGCTCGAGACCGAGGCCAAGGGCGCGGCGGGCGTGATCCTTGATGTCGATACCGGCGAGATTATCGCGCTGGCATCGCTGCCTTCGTTCAATCCCAACCGATCTGACCAGGCGCTCAACAACCTGGTGTTCAACAAGGTGACGAACCAGGTCTACGAACTCGGGTCGACCTTCAAGCCGCTGAGCGTTGCGGCGGCAATCGATGCGGGCGTGGTAACCGATCTTTCGGTGCGCTATCCTTCGGACAAGCCGCTGGCGATCGGTGGTTTTCACATTCGCGACAGCCACAGCTTCGGCGCTTCGCTCAACGTGCCCGAAGCGCTGATCCACTCATCGAACATCGTCACCGCGCAGGTGGCTGACAAGCTGGGTGGTCCCGCGCTCAAGAAGACGATGGCCGCGCTCGGCATGAACGAGCGGCCTTACATCGAACTGCCGGCGCGCGGCTTCCCGCTCTGGCCGCGCGGCACCAACAAGAACGGCGACTGGGCGCGCATTACCACGATGACGGTCAGCTACGGCCACGGCATCGCGGTTACACCGCTGCACCTGGCAGCAGCCTATGCCGCAATGGTCAACGGCGGCATCTGGCGTCCGGCTACGCTGTTCAAGCGCGAGCCGACGCAGATCCCGGAAGGTCGCCGCGTCTACAAGGCTTCGACGAGCGCGCGCATGCGCCAGTTGCTGCGGATGATCGTGGTGGATGGTACCGGCAAGACGGCAAACGCTGTCGGCTTTCGCGTCGGCGGGAAGACCGGTTCGGCCGAAAAGCCGGGGGGCAAGGGTGGTTACAACCGCACTTCGCTCGTCGCGACTTTCGCCGCCGCCTTCCCCATGGACAAGCCACGCTATGTGGTGATTGCCATGCTTGACGAGCCGAAGGGCACGGCCGCGACATCGTATCAGCGCACGGCCGCATGGAACGCGGCGCCGATTGTTGGCCGCGTTGTTCCGCGCATCGGGCCGTTCCTCGGCGTCGTTCCCGACGATACCCGCGATATCGATATTTCGGACTTGTCGCCGCTGGTCGGCAACGGAGATGGTGAATGAAGCTCGGCGCGATCCTTGAAGCGGCGGGTTTCGCAAGCGAGAACAGTGATGCGAACGTCACCGGCTTTGCCATCGACCATCGCAAGGTTGCCCCGGGAACGATCTTCGGTGCCTTTCCCGGCACGCGCTTCAATGGCGAGGACTTCATTGCCGATGCGGTGAAGGCGGGCGCTGTTGCCGTGGTCGCCCGTCCGCAGGCCAAGGTCGAAGGGGCGGTGCACGTTGCCGATGAAGAGCCGCGCCGCGCCTTTGCCGCGCTGGCCGCGCGCTTTTTCCAGCCTGTGCCCGAGACCGTGGTTGCGGTCACGGGGACCAACGGCAAGACCTCGACGGTTGAAATGACCCGCCAGATCTGGCGCATGGCCGGCTATTCTGCGGCGTCGATCGGCACGCTCGGCGTGACCACGGCAGACGAAAGCGTCTCTACCGGGCTGACCACGCCGGACATCGTGACCTTCCTTTCGAACATGACCGGCCTTGCCCGCGAGGGCGTGACGCATGTCGCCTACGAAGCGTCGAGCCATGGCCTCTCGCAGTACCGCAACGAGGGCCTGCGCGTGGGGGCAGGGGCCTTCACCAACCTCAGCCGCGACCATCTCGATTACCACGCGACGATGGACGACTATTTCGCGGCCAAGATGCGCCTGTTCGACCATGTCGTGGAAGAGAACGGCACGGCGGTCGTCTGGATGGACGACGAATGGTCGGGACGGGCAGTGGAGCACGTCCGCGCGAGGGGTCTGCGGCTGCTCTCGGTGGGCGAGCAGGGGAGCGAGATCCGCCTGCTCGCCCGTACCCCGACGCAACTGGGGCAGACACTCGAAATCGAGTTCGAAGGCCAGGCGCGCAAGATCAACCTGCCGCTGATCGGCGCCTATCAGGCTGCGAACGCGCTGGTTTCCGCCGGGCTGGCAGTTGCTTCAGGCACCGATGCGGCCAAGGTATTCGACGCGCTGGCGCGGTTGCAGCCCGTGCGCGGGCGGCTTGAGCGCGCGGCGATCAATCGTGCCGGGGCGCCCGTCTATGTCGACTATGCGCACACGCCCGACGCCGTCGAGGCCGCAATTGCCGCGCTGCGCCCGCATACATCCGGGCGCCTGATCACCGTGTTCGGTGCTGGCGGTGACCGCGACGGCGGCAAGCGTCCGGAGATGGGGCGTGCTGCCTGCGCCGGCTCGGATCTGGTAATTGTCACGGATGACAATCCCCGCGGTGAAGATCCCGCGGAAATCCGCGCGGCCATCCTGGCGGGCTGTGACGAAAAAGCCCGCGAGATCGGCGATCGTCGTGCCGCCATTGCCGCAGCGATTGCCGAGGCAGGCCGTGAAGACATTGTCCTTGTTGCAGGGAAGGGGCACGAACAGGGACAGATCGTGGGCCGGGGCGAGGCTGTTCGCATCCTGCCGTTTGACGATGTTCAGGTCGCCAGGGAGTGCACCACATGACCGCCCATCCCGCGCTTATCGCATGGCCAGAGGACCCGTCCGACGCGGCGGGTCTTGCGCTTTGGACGAGCGAGGAGATCGCCGCGGCAACAGGTGGCCGAGCAAGCGCGCAGTTCGCTGTCTCCGGCGTCGAGATCGATAGCCGCGAGGTGGTGGAAGGCGACCTGTTCTTTGCCTTGAAGGGCGAGGCGTCGGACGGTCACCGCTACCTTGAAGGCGCCTACGGGCGCGGCGCGGCGGGCACAGTGGTTGAACATGCGACGTTTGGCCCGCACGTGCTGGTCGGCAACACGATGACTGCGCTTGAGAGCCTTGGCCGGGCGGCGCGTGCGCGCGTCGATGCCGGGATCATCGGGGTGACGGGTTCTGCCGGCAAGACTGGCGTCAAGGAAGCGCTCTATGCCGCGCTCGACCGCGCTAGTCGGGGGCGGGCACACCGTTCGGTCAAGAGTTACAACAACCACGTCGGCGTGCCGCTAAGCCTTGCGCGGATGCCCGCGCGCACCAGCTTTGGCGTGTTCGAAATGGGCATGAACCATGCGGGCGAACTGGCCGCACTGACCCGGCTGGTCCGTCCCCACGTGGCCATCGTCACAACCATTGCGCCCGCCCACATCGGCCACTTTTCTGGCGAGGAAGCGATTGCCGATGCCAAGGCGGAGATCTTCGAAGGTCTCGAACATGGTGGCGTCGCCATCATTCCCGCTGACAACCGCCATTTCGAACGGCTGCGGGCCAAGGCCGCGCAACATGCCGAGCGCGTGATCAGCTTCGGCCGCCACGCCGACGCAAGCGTCCGGCTGATCGACGCGGTGGCGGCATCAGGGGGCGGCACCCTGGTTACGGCGGACCTCGGGGGGCGCAAGGTCTGCTACACGATCTCGCAACCGGGCGAACACTGGGTTGCCAACTCGCTGGCCATCATGGCTGCTGTCGAAGCGATCGGGGGCGATCTGGGCGCTGCCGGACTGGCTCTGGCCGAGATGGAAGGCCTCGCCGGGCGCGGAGCCCGCCACGAGATTGGCGCCACCGGTGGCGACGGTTCGGGCAAGGCCCTGCTGATCGACGAAAGCTACAACGCCAATCCTGCCTCGATGGCTGTCACTCTGCGCCAGCTTGGCGCCACGCCCGCCATCCGCCGCGTTGCCATTCTCGGCGCGATGAAGGAGCTGGGCGAAGCCGAGGCACGCTATCACGCCGAGCTGGCCGGGCCCATTGCCGAGGGCAAGGTCGACAAGCTGGTGCTGGTAGGCGCCGAAATGGCGGCATTGGCCGACGCGCTGGGGAAAAGCGGGCCCTTCTCGCTTGCCGGTAAAATCGATGTGGCGCATGTGCAGACAGCTTCGGAAGCGGCGGAATGTCTGGCTGCCGACGGTGTGCGCGGGGGTGATGCGATCCTCGTGAAGGGGTCGAATTCGGTGGGACTGGGCGCGATCGTGCGTTCGCTCACCACCAGGGAACGGTGAATGCTCTACCAGCTGGCCGAGTGGCTGCATTTCGAGGGATTCAGCAACCTCATCCGCTACCAGACGTTCCGCGCGGGCGCGACGCTGTTGACCGCGCTGATGATCGGCCTGATCATCGGTCCGCGTTTCATCAACATGCTGCGCGTGCGCCAGGGCAAGGGTCAGCCGATCCGCGAGGACGGCCCGCAGTCGCACCTCGCCAAGCGCGGTACGCCGACCATGGGCGGGTTGATGATCGTCACGTCGCTCACGCTGTCGTTGCTGTTGTGGATGGATGTGACCAGCCGCCTCGTCTGGTCCTGCGTCGTCGTAACGCTCGGCTTCGGGCTGATCGGCTTTCTTGACGACTACGACAAGGTTACAAAGTACGCGCACAAGGGCGTTCCTGCCAAGGTGCGCCTGGCCGGTGAGTTCGTCGTTGCCGGCATCGCCGCGTGGCTGGCGGTCGGCGAGACAAACCTTTACGTTCCGCTTTTCAGCAATCTCTACGTGCCGCTCGGGCCGTTCTATTACCTGTTCGCGATTTTCGTGATCGTTGGCGCGGGCAATGCGGTGAACCTGACCGACGGTCTGGACGGCCTTGCGACCATGCCAGTCATCATCGCCGCCGGAACATTCGCGATCATCGCCTATCTGGCCGGGCGCGTGGACTATTCCACCTACCTTGGCATTCCGCACGTGAAGGGGGCGGGCGAACTGGCGATCTTCTGTGCTGCAATGATGGGGGCGGGCCTCGCCTTTCTGTGGTTCAACGCACCGCCAGCGGCTGTGTTTATGGGCGACACCGGCAGTCTTGCGCTCGGCGGCGCGCTTGGCGTGATCGCCGTGGCCGCGCATCACGAGATCGTGCTGGCCATCGTCGGCGGTCTGTTCGTGATGGAGGCCGTCTCGGTGATCGTGCAGGTTGCGGTCTACAAGCGCACCGGCAAGCGCGTGTTCCGCATGGCGCCCATACACCACCACTTCGAACAGCTCGGCTGGAAGGAATCGACCGTCGTGATCCGCTTCTGGATCGTGTCGATCGTGCTGGCGCTGATCGGCCTTGCCACGCTGAAGGTGCGATGATCGTCTCCCCCGCCTTTGCTGGAAAGCGCTTCGCCGTGCTCGGCCTTGCCCGTTCGGGGCAGGCGAGCGTCGAGGCGCTGCTGGCGGGCGGGGCGGAGGTCACCGTATGGGACAGCCGCGAGGAACCGCGGGCCGCCTACGAAGGGCGCTGCACCATTGCTGATCCGCTGGCGATCGACCTGACCGGATTTGCGGGCGTGGTGGTGAGCCCCGGGGTGCCACTCAATCGCCACCCGATCGCCGCCCACGCCGCCGCATTCGGCGTGCCGGTGATCGGCGACATCGAGCTTTTCGCACAGGCGCGCGCCGACCTGCCGCCGCATCGCGTTGTCGGCATCACCGGCACCAACGGCAAATCGACCACCACGATGCTGGTCCATCACATCTGCCAGGCGGCAGGTCTGGAAGCCCGGCTTGGCGGCAATATCGGCCTGCCGGTTCTGGGGCAGGAGCCATTGCCCGAAGGCGGTGTCTATGTGCTCGAGCTTTCCAGCTACCAGATCGACCTGACGCAGAGCCTCGATTGCGATGTCGCCGCGCTGATCAACCTCAGCCCCGACCACCTTGACCGCTACGATGGTTTTGAAGGATACGCTGCGGCCAAGGCTCGCCTGTTCCGGATGCAGTCGGCGCGCCGTCATGCGGTGTTCGGTTGCGGTGATGAGCATACCCTGAAGATCGCGCGCGAGACTTCGGCCACGCATGACATCGGCTTCGTCCATGTAGTGCAGCCTGATGCGCTTGAGGGGCAAGCAGCATGGCCCTCGCTGCAAGGGCCGCACAACCTGCAGAATGCTGCGATCGCGGTTGAGATCGCGCGGCAGCTTGGCATTGGCGAAGACGTGTGGCGTCCGGCACTGGCCAGCTTCGTCGGTTTGCCGCATCGCATGGAGCGCGTGGCGGAGGCCAATGGCGTGCTGTTCGTCAACGACAGCAAGGCCACCAATCCGGCCTCGACCGCGCCTGCGCTCGGCGCCTATCCGCGTATTCACTGGATCCTTGGTGGTCTGCCCAAGAGCGACAACCTTGACGAGTGCGCGCCCTATTTCGACCACGTTGTCGCCGCCTACACGATTGGCGAGGCCGGGCCGATGTTTGCCGACATCCTTGATCCCATAATGCCGGTCAACCGCAGCGAAATGATGTGCGATGCGGTGCGCCAGGCGATGGAGGCAGCGCAGCCCGGTGACGTGGTGATGCTTTCGCCGGCGTGTGCAAGTTTCGATCAGTTCCGCGATTTCGAGGCGCGCGGGGACAGCTTCCGCCAGATCGTCGAAGCGCTGATCGAGGATAGCGATGCGCCCTGTCCGCCGGGAGCCGGTTCGTGAGCACGACTCCAACCCCTACTCGTCTCGTCACCACCACCATGCCCGATGGTGGCGTGCGTGTGGTTGGCCACGGCGCGCGTTTTCGCCGCAGCCGTCGCAGCGAACTGCTGATCTGGTGGCGCGAGATCGATCGCGTGCTGCTGACACTGATCCTTTCGCTGGTGACGATCGGCTGCATCGCCGTTGCCGCTGCGTCCCCTGCCTCGGCGCATCGCCTGTCCACGAACCAGAAGTCGCTCGGCGACCTCTACTTCTTCTGGATCCACCTGCGTTGGGTCGCTGTGGGATTGGTCGCGATGTTCTTTGCATCTGTCCTGCCCAAGGAGGCGGCACGACGCGGGGCCATCTTGCTCGCGGCGGCGATGGTCTTTGCACTCGTGCTTGTGCCGCTTGTCGGTAGCGAGGTTAAGGGGGCGAAGCGCTGGCTGTGGATCGGCTTCAGCCTGCAGCCTTCGGAGTTTCTCAAGCCCGGCTTTGCCATCGCCTTGGCCTGGATTCTGTCGTGGCGGGTGCGCGATCCGAATATCCCCGTCATCCCGATCACAGTGGCGATCATGGGGTTGGTGGGCATCCTGCTGATGGCCCAGCCGGACTTTGGCTCTACCATGCTGTTTGGTGGCGTGTGGTTTGTGCTGGCGCTGCTTTCGGGCCTTTCTGTCAACAAGATCATATATGCGATGGGCGGTCTGATCCTTGTCGTGATCGCGGCCTATTTCTTCTATCCCAACGCCACGCACCGCATCGACAACTTCATTTCGGGGGGCAGCGAGTTCGACCAGGTCGACCTGGCCATGCGCACCTTGATGAACGGTGGGTGGAGCGGCACCGGTCTGTGGCTCGGCAGCCGCAAGAATGCGCTGCCCGAAGCGCATACCGACTACATCTTTTCGGTGGTCGGTGAGGAATTCGGGCTGATCGCCTGCGCGGTGATCGTCACGATCTATTGCGCGATCGCGCTGCGCGTGCTGATGCGCCTGCTTGATGAGGACGATCTGTTCACCATCCTCGCGGCCGCCGGGCTGACCGCGCAGCTGGTCGGGCAGGCGTTCATCAACATCCTTGTGAACCTGCAACTCTTCCCTTCGA
>JBEQCK010000032.1:0-25007 GCA_041639335.1 Novosphingobium sp.
GGCTGCTCAGCGTGCCATAGGGAATGGCCACGCGCAGCATGTAGGCGTGAAGCTGCAGGTAGAGGCCGTTCTTCAGGCGCAGCGGCTTGAACTGGTCCTCGGTGATGTCACCGGCAAGGCGGCGCTCCACCTGGTCGCGGAATTCCGCGACGCGGGCATCGACCATGGCCTGGTCATATTGGTCGTACTGATACATCTCAGATCACCCAGTTCCCCGCCGCAGGGTCGGCAGGCTTGAGGGAAAGGTCGAGGCGGACGGTCGGCCCGAGGGCGCGGATGCGGTCCTTGATATGCGCCGGGCGCACGCCTTCGTCGGTCACGGCGGCTTCGATCACCTGCGTGTCGGTGACGATCTGCTTGGCGTTCTCGCGGGCGATGATCGCCTCGGCATGTTCGCCTGCTTCCACCGCATCGTTGACATGGCGCGACCAGCCTTCACCGGTCCACCAGATCACGTCGCCGGTGCGCAGATCACTTCCGGTGATGATCTTCACTGCACTGCCTCCACAATCTTCTTCAATTCCATCATGTCTCCCCGGCCTGCCACTTCGCCGATCACGATCAAGGCAGGGCTCTTGACCTTGTTGTCCGATACCAGCGGCCCCAAGGCCGCCAGCGTTCCGCGCAGTACCCGCATTTGCGGCCGCGCGGCATTCTCGATGACCGCCACCGGCATGTCGGGCGCCAGCCCGTCCGCCATCAGCTTTTCGGCAATCGCTTCCGAAGTCGCGACGCCCATATAGATCACCAGCGTCCTGCCAACCCCGGCAAGGCCTGCCCAGTTCTGGTCGGTCAGCCCCTTGCACTGGCCCGCCACGAACGAGACGATGCTTGCCGCGTCGCGGTGGGTAAGGGGGATCATCGCCGAAGCCGCTGCGCCCATGGCAGCGCTGATTCCCGGCACGACCTCGACCGGCACGCCCGCGGCAAAGCAGTCTTCCGCTTCCTCGCCACCGCGCCCGAACACGAACGGATCACCGCCCTTCAGGCGGACCACGTCATTGCCGGCCAGAGCCTCGCGCACCAGCAGGGCGTTGATCTCTTCCTGCCGCATCGTGTGGCGCGAACGCTGCTTGGCAACCGAGATCATCCGGCAGCCCTTGGGCGCCATGGCGAGGATCGCGGGATCGACCAGCCCATCATGCACCAGCACGCGCGCATTCATCACCAGCCGCGCCGCACGCAGCGTCAGCAGGTCCGGATCACCGGGTCCCGCGCCGACAAGGAATACCGTTCCGACTCTTGAAGAGGGATTGCTCATGCAGGCCAGATGGGCGCGGGCGAGCCAAGTCACCAGCGAGAATGCTTTTCCCCCCGCCTAGATGTTCTTTAGCGGGGCAGTGAAAGCACCCGCATGATCGGCGCTCGCCCCCAACTCCTTGGCCCCAAATTCACCGTCACCCCGGGCTTGACCCGGGGTCCCGCTTGATTCTGCACCGCCTCGAAAGAAATAGCGGGACCCCGGATCAAGTCCGGGGTGACGTAGGAGGTGTGTCTGAACGCAAAGCCTCCACCAGTGCCCGCAAACCCTCGCTGTCCTTCAGGTTCAGATCCTGCTGCGGGAACGGAATCTCCACCCCGTTGTCCCGGAACAGTCGCCACACCGCCTTGAGAATGTCCGACCGCACATTGCCCACGCCACCCTCGGGATCGTCGATCCACACCACGATCGTCATGTCGATGCTGCTTGGCCCGAACGCGCTCAGCAGCACGCCGGGCGAGGGGAAACTCAGCACGCGCGGCACGCTGGCCACGGCCTCGAGCATCAGCTTCTCGACCTGTTCAAGATCGCTGCCATAAGCCACGCCAACGGGGATATTGATCGCCACCTCGCGCGAGGAGTACGACCAGTTCTCCACCTGCTGCGTCATCAGGTTCTCGTTCGGAATCAGGTACTCGCGGTTGTCGCGCGTGGTCACCGAAACCGCGCGGATGCCGATCTTCTTGACTTCGCCGAACGAATTGCCCTTGCCATCGTTTACCGCGATCACGTCGCCCGGCTTGATCGAGCGGTCCATCAGGAGGATGATCCCGGCGATCAGGTTGCCGAAGGTCTTCTGCAGGCCGAAACCGATGGCGAGGCCAAAGGCGCCGGAGAATACCGTCAGCGCGGTCAGGCTGATCCCCAGCACATCTATGCCGACGAGGATCGAAATGCCCCAGACCACGATCGTCGCGATCTTCTCGCCCAGCAACTGCTGCGTGCGGTCAAGGCTGGTCAGGCGGCGGAACGTGCGCCGCGCCAGCTTGCCGATCAGCTGCGCCGCCACGATCACCAGCAGCATCACGATCACGATGCGCAGCGCGCCCCAGACCGAGATGTGATAGGTCCCGAGATCGAACCCTATCCCGTCCAATACGCTGATCACTTCGGCCACCTGCTGCCTGAAGCTGTTCATGCGGTCGCTCCCGCCCAGGCGGCAAGCCCGCGCTCAAGATCGGCAATCAGGTCGGCGCTGTCCTCCAGCCCGATGGAAAGGCGCACGCCAAAGCGGTCCTCGGCGTCCATCCCCGTGAGCGGCCACTGGCTGGCCGTGCGAATGCTCGCCGGATCGACCGGCGTTGCCAGGCTCTCGAACCCGCCCCATGAATAGCCGATGCCGAACAGCGTCAGCGCATCGATCAGCGCATCGCGCGCCGCGCTCGTCCCGCCCTTCAGCACAAAGCTGAACAGTCCGCAGCCGCCGCTGAAATCCCGGCGCCAAAGTTCATGTCCCGGCGACCCAGGCAGCATCGGGCACAGCACCCGCGCCACCTCCGGCCGCCCCTCGAGCCACCGCGCAATCGCCAGCGCCGAAGCAGTCTCCGCCTCAAGTCGGTGCTTCATCGTCCGCAACCCGCGCAGCATCAGCGCTGCATCGTCGGGCGAGACGACCAGACCCAGACCCTGCGAGCGAAGCCGCAGCTTGCGATACCACTCCGCTCCGGCGCTGGCGCTGCCCATCATGCAGTCGGAATGGCCGGAGACGTGCTTGGTCAGGCTCATCACCACGATGTCCACGCCATGGCGCAGCCCCTGAAAGCCCAGTGGCGAAGCCCAGGTATTGTCGAGCAAGCTGACGATGCCGCGCGCCCTGGCCGCCGCGGCGAGGGCCGGCACGTCCTGCACTTCCATGGTCAGGCTGCCGGGGCTTTCCAACAGGACGCAGCGCGTTCGATCGCAACACGCCGCTTCGAAAGAGGCAAGGTCGGTCGGATCGAACCAGCGCGTCTCGATCCCGAAGTCCTTCAGCAGGCCGCGCCCCATCGCGCGCGAGGGTTCGTAGGCGTTGTCGGTCATCAGCAGGACGTCACCGGGACGCAGCACCGTGAGCAGCCCTCCGGCAATGGCCGCGACTCCCGAGGGATAAAGCACGGTTCCCGCAGAGTTACCCTCGAGTTGGGTCAGTGCCTCCGAGAGTGCCCACTGAGTTGGAGATCCCCTGCGCCCATAGTAAAAGCGCCCATCCTCGTTCGCCGGATGGGCACGAAGCGCTGACATATCGGGATAAAGATGCGTCGAAGCGCGCCACACGGCGGGGTTGACGACCGCACCGGGATGCCCCGGCGTTCCCGTCCACTCCTCGCGCCGCCCGGCCAGCACGCCCCGCGTCGCGGGTCCATAATTCTCGAAATCGTCAGAACTGCTCATGGCCTCGGGCGATAGCAGCAATGATCGCGAACAGGAACCTCAGGCCGCGCCGGTCGCCTTGGGCGTCGCCGGGTCCATCCCCCATTCGCTCCACGATCCGTCGTAAAGCGAGACGTCTTCCTTGCCGATCAGATGGGCCGCGAAAATCAGCACGTTGGCGGTCATTCCTGAGCCGCAGGACGAGATCAGCGGGCGCGAAAGGTCGATGCCCGCCGTTTCGAACAGGCCGCGGATCGCGTCGGGCGATTTCCACGTGCCATCGGGATTGAACAGGCTGGAATAAGGCAGGTTGCGCGCGCCAGGGATATGGCCGCTTGCCAGCGCCGGGTTGGTCTCCGGGACATCGCCGGTAAAGCGTCCGGCGCCCCGCGCATCCATGACCTGTTCGGCATTGCTGTCGAGATTGGCGAGCACGTCAGCCTTGGAGCGGACGTGGCTTTCATCGGACCAGACTGTAAAGTGGCGTTGTCTCAAGGTTTCAACACCTTGCGCACACTTGCGGCCTTCGGCTTTCCACTTGGCGATGCCGCCATTGAGCAGCGCCACGTTCTGCGCGCCAAACTTGGTCAACATGAACCATGCGCGGGTGGCCGATTTGATCGGGCTGTCATCATAGATCACGATGCGGCTGCCGTCGCCAAGGCCCAAGGCCTGCATCCGGCTGGCAAACTTTTCGGCAGAGGGAAGGGTGTTGGGTACGGGCGAGGCCGTATCGACCAGCTCGGCCAGATCCATGAAAACTGCACCGGGAATGTGGCATGCCTCATATTCGAGGCGCGGCACGCGACCATGCTCGGGCAAGAATGCCGTAGCGTCGACAATACGTAGATCGCTCGCGCCCATTTCGTCCGCGAGCCACTGGGTCGAAACCAGTGAGTCCATGGTTAATCGTGCTCCTGCCTGCTGCGCGACCCGTCTGGCGCGGGTTCGTTGGATCAAGACTAGACGCCGCAATCGGGTGCGTCGACCACAAAAACCGACAGGCGCGCGACCTTTCCGAGGAATTCACGCAAAAGCGGGAATGGTAAGCGCGCGCTGGCTGACTTTCGGGTAGATGCGCGGGCCGAGGTCGAGCCGGAAGGGCTGCAGCCGCTGCCCCACGGCGCCGTCCTCCAACCCGACAACGAAGGCCGCCCGAATGGTGAACGGTCGCCCGTCGACCACGGCTGTCACTTCAAGCCTTACGATTGGCACGAACAAAGCGGCGCTGCCATGGCGGATCGGGGTGATCTCGGCCAGCGGCAGGCGGATGTCGCCCGACACTTCGATGATCTCGCCAGCGTCCATGCTTTCCAGCCGATGCAACTCCGGCGCATTCCGCGGGTCGAGCTGGTCCTGCTGAGGCCGCGAGGCATGCGCCGCGGTCATCCCGCCTGCAATCACCACGTCGCGCGCTTGCGCTGCTGCCGTCAGCACCAGCCGATAGGAAAGCGTGGCATTTACGAGGCTCGCGCTCATGCGCGCGGCGGTGAGGTCCAGCGCCAAGGCAGGGTCTGCGGGGGTGGAACGCGGCGAGGGCGAGTTGGCAGGAGCCTCGGCCGGCGGCTTGGCTGGTACTACAGGCGGTTCGAAGGTCGCCTGCGGTGGCGCTGCGCTTCGACGGCGCAGGAGCGCCCATGATCCGCCGGCCGCAAGCAGGGCGACAAGCGCGGCCCACAGCCAGTATGCCGAGATCCTACCCTCAGGCGCTGCGGCAGCCGCGACTACCGGCGTCGAGGAGGGCAAGACCGGCTCCGGCAGATCGGTTGCTGCGACCGTGGGTTGGGGAGGCGGCGTCGCGCTTTCGGCTGCTTGCGTCGGTATTGCGGCGGGCTTGGCTTCGGATGCCTCAGCACCCGCCGCTGGTCGCGGCACGGGCCTCGGAGAGGGTAACGCAACGGGCGGGGCCGGTGAAGGAGCCGGCACCGGCGCTGGCACTGTCACGACCGGTTGCGAGGGCGGTGCGGCGGGCTGCTCTGTCGCCGCCCGAGGCGGCGGAGCATCGGGCACGACTGGCCCTTGCGCCGCGGAACTGGGCTTTTCCGACGGGGGCAATTGCCACGTGGTGGCATCCTGCGCCCGTGCCGCACCTGCGCAAAGCGCAAGCGTCGCCGCCGAAATGACAAATGACCCCGGAAAAAACCTCATCGCCGTGGCATGACTGCCCGCCAGTTTAATGCCCCGTGAACCAAGAGGCACGATCGGGCCACTTGCTCCCGGTCTGCGACGGGTGCATGGGCGAGCCACTTCTTTACTTACGTCAAGCGATCGCACGGCGGCGGATCAATTCGCACTGCCTGCGCGTCCAGAGGCCAGACAATGACCAAGACTCCTCTCTTCCTCGGGCAGAACTCCGCCCTGCCGGCATCGCCGGAAGAAGCCGTGCTCGATTATGTGCCCAATCCGCGCCCGGGCACGCTTTACATGATCCGCTTCGCCGCGCCCGAGTTCACCTCGCTGTGCCCCGTCACGGGCCAGCCCGACTTCGCCCATCTGGTGATCGACTATGCTCCGGGCGAGACGATCGTCGAATCCAAGGCGCTCAAGCTGTTCCTCGGATCTTTCCGCAATCACGCGGGCTTCCACGAGGACGTCACGGTCGGCATCGGCCAGCGCCTGTTTGCCGAGATGAAGCCACAGTGGCTAAGGATCGGTGGGTACTGGTATCCTCGCGGCGGCATTCCGATCGACGTGTTCTGGCAGTCCGATGCCCCACCGGCCGGTCTGTGGCTGCCTGATCAGGGCGTTGCGCCCTATCGCGGTCGCGGTTGAAGGCGTCAGGCCGCCAGCCAGGGCGAGCCGGAGCTTTTGTCTTCGGCTCGTTCCGAACGCTGCGATTGCCGCCCCGCCTTTGGCGGGGTGATGCCCATCGCAATCTTTTCCCAGCCGCTTTCGGTTAGCGATACCCAAATGCGCCGCCGGTCAGCAGAATCCGGTTCGCGCAGGATCAGACCGGATTCGTGGAACATGGCCAGCCAGCGCAGCACCGTTGCACCCGGCACATTCGCGCTCAGGCCCAGACCGGTCACGGAGATGCGCCGTCCCTCGGCCTGATTGATGAACAGTTCCAGCATCAGGTCCCATGCAGGATCTGCGACCTGGATGTTCGGGAATAGCTCCTGCCGGTGACGGCGGGCACGGATTTCGTTCTTGGCGATGGCAACGAGGTCTGCGGTGGACGGGGGCGTTTCCAGCGAAGTCTGCTGTTCCGGTGCAGAAAGCAATTCGTTGAGCAGGAGCGTGATCCTTGCGATCCTTTCTCGTTCCTGGCTGTTCATTGACATACCTCTCGCCACCCCGACCAGACATATGGTGTAATGTCATTTGCCTTGCAATTACAAACCTTTGAATACCAATGAAAAATTAGGAAATATTAACCTTTCGAGCGTTGCAGCGCGGGTTCGGCGGCAATTGACCGTCGGGTTTGCACTTGAACGGTACGACGAGGCCTCCCCGATCAGGGAACCTGCAGTCATCCCGTTGTTTTTCTCCCGCAGGAATCTGCGCCTTTCGCAGTGACGTTCCTGGCCCCATCGGCCAGCCGTCGGTATTCTGCCAGCCGGATAGCGCAACCGCGCCACCAGACAGGACTTCTTCATGAACGAATTGCCCCTGCCACCTGCTTTCCGTCCACTTGGGTCTTCCGGCATTGCCGTTTCGCCGCTTGCCTGGGGCATGTGGCGCCTTGCCGAGGACGGCCGCAGCGCGGCTGACGCGGCGAAGCTGGTTCACGCAGCGCTCGATGCCGGGATCACCTTCCTCGATACCGCCGACATCTATGGGTTCGACGGGCGGGGAGGCTTCGGCGATGCCGAGGCATTGCTGGGCGAGGTTCTTGCTGCAGAACCCGCGCTGCGCGAGCGCGTGGTGCTGGCCACCAAAGGCGGCATTCTGCCGCCGCTGCCCTATGACCAGAGCCGGGACTATCTGCGCACGGCGATCGAGGATTCCCTCCGCCGTCTGCAGACCGACGTTATCGACTTGTGGCAGATCCATCGGCCAGACATCCTGGCCCATCCGCACGAGACCGCGCGCGTTCTTGATGATGCGGTGGCTTCGGGCAAGGTGCGCGCACTTGGTGTATCGAACTTCACCACCCACCAGATCGCCGCGCTCAACCACTTTCTGGGTGAAAAGCTGGCGACCACGCAGCCCGAGATCAGCCCGCTGCAGATCAACTGCTTCGAAAACGGCGAACTCGATCAGGCGATGCAGCTAGGCCTGACGCCGATGGCCTGGTCGCCGCTTGGTGGTGGCCGTCTGACAGGCCCGAAGCTGGATCGCGAAATGGCGGTGGCGTCTGCGCTTGATGCCGTGGCCGACGCGCAGGGCGTATCCCGCGCTGTTTCGGCATATTCATGGCTTATGGCGCATCCTGCGGGGATCGTGCCGATCATCGGTTCGCAAAATCCGCAGCGCATTGCCGAAGGCGCAGCCGCGCTCAAAGTGCGGTGGACGCGAACGGATTGGTACGCCGTGCTCGTCGCGGCGCGGGGGGAGCGGCTTCCGTAGCTTCTCCTGCACACCTGATGCCAGTGGCCACCCGATGCCAGTGCCGGCCTGATGTCATCATCGGCCGGTCGCCCTGGTCAACGATGGGAAAAGCGCCTTTTGACCCAGCGCCCCTTGCGCAAGCGCTTGATGCTCTTCTCGCAGCGCTCGCACTTGCCCACGTAGCCTTCCAGTTCGAACGACACTTCGGATCGTACCGGGCGATGATAGCCCAGCAAGCATTTCAACGAGACCATGAAACCCACCCCAGATTTACATCCGGAGTGAAGCAAAGAATCCCCGTTTTGAAAATTCAACGAAAGTTAATATTCGAGATCGTTTTTCGTTTTTCGCACATGCAAAAATCCGAACAGCGATCAGCGCAGCGCCAAAACCTCGTTGGTGTCCAATCCGCGCATCGCGAGTGAGGCGGCGCGGCGGGAATCGATCCAGCGCCCGTCGGAAAGCTGCACGTCATAGCGCTCGTCGCTCGATGCTGCGCCGCGATAGAATTCGGCCGCCTTCTGCTTCTCCCCCACCAGCTTATAGGCCGTCCCAAGGTTGATCAGTGCCAAGGGATCCTGCTTCTTCACAAGATCGCTGTTCTCGATCTTGGCAATCGCCGCGCGGGGACGACCAGCCATGATTTCATGATATCCGACATCACCGCCCTCGATTGCAGGTGCCGGCACTGTCAACGTGGCGGGAGCCTGCGCCATCAGTGCGGCTGCGAGAAACAGAGTTGCGGACATCGGGACTCTCCTTTGCTTGGCCGCCTTGCGCATTCCGTCAGCACCGCGGCTTGTTGAGTCTGATTATGCACCCGATGACAGTGACTGCAATCAAAGTGCAACATTGTCACAAAACTGCAATTTTCTATCCGGCAGATTTCCGTGTTATCGTCACAAATGTCAAATAACCGTCAGAAATTCTGACTTATTTCTGTCAGGAAACCGCAAAGTGGCTGTCACTTTGCGGGCCTAGATCACCCCTCGACCCGGCGGGAATCGCTCCCGCTGTTATCCATGGGGGATACCAAGTGAAGAAGTTCCACGGCCTTATGCTCGTTGGCTGCAGCGGACTGGCGCTCGCTGGCTGCGGCCCGACCGACATCGCCTCGCCCGGCACCGGCGGCAATGTTGTCATCAACCAGCCCACGCCAACTCCGTCGCCGACCCCCACACCAACCCCCACACCGACTGTCACCGCCGCAGCCGGTTGCCCGACCATCGAGGATCCCACGGGCCTCACCGATGCCGGCACGGTCACTTCGGCGCAGGGCTCGTGGCGCGTGTGCACGCTGCCTGCCCGCATCACCCGTTCGACCACGCTGCCCAAGATCGCCGGGCTGCTCTATTCGATCAACGGTCGTGTCGATGTCGGCACCGATGCCGGCTTCAGCAGCACCAGCACGGGCGTTACGCTGACGATCCAGCCCGGCGTGATCCTGTTCGGCAACACCGGCACGTCGTGGCTCGCCGTCAACCGCGGCAACAAGATCAACGCGGTCGGCTCGGCAACCGCGCCGATCATCTTCACCAGCCGCGACAACGTGCTCGGCCTGAACACCGAAACCTCGCAAGGGCAGTGGGGCGGCGTCGTGCTGATGGGCCGTGCGCCGATCACTGACTGCACCACCGGTTCGGTCGCCAGCGGCAGCACGGCCAGCACCTGCGAACGCCAGACCGAAGGTTCGGCTGATCCTGCCCTGTACGGCGGCACCAACAGCGCCGACAGCAGCGGTGCCATGAAGTACGTCCAGATCCGCTACTCGGGTTATGTGCTTGGTTCGAACTCGGAACTTCAGGCCCTGACGCTCGAAGGCGTCGGTTCGGGCACGGAACTGGACTACATCCAGAGCTACAACAGCTCGGATGACGGGGCCGAGTTCTTCGGTGGCACCGTGAACATGAAGCACTACATCGCCGTTGGTGCCGATGACGACAGCCTCGACATGGACACCGGCGTCCAGGCCAACCTGCAGTACCTGATGCTGATCCAGCGTTCGGGCGCGGGCGATACGCTGATGGAGCTCGACAGCAACGGCAACGAAAGCCAGACCCCGCGTCAGGTTTCGCGCATTGCCAACTTCACGGCGATCCAGCCTGCCACCAGCAGCAACAACGAAGCCAATGGCCAGGCGGCGCTGTTCTTCCGCGGCAATTCCGACATCAGCCTCTACAACGGCGTCGTCGTTGCTCCAGCCAACCAGTGCATCCGCATGAACGGCTCGGGCGGCACGGCTTCCTCGACGCTGACTGCGCGCTCGGTGGTCATGTCCTGCGCAGGCACTGGCGACGACCGCTTCATCGGCACGGGGGCCTACACCGCTGCGCAGGTTGCGGGCTTCTTCGGCTCGGGCTCGAACAACAACAACGCCGGGTTCACGCCCACTCTGGCAAGCCTGTACATCAACGGCGCCAACGAAACCGCCGTTACCGCGTTCAACGTGACCACGCTGTCCTCGTTCTTCTCGTCGGCGACCTACATCGGCGCGGTCCGTGACAGCTCGGACACCTGGTACGCCGGCTGGACCTGCAACAGCGCTGCGGCAAACTTCGGCGCCACCGGCCAGTCCTGCACGCTGCTGCCGATCACCTGATCGGCGCCTTTCGGGAAATCCGGGGGGTGGCCGGCAACGGCTGCCCCCTTTCCCGCACCACGGAACTTTCCTTTTCCCCAGGGGGGACGACAGATGAATACCTCGCGGCTCGCACACCTGCTGCTGCTGTCCACCGCGCTGCTCACGCCGGCGCTTGTCCATGCGCAAGAGGCCGCGCCGACGCCGCCTGCGGCTCCGGAAGCTTCCGCCGATCAGGCCGCGGCGGCTCCACAGGCCGAAGAGCAGCCGCAGGAAGCCGCGCCTGAAGTCTCCATTCCGGGTGGCGAGATCGTCGTGACCGGACAGCGCGATCGCAACCTGCAGCGCGCCGCTCCGCAAGTCGTCTCGGTTCTCGGCACCGCCGAAATCGCGCGGACCGGCGAAGGCAATATTGCCGGCGCGCTTGGCCGCGTGACCGGCCTCAGCGTTGTCGGCAATGGCTATGTCTATGTGCGAGGCCTTGGCGATCGCTACTCGCTCGCGCTGCTCAACGGTTCTCCCTTGCCGAGCCCCGAACCGCTCAAGCGCGTCGTTCCGCTCGACCTGTTCCCCTCGAGCATCATCGCCTCGTCGCTGGTGCAGAAGTCCTATTCGGTCAACTATCCCGGCGAATTCGGCGGCGGCGTGGTCAACCTCACCACCAAGTCGGTCCCGCAGGAAGCGTTCGTCAATGTCGGCATTGGCGGTGCCTGGGATACCGAGACGACCAACCAGCTTGGCTATACCTACTATGGCTCGAGCACCGACTGGACCGGCTTCGACAACGGCCAGCGTGACTATACGAAGGCACTGCAAAGCTTCTTTGCCAGCGGTGAGCGCCTCTCCTCGGGCAATGTCGATGCCGTTGCCGTGGGGCAGGGCATCGTCAACACCCGCAATGGCCTCACCCAGCGCATCCCCAACATGCCCGGCAACGGCTCGCTCTCGCTTTCGGCGGGCAAGTCGTTCGAGCTTGGCGGCGCGACGCTCGGCGTCATCGCCACTGCCGGGTACAACAACAAGTGGCTGACCCGCGACGTTCTGAGCCAGACATCGGTCGAATCCGATCTCGCTGATCTGCAGTCCGATTTCCGCCGCGTCACCACCGACAACCGCATCGTCGTCAACGGCATGCTGGGGCTGGGACTTGAATTCGGGCGCAACAAGATCCGCTGGACCAACCTCTACATCCGCGACACGCTCAAGCACACGCGCATCAGCCTGGGCCAGCGAAACCAGACCTCGGCGGACTGGCAGCAGCAGGAAACCGCCTGGTACGAGCGCCAGCTGATCGACAGCCAGATCGTGGCCGAACTCAAGCCGCTCGACGGCCTGAGCGTTGACCTGCGCGGTGGCTTTGCCAATTCGCAGCGCGAAGCGCCTTACGAACTGGGCTTCGAATACGTCCGCACCAACGTCGCCTCGGACCCGCTTGGCCAATTTTTCGTCAACAATCTCGATGGCAACGCCGGTCGCGCCAATGTCAGCTTCTCCGATCTCAACGAAGACCTGTGGTCGGGCGGGATCGACGTGTCCTACAAGGTCTCGCCCGCGATCACCGCGACGGTCGGCTACGCCTATACCGATACCCGCCGCACCAGCTCGCGCCGCGACTTCCAGTGGCGGGCGGTCGATCTGCCGGATGGCGTGAACCTGTTCCGCCCCGACTACCTGCTCAGCAATGCCGTCATCAAGGCGTTCAACATCGGCCTCGTCGATACGAACGAAGGCAATCCCGCCTTCCTCGCCACCTTGAAGAACCACGGTGCCTACGCAAAGATCGATGCGCAGCTGACCGATACACTGCAGCTCGATGCAGGCGTCCGCTATGAAACGGCGAAGATGGCCGTATCGGCAATCCCGGTGTTCAAGGACGTCACGTCGATCACCGCACCGACCAGCCTGAACAACGATTACTGGCTGCCAGCGGCCACGCTGACCTGGTCGTTCCGCGACGACATGCAGTTGCGCGCAAACGCCTCGAAGACGATCGCCCGCCCGCAATTCCGCGAGCTGATCTACCAGTTCTACTTCGATCCGGACACCAACCGCACCTATCGCGGCAATCCCAACCTGCAGGACAGCACGCTGACCAACGCCGAGGCCCGCTATGAGTGGTACTATGCCCGGGATCAGCGCTTCTCGATCGCCGGTTTCTGGAAGCGTATCGACAAGCCGATCGAAAGCTTCGTAAGTCTGGAGAGCGACAACTTCATCACCAGCTTCGCCAACGCGCCGAAGGCCGATCTCTACGGCGCGGAAATCGAGCTGCAGAAGTACTTCGACCTCGCCGACTGGGGCGGCATGTGGGAGTCTCGCCGCTTTGCCGTGATCGCCAACTACACCTACACCAAGTCGAAGCTGAAGGTGAAGGAAGGCGACCAGACCTCGTACTACCTCGCCGCATCGACCCGTGCGCTGGACTATTTCCGCGATGGCGCACCCCTGACCGGGCAGAGCGAGCACATTGCCAACGTCCAGCTCGGCCTTGAAGATACCGACAAGCTGTCGCAGCAGACCATCCTGCTCAGCTACGCCAGCAAGCGCGTCTTCAGCCGCGGGTTGCTCAACACCGGCCAGCCCGATGTCATCCAGGACCCGGGCCTGCGCATCGATTTCGTCGCGCGCCAGGGCTTCAAGCTGTTCAAGAACGATCTCGAACTCAAGTTCGAAGCGCGCAACATCACCGGCCGCCGCAACTACGAATACCAGCAGTCCGGCGCCAACCGCGTCGAAGTCAACTCGTACGACGTAGGGCGCACTTTCGCCCTTTCGGCATCGATGACTTTCTGAAGCCTTTCACAAGTCAATCCACCCCTCGGAGGCGGCCTCGAAACGGGCCGCCTCTTTTTTATTGCCGTGTCAGCCAGACCGTGAAATACTGAACTACATGGTTCAGTATTGTGAATACAATATCGATGCCACTTTCGCGGCGCTCTCCGATGCCACACGGCGTGGGATCGTCCTGCATCTGGGGCAGGCCGACGCTTCGATCAGCGATCTGGCCGAGCGCTTCGGCATGACGCTCACCGGCATGAAGAAGCATGTCAGCGTGCTGGAAGCCGCAGGGTTCGTGGCCACCGAAAAGATCGGTCGCGTGCGCAAGTGCCGGCTGGGGCCAATGCGCCTGCAAGAGGAAGCCGCCTGGATCGAGCGTTATCGCCAGTTATGGGACGCCCGGTTCAACGCACTGGACAATGTTCTGGAAGGCATGATGCAAGGAGAGATCGACGATGACCGCCAAGCTTGAAAGCCGTGACCCGCACGCGCGGGTGGAGCGCCCGTCCGACCTCGAACTTGTCGTGGTTCGGCACTTTAACGCGCCCGTGCATCTGGTCTACCGCGCCTGGGCCGATCCTGCGCTGTTTCGGCAATGGTGGGTGCCACGATCCTACGGCATGACGCTGATCTCGTGCGAGATGGACGTGCGCGTGGGTGGCACCTATCGCCTCGAGATCGGCCACGCTTCCATGGACCAGCCGATGGCGTTCTTCGGCACCTATCTCGAAGTCGAGCAGGACCAGCGGATTGTCTGGACGAATGAGGAGAGCCCGGAAGGCGCGGTGACCACGGTCAGCTTTGTCGCGCACGACGGCGGCACCCAAGTCACCATCTCCAACCTGTTCCCGAATGCCGAAGCGCTCGAACAGGAACTTGCTTCAGGTGCCTGCGATGGGACCGCGGAGAGCCTGCGTCAGCTGGAGGAATTCCTGCAGGCCTGACCTCAAGGCCGGTCGAGCACATACCCCATCGAGCGCACCGTGCGCAGCGGCGAGCCTGCGCCGACGTCGCGCAGGGCGCGGCGCAGGCGGCTGATCCAGGCGTCGACGGTCCTTTCGTCGATCGGCTGGTCGTGCTTGCCCAATGCCGCAATCAGTTGCGTGCGGCTGAACACGTGGCCGGGCTTTTCCATCAGATAGCGCAGCAGGCGCATTTCGTTGGGCATGAGCAGCAGCGGCTTTTCGCGCCAGCGGGCCTGCAGCGCGGCAAGGTCAAGCGTCAGGTCACCCAGCCGCAACACCCGCGTCGGCGCTTCATGCTCCGGAAGCTGGATCGAGAGCACCCGGTCGAGGATCGCACCCCGGTCCACCGGGCCGACGATATAGTCGTCAGCCCCTGCTCGCAGGGCGCGGCGCTTGGCCTCGGCGTCGTCTTCCTCGAGGATCATCGTGATGTGCGCTTCCTGCCCGAGACTGTCGGCACAGCGCAACCGACGACACAGTTCCAGCCCGGACATCTCGTCAAGCACCCAGTCGATGAACGCCCAGGGGCGGCCTTCCATGAGGGGCAGGGGAGCCTCCGCTTTCCAGCGGTGAAACACCACGCGCAGATCGGAATGCACGAAGGGTTCGCGTCCTCCGGAATGGTTGCCTGTCAGCAGGATGTCGATGTGCCGCATGAAAAGAAAGCCCCTGTTTCCAGGAGCTTTCTGTATCGACTTTGTGACGGTGAAATGACGATGTTACACTGTGCCTGCCGCCCATGAGGGCAGGCCTTGGCAACTCTTACACCGGCAGGCCGACGTAGTTCTCGGCGATGCTCGTCTGTGCGGCCTTGCTGGACGCGATATAGTCCAGCTCGGCCACCTGCATTGCGCGCTCGAACGGGCCGTCCTCGGGGAAGCGGTGCATCAGCTTGGTCAGCGACCACGAGAAGCGCTCGGACTTCCACACGCGGGCCAGCGCCCTGGCGGAGTACCCTTCGATCGCGTCGTTATCGGCGCGCTTGAAGAAGCCGCTCAGTGCTGCGGCGGCGTAATGGACGTCGCTGGCGGCAAGGTTCAGGCCCTTGGCACCGGTCGGCGGGACAATGTGCGCCGCATCGCCGCACAGCAGCAGGCTGCCGTGACGCATCGGCTCAAAGACATAGGAGCGCAACGGCGCGATCGACTTTTCGATCGAAGGCCCGCGCGTCATGTTCGCCGCAGCCTCCGGCCCAAGCCGCACCGCCAGTTCGTCCCAGATGCGCTCGTCCGACCAGTCCTCGACCTTCTCGGTCAGCGGCACGTCGACATAGTACCGGCTGCGCGTGTGGCTGCGCATCGAGGCGAGGGCGAAGCCGCGCTCGTGATTGGCATAGATCAGTTCATGGTTGCACGGCGGCACGTCGGCCAGGATGCCAAGCCAGCCGAACGGATAGACCCGCTCGAATTCGCGCGCGACGCTTGCCGGGATGGCCTTCCGGCTGGGGCCATGGAACCCGTCGCAGCCGACGATGAAGCGCGCATCGATGCGCTGTTCGGCTCCCTCATGCGAGTAGGTGACGTAAGGGGCGTCACTCTCGATGGCATGGAGAGCCACATCGCTGGCGCCATAGATCACCTGCAGCCCACGCTCGGGTGCGGCGTCCATCAGGTCGCGGGTGATCTCGGTCTGGCCATAGACCACCACGGTCTTGCCGGTGAGATTGGCGACATCGATGCGGATCAGGCGCTCGCCATCGGCGAGATTGAAGCCTTCTTCCACCAGGCCCTCGGCCTTGAGGCGAGCATCGAGTCCGAGCCGCTCCATCAGCCCGACGGTGATCTGCTCCAGCACACCTGCACGGATGCGGCCAAGGATATAGTCCGGCTGCTGCCGCTCGACCACGACGCAGTCAACGCCCTCGGCCTTCAGCAGGTGTCCGAGCAGCAGGCCGGCCGGGCCCGCGCCGATGATGGCGACCTGGGTCTTCATGACAATTCTCCCACGCGCCCGCACTGGGATGCGGGGTCAGTGCTGGAGAATTTGACAGAAGCGCCCTTGCGGGTGAATGCAGCCGCAGGACAAACTTCTGGCACTTTCGGGACATGACCGAGGCGATACCAAGATATGCCCTCTATGGCGAAGGCACGGCCCAGAACACCGGCGGTTTCGCACATATCGAGACCATTGCGGAGCGCAGTGCCCTGCACGATTGGGAAATCGGCATTCACCGCCACGATCATTTCGTCCAGGTTCTTCTGGTAGAAGAAGGACACGCGGCAGTGACTCTCGATACCGTCACTGTCGGGCTCGAAGGTCCGGCGCGCGTGATCGTGCCCGCCGCTGCCGTCCATGGCTTCCGCTTCCGGCAGGGCACGTGCGGATTTGTCCTCACCTTGTCCACCGACTTTTCCACAAGGGCAGCAAGCCCCGCCGATCCGTTGCTCGGCGCTTTGGCGCGCGGCGGTTCCGCGCCGCTTGGTCCCGAAGCTGCCCGCCGCGCCGTCTGGCTCGCGCGTGAAATGCTCGGGCTGCAACAGGAATGGCAGCAGCGCGATCCGTTGTTCATGGCGCTGGCTGAAAGCCTGATCCGCACGATTGCCCGCGAGGCAGGCGCTGCCGATCCGCAGGGGCGTGCCGACCAGCGGCTCGACCGCTTTCGCCAGCTTGTCGAACTGCATTACCGCCAGCACCGCGATCTCGATTTCTATGCCGGCGCGCTCGGCCTTACCCGCCGCACGCTGTCCCGCCTCACCGCCGCGCGCCTCGGCTGCAGTCCGATGGACCTGATCCACCGCCGCCTCGCCCTCGAAGCCCACCGCCTGCTGCGCTACACCAATGCCACAGCGACACAGGTCGCCGCCGAGCTCGGCTTCGAAGACCCCAGCTACTTCTCCCGCTTCTACCAGAGGGTGACCGGACGTCGCCCCTCGGCGGACAAGGCTGGCTGACCGCTTGCCAGCGCCAGTCGCGCCTGCAACACTTGTGCGATACAGATGGGGGCAAAGACGATGCGCAAGGTACTGATAAGGCTGGCCGGCATGGCTGCGATCATGGGCGGAAGCGCCCAGGCGGCAACCGAAAGCGAACTGCACATCGAAGCGCGCGGCGCGGTCATGGCCGACTACGCAGTCATTACCACGGATCTATTTGCCAATGGGCGCGGCAAGCCGGCAGCCGAGGCGCAGATCAAGGCGCAGGCAGCATCGCTGACGGCCCGCCTGCTCAAGGCGGGTATCCCGCAGGCGGCATTCACTCTCACGCCACCGGTCATCGAAGAGCGCAAGGAGGAGGACGAACTGCGCGCAGGAAACATCTATATGGTTCGCTCAGCGGAAATGATGGATGTGGCGGAATACGGTACCGCCGATCCCGAAGAGCACCTTGATGAAGAAGCCATCGCTGCGGCGGCCGACGGTGCAGATGCTGCCGCGGCTGCCGCAGATGCTGCCGGCACAGCAGCGCGTATGGAAGCGCGGCGGCGCAAGGCGCGCAAGCTTCCATGGTTCGATGCCCGTTTCAGCGCCACGATCCGCATCGATGATCTGCGCACTTATCCGGCGGTTGCCGAACTCCTCAATATCCGCACTGGCCCAGGCGCCGACAACCCGACCGACTTCCGCTTCAGGGACCCGGCCACCGTCCATGCCCGCGCTGTTGCCGATGCATTGGCAAAGGCCCGCGCCGAGGCGGACGTCTATGCCAGGGCGATTGGCGGCCGCGTGACGCGCATCGCGCGCGTTTCCAACACCGAAACGCCTGTCAGTGGGCCGGAAATCGTGAACCTCATCTCCACGCTCGATGGTCGCAAGCAACTGTGGAAGGTACCCGCCACGCACAGCGCCAGCGTGGCGGTGGACTTCGTCGTGGCTGTCGATTGATCTTCGGCACCAGGCGCGCCTGGACATTTATGGCTGTCCTACACGGCGGGGATCATGTCATGACTCGCCGCTGGAAGGAGACCGCGATCCGAGTCCCGCTTCCGCTTACCAACGCAGGGGCGGGGTGTATCTGACGCGGGTGTCAGTCTTTTTCTCTGGACCATGTAAACCCGTAAACCCCTTGCGCGGCAACTCTCGCGGAAAATCCCGCAAATCCGCTTGTTTCGACCACGAACTCCGCTATGAATTTTTCATGGATATGAACTGCGGAAGAGGCAACTGAAATGGCCAAGATCAAGACAACCCACGTCGGCAGCCTCCCGCGCGGCGATGAATTGACGCCCCTGCTGCTTGCCCGAGACAAGGGCGAAGCATATGACGCCGCCGAATTCGACGAAAAAGTTTCGGCCGCAGTCGACGCCGCAGTCAAGATGCAGGTCGATGCTGGCGTGTCCGTGGTTTCCGATGGCGAGCTCGGCAAGGTCGGATATTCGACCTACATGATCGAACGCCTTTCCGGCTTCGGCGGCCACATTGATCGCAAGCCCGCGGCTGACCTCGCCGAAGTGCCCAACCTTGCCAAGAAGCTCTCGGCGATCATGGGCAGCCAGGAGTTCGTCCGCGCCTCGTGCATCGGCCCGGTGCGCAAGGTCACGCTGCAGCCGCTGCATGACGACATCCGCCGCTTCAAGGCCGCGCTCGCCAACCACGCCGCGCCGGATACCGAAGCGTTCATGAATGCGGCATCGCCGGGCCTGATCACCGCTTTCCAGGTCAACCGCCACTACCCCAGCCACGAAGCCTACCTCGCCGACCTCGCCGATGCGATGCGCGAGGAGTACGAGACCATCGTCAACGAGGGCTTCTATCTCCAGCTCGATTGCCCCGACCTCGCGATGAGCCGCCACACCGGCTATCAGGACTTGTCGGAAGAGGACTTCCTCAAGGTCGCCGCAGCCAACGTCGAGGCGCTGAATGCGGCGACGGCCAACATTCCGCCCGAGAAGATGCGCATGCACATCTGCTGGGGCAACTACGAAGGCCCGCACGACCACGACATCCCGCTCGAGCGCGTGGTGGACATCGTGATCCAGGCGCGCCCTGCCACGATCCTGTTCGAAGGCGCCAACCCGCGCCATGAACACGAATGGACCGTGTGGCGGGACGCCAAGCTGCCCGATCACAAGATCCTTGCGCCGGGGCTGATCGACACGTGCTCGAACTACATCGAACATCCCGAACTGATTGCCCAGCGTATCGAGCGCTTTGCCGGCTTTGTCGGCGCGGACCGCGTGGTTGCGAGCACCGACTGCGGCTTCGGCACCTTCGCGGGTTATGGCAAGCTCGATCCGATCGTGACGTGGCGCAAGCTGAAGTCGCTGCGCGAAGGCGCGGATATCGCCGCGAGCCGCCTGTGACGCCCGAGGATCGCCGCGCCGCGGAGCATGATTGCGCCCGCCTCGTTGCCCTCTACGCCAACCTCAACGACGAGGCGCGGTGGGAGGAAGTGGCAGCGCTCTATGCCGAGGATGGCGTCATGTACCGCCCGACTGCGCCCGGTCAGGGCGTGGAAGGGCGCGAAGCGATCCTCGCTGCGTTCAAGGCCAGGCCGCCGCGCACCACCCGGCATGTCTGTTCGAACGTGGTCATCGATGTCGAAGGGCCGGCGACCGCACGCGGCACCAGCGCCATGCTGTTGTTCACGGGCGAAGGCGCGCCGCTCGTCGGCTCCTTCCACGATCGCTTTGCGCTTACTGCTGAGGGCTGGCGGTTTGCCGAGCGGCGCGGGAGCCTGACGTTCAAGTGAACGCCCCTGCCGCCTCGAACCCGGTTAAGTCGGCGATGCGCACGCTCGACGTGATCGAGTACGTCGTCGCAAATCGCCAAGGCGCGGTGGCGCAGGAGATTGCGGGCGCGCTGGCCATTCCGGTCAGCAGCCTGTCCTATCTGCTCGCCACCTTGACCGAGCGTGGCTACCTGACGCGGGAAGGGCGGCGCTATCTGCCGGGGCCGGGCCTGCAGCGGTTGCGTGCTCCTGAAACAGCGCTGACGCTGGAAGACCGCGTGGCGCCGCTGGTTCGCGCGCTCCGCAGCGAATTGAACGAGACGTCGTCGTTCATGGTGCGCAGCGGCTGGGAGGTGGAAGCGCTGGTCACCGAGGCCAGCGATCAGGCCCTGCGCTATGCCGTGGACCCGGGCACGCGACGCCCGCTCCATGCGCTGGCTGCAGGCAAGATCATGGCGGCGTGGCTGCCGCCGGCTGAACTGGAGCGCTATTTCGCCGAAACAGAGCGCGCCAAGCTGACGGCGCAGACGCGCACGACAGAGGCAGAACTGCGTGCCGACTTTGCCCAGATCATGGCGACTGGCTTCAGCCTCGCCCAGGAAGAGGCGACGGTCGGGATCTGCGGCATGGCGGTGCCGGTGTGGATCGACGAGCAGCTTGCTGGTGCATTCAGTGTAGCCGTCCCGGCGGTGCGATTCGATGAACAATTAGCCGAGCGGGTGCGCCAGTTGCTGCTGCGCGTGGCAGGAGCGGTACAGTGATGAAGCGCAGGTCTTTTCTTGGGGCTCTGCCCGCCGCTGCAGGTCTGATGGTGGTCCCCGGCCTTGCACGGGCTGCGGCTGATCAGCGACGCTTCCGGGTGATTTGCGACAACGATTTTTCCGGAGATCCGGACGGCCTGTTTCAGCTGGCGCATCACTTGCGCTCGCCTTCGGTCGAAGTCCGGGCGATCATCGGGTCGCATCTCCACGCTGATGAGAAGTGGGCCAAGTCAGACCATCAGGCAACCGATGGTGCAAACCGGGCGCGCGAACTGCTGGAGGTCATGGGGCTGACCGGCAAGGTGCCGGTCTTCGTCGGCTCCGAGAAGGCGATGATCTCCGCGTCTGTCCCCGCACGCTCTGCGGCAGCCGATGCGATCATTGCCGAGGCGATGCGGGACGATCCCTTGCCACTGTTCTACTGTGCCGGCGCTGGCTTGACCGACCTCGCGTCCGCGTTGCTGATCGAGCCGCGTATTGCCAAGCGGCTGACGCTGGTGTGGATTGGTGGGCCCGAGTATCCGGGGCTTGGCCTGCCCGTGCCAGGTGGGTCGCCGGGCGAGTACAACATCACCATCGATGTGGCAGCGGCGCAGGTCGTCTTCAACCGCTCCGACGTTGCGATATGGCAAGTGCCGCGCAACACCTATCGGCGGATGCTGTTCTCCATGGCCGAACTCGAAGCGATGAAAGAGCGCGGCGGGACCGGCGCCTGGTTGGCAGGCCAGATATCGGGCCTGTCCGAGGCCGCGGCCAAGATGGGCCTGAAGGTGGGCGAGGCCTATGCCCTTGGCGACAGCCCACTGGTCACGCTGACCGTGCTGCAATCGTCTTTTGAGCCCGATCCATCGTCCAGCGACTATGTGATGATACCTGCTCCGATCGTGCAGGCAGACGGCACTTGCAAGCCCGATCCCATGGGCAAGCCAATCCGCGTCTACACCACGATCGACACGCGCCTGACTTTCGGCGACATGCTGGCCAAGCTCCGGAAGTAGGGGCCGGATCGCTCCGGCCCTCTTTTCGCTTACGACTTCATGCCTTCGGTAATGCGCTGGGTCTCGGCGCGGGTCGAATCCGGGCCGGTGTTGCGCTTGTAGATGCCGCCTTGGCCTGCCGCGCGGTTGAACAGGTCGGGATCGCCTTCGCGCTGTTCGAGGCCGAACAGCGGGAACAGGCCGGGGTGACGGCCAAGCCCGCCGTAGAGGTCGAGGCAGCGTTCGATCCACGGACGCAGGGGGTCGTCGTTGGCAAGGACCGGCGTCTGGCAGACCGACGCGGTGAACAGGATACCGCCCATGATGCGATAGTCGGCATAGTTGGGCGATGACCCGCCGAGCCACTCGTGCTGGCCCAGTGCGGCACGCAGCGGTTCGAGCGCGGCGCTGATACCGGGCAGGCGATCTTCGCGTCCGGCCTGCACGTCTTCAAGCTTGCGGCCGAGCATCTTTTCGCGGCTGTGAGTAACGTATTCATGGTCGGCAGGTACCGAAAGGTTGCGGTAATCGGCGCAGAAGCAGAACATCCACGGGCCGACGGCTGCTTTCCAGAACCAGTGATCCAAGGCTTTCAGCGTGGCCGCCACGCTTTCATGCGGGATCAGGGCAGGGCGGTCCGGGTACTTGGCGTCAAGGTATTCGACGATGCCCCAGCTATCGAGCACGAATTCGCCATCGTCGACGATCGCCGGAAGACGCTCGGTCTTCCCGCCGGTGCGTTCGAGAATGCCGGTGAAGCCGCCAGGCACGACGTCGAGATCGAAGCCCTTGTGCTTCAGAGCGTACTTGGTTGCCCAGACGAAGGGGCTGATCGTCGCGCCGGTGGAAAGGGCGAGGTCATAGAAAGTGATGGTGTTGTTGGCGGCCATGGGAATCCTCTCTCGTCGTTGCGAGCAGTTTGCCAGATATTGTTAGTAACACAAACTAATTTTACACAGAAACGCAAAGAGCGCCGGACCCGTCGGGATGGGCCGGCGCTCTCGCTTTCGGGCTGATGCCCGCAGTCTTACTTCTTCGTGCGCCAGCCTTCGGCATAGTTGTCGCGCGCCACTTCCGAATAGGGAACGGCGGCAACAGTGGCCTTGATCTCGGTCTGGACGTGGGGCTCGACGGTAGGCTTGGTTGTGCCGCCGTTCGGCTCACCCCACAGCAGGCTGACCTCGGTGCCCGGCTCGACGTAGCCCGGCTCCATCATGGCGAGAGTGAGGAACTTGCCTTCGTTGGCGGTGTAGCCGATCCAGGTGGAAAGGCCGACCAGCTTGCCATCGGCGAGGACCTGATCGAACGGGTGCATCGAGTACACAGCGCTCGGATACTCCATGAACTTGGCGCGATCGCCCTTGCTCAGTGCCGAGGACTGGACGCGCATGACGTCTTCGTTGTCGAGCGCGAGGGTCACCTTGGTGCGGTGCTTGCCTTCGGCAGCCATCTTCTCAAGCGCGGCGCGCCCGATGAAGTCATGGTCGAACTTGACGAAGGGTCCGTAGCCGAGATCCCACGGCGTGGTGTAGTAGCCCTCGATGGTTTCGGGCACGTAGCTGCCGCCGACCGAGCACTTGGCTTCGTACGAGTTGGCCGAAAGCCATTCGCGATAGGGGCGCAGCGCCTCGCCGGTATAGATCGCGGGGAAGGGCGAGGGGATCCAGCCCGATTCCAGCGTGTTCGACGAGTAGGCGCGGCCACCGACCAGCGCCATCTGGAACTCCTGGCCAGCCTCGACCAGCGCGGCGTGGACGGCGCCGTAGTCTTCCCACGGGCCCATCAGCTCGAAACCGGGCTGTCCAGCCATGCCGTGACGCAGCGCGCGGACTTCCTTGCCGCCGATGGTCATGCGGGTCATGTGGAAGAACTTGAGGTCAGGAGCGGTCTTGCCGGTTGCCTTCTCGATGATCTTCATCGCGTTCGGGCCCTGCACCTGGAAGCGGTAGGAGTTGCGCTTGCCATCAGTGCGCATCGCCCAGCGTTCGTCGCGCTCGACGGTGACGTTCCAGTTGCCCGAGGCGGCGTGGTATTCGACCCATTCGATCGTCGGCGCGCGGCCAACGAGGTTGAAGTGGTTCTCGTCGAGGTAGAACAGGATCACGTCACCAATGACGTAGCCATCCGGCGTGACCGGCACGAACTGTTTGGCGCGATCGGGCTGGAAGTTCTTGAACGAGTTGATGCCGAGGTGCTCGAGCATCTTGAAGGCGTCCGGACCCTTAACCGCCAGATCGACCATGTGGTACGACTGGTTGTAGAGCACGGCGGAGTGTGCCCAGGCCCACTGTTCGTTGCGCCAGTTGGAATACTCGGCCGGGACGCCGGGATAGACGTTGGGACCGACCTGCTGGTTGCGGACGAAGTTTACGAGGTCACCGGCGTTCTGGATGACCTGTTCGAGGGTCTGGGACATTTCTCAAGCTCTCCCGATGCAATTTCACGGATATGGACTCGCCATGCCTCATTTTCGCGTGCTTGAAAAGTTCAGAATGATGAATTGGGTGAAAAATTGTATGTGAGGCGTACGAGTGGGGCAATCCAAGCAAACAAAAAGGGCTGGTCCTTGCGGACCAGCCCTCTTGCGTGTCGGTTAAGGCCGATCAGCCTTCGACGTGTTCGGCGAGAACCGTCAGGCCCTTGGCGCCGACTTCGGCGAAGCCGCCCTGGACCGTGATCTCTTCAGGAGCCGAACCTGCCGACTTGTAGACCTTGATCGTCCCGTCCTTGACCGTGGACATGAACGGCGCGTGGCCTTCCAGCACGCCGAATTCACCGTCTGTGCCGGGAACGACGACCATGTGGACCTCTTCCGAACGGACGAGGCGGGCCGGGGTGACGAGTTCGAAGTGGAGCGACATTTTCATCTTCTCCCCCCTCCCGCAGGCGGGAGGGGTCGGGGGTGGGCTAGGGCAGGCGCTGCGTTTGCGAAGGCCCACCCCAAACCCCTCCCGCTTGCGGGAGGGGCTTCAGGTAGCTCAGGCTTCAGCAGCCAGCTTCTTGGCCTTCTCGACCGCTTCGTCGATGCCGCCGACCATGTAGAACGCGGCTTCGGGAAGATGGTCGTACTCGCCGTCGACGACTGCCTTGAACGAACGCACGGTGTCTTCGACCTGGACGAACTTGCCCGAGATGCCGGTGAACACTTCGGCGACGTGGAACGGCTGCGAAAGGAAGCGCTGGATCTTGCGGGCGCGGGCGACGGTGAGCTTATCTTCTTCCGAAAGCTCGTCCATG